>DGWL01000042.1:0-4916 GCA_002396125.1 Porphyromonadaceae bacterium UBA4259
AACCACTCAACATTAAGCTTGCCTTAGGTGTCGACGGTGTGTCGGTGGTAATGATACTGCTCTCGGCGTTCATCGTCTTTGCCGGTGTCTTTGCTTCATGGAAGATGGACCCGCTGCCCAAGCAGTTCTTCTTGTGGTTCTTCCTGTTGTCGACCGGTGTGTTCGGTTTCTTCATTAGCGTGGACCTGTTCACCATGTTCATGTTCTATGAGGTAGCGCTCATTCCCATGTACCTTCTCATTGGCGTGTGGGGTAGTGGTAACAAGAACTATAGTGCCATGAAGCTCACGCTCATGCTCATGGGCGGTTCGGCTTTCTTGATGCTCGGCATCATTGGCATCTATTTCCACTCAACAGCAACTCCGGGTGAGTACACCATGAATCTGCTTGAGATTGCCAAGAACAACGCTATTCCTCATGAGTGGCAGATGTATCTGTTCCCAATGACTTTCGTGGGCTTTGGTGTTCTGGGAGCTATGTTCCCGTTCCACACATGGTCGCCCGATGGTCATGCCAGTGCGCCCACAGCAGTGTCGATGCTTCATGCCGGCGTGCTGATGAAGCTTGGTGGTTATGGCTGCTTCCGCATTGCCATCTACCTTATGCCTTTTGCGGCACAGCAGTTGGGATGGATTTTCCTCACTCTCACAGGCATCAGTATTGTCTATGGTGCATTCAGCGCATGTGTTCAGACCGACCTTAAGTATATCAATGCCTACTCTTCGGTTAGCCACTGTGGTATGGTACTCTTCGCAATCCTGATGTTCAACAATACCGCAATGACCGGTGCTGTGTTGCAGATGCTTTCACACGGTTTGATGACAGCATTGTTCTTTGCCTTAATCGGTATGATTTACGGTCGCACTCACACCCGCGACATCCGCGAGATGGGCGGCTTGATGCACATCATGCCCTATTTGGGTGTTGGCTATGTGATAGCCGGTTTCGCTTCGCTGGGTCTTCCGGGCTTGAGCGGTTTCGTTGCCGAGATGACAATCTTCTTTGGCTCGTTTGAACACACCGATATGTTCCATCGCGTGCTCACCATTGCCGCCACCACTTCGATTGTTATCACAGCAGTCTATATTCTGCGCGTTGTGGGCAAGTTGCTCTATGGCGAGGTGCAGAATGAGCATCACCGCACTCTCACTGATGCCGATTGGAGCGAGCGCCTGTCGACTGCCACTCTCATTATTTGCGTGGCAATCATCGGTTGCTTCCCCAATTTCTTCATTGGTATCATTCGCGACAGCTTCAATCCTGTGGTTGAGGCACTCAAGGTTTATGCTCCAAGTGTTATGTAATAATAGTGTTGAATTAAAAAAACAGATATAATATACTTATGGATTATTCTCAATTTTTAATGATGCCGCAAGAGATAGGACTGCTTGTCGTGTTCTTGCTTGTATTCTTATATGACACTTTCATGCCACAATCAACACAGAAGGGTTTACCGCTCTTCTCCACCGTTGTGTTTGGCATTTTCATGATAGCAAGTTTCTTGCCCGTGAAGGAGGGCATGGCATTTGGCGAGATGTTTGAGGCCAGCAAGGCAACTTGGGCTATGAAGAACATCCTCAACATTGGCACTTTCATAGTTCTGCTGCAGGCTATCAAGTGGGCCAACGGCGACTTCGTGAGCGTGCGTCGAGGCGAGTTCTACGAGCTGATGCTCTTGACTCTCTTTGGCATGTATCTCATGATTTCGGGCCGCCATTTCTTGATTTTCGTTATCGGTCTTGAGACAGCATCGCTGCCACTGGCAACGCTTGCTGCCTTCGAGAAGCGCTACTACGAGAGCCATGAGGCTGCAGCCAAGTATGTGTTCACTGCAGTCTTCTCATCTGCAATCATGTTGATGGGTCTTTCATTCGTTTACGGTCTCACCGGCACTCTCTATTTCAGTGAGATTGCCTCCAGCATTGTTGGCGACAAGTCGTTGCTGCTCATCGTGGCGTTGGCTTTCGTTATCTCGGGTGTGGGCTACAAGTTGTCGCTCGTTCCTTTCCACTTGTGGACTGCCGACGTTTATCAAGGCGCCCCCACAATGGTTACCAGTTACCTCTCGGTAATCAGCAAGGGTTCGGCCGCGTTTGCGTTCTTCGTGATTATGGTTCAAGTGTTCGGCGCAGCCTATTCACAGGTGTGGGAGTGGATGCTCTATGCCGTGATTGTTGTCACCATCACAGTGGGTAACCTCTTCGCCATTCGTCAACGCAACCTCAAGCGCTTCTTGGCGTTCTCGTCAATCTCTCAGGCAGGTTACATCATGCTTGGCGTTATTGCCGCTAACCAAGTGGGCATGACTTCGATGATGTACTATATCCTTGTCTACATCTTCAGCAACCTCGCTGCATTTGGCGTGATTGCCGTGATTGAGAGGCAAACCGGCAAGGTCACTACCGACGACTACAATGGTTTGTTCAAGACCAATCCCTGGCTGGCATTTGTGATGATGCTTGCCATGTTCTCGCTCGGTGGTATTCCTCCATTTGCCGGCTTCTTCAGCAAGTTCTTCATCTTTGTGGGAGCTTGCAACACCGGCAGTGTGGCGATTTATGTTCTCGTGCTTATCGCGTTGATTAACACTATCATCTCGCTCTATTACTACTTGCTCGTGGTAAAGGCTATGTTCATCCGTCAGGACGAATGTGTTATTCCCACCCTCAAGTCGCACTGGACCGAGAAGGCCGGCTTGTGGATTTGTGCTTTGGGCATCATCTTCATTGGCCTCATCAGCTGCATCTACACCAGCCTGAGCGATATTACCGCGACACTTAACATTTTCCCAAACTAAGCTAATGGTGCCTGCCTCACCTGACACATACACAACCTGTCTCACTCGTGTTATGCCGCAGGTGCGGCCCATTAAAGCTGAAATGAAAAAATGATTGCTTAACTATTAATTAACCATTTTAACGGAGGAGGAGAAGCCCGTTGCACACTAGCCTCTCCTTCTCTCTTTTTTGTAAGTCATCCATCCTGGTGTAATCCTTCCTGTAATTTTGATGAAATCGAGAAAATCTGCCATCGAGTCACGGCCCTGCCTTCAAGATGCCATTAATCAAAAGGGAGATTATTTAAAATTCATATAATTCGCGGTTGTGTTCCAAATATTTTTTGTAAATTTGCAGTTTGATGTGGTATTGGCACGTTTTTTGCTGCAATCCACTTCATGTTATTGCAAAAAATCATCAAAACAATACATAAGAAATGTCATTTAACAGTTTTTTGAAATCAATCTTTGGCAACAAGAGCGACCGAGACCTGAAGAAACTCATGCCCATCGTGCGTGAAATACAGAAGGTGTATCCCGAGGTTGAACAGTTGACCAACGATGAATTGCGTGCCCGCAGTGCCGCTGTGAGGCAAGAGATACAAGACTATGTTCAACCCCAGCGCGACGAGATTGCCAGTATCAAGGCCGAAATCGAGAGTCTTGAATATGAGCAGCGTGAGCCGCTGTGGGGCAAAATCGACAAACTCGAGAAAGAAGTGCTTGACCGCATTGAGGAGAAACTCAATGAGGTGCTGCCCATCGTCTTCGCCATTGTGAAGGAGACAGCCAAGCGCTTCACCGAGAATGAGACCATTGAGGTTACTGCAACCGATTTCGACCGCAAGCTCGCTGCCGATGGCCATGACTTCCTTGAGATTGATGGCGACAAGGCTATCTACTTCAATCACTGGGAGGCCGGTGGTAACGAGATGACGTGGAACATGATTCACTACGACGTGCAGCTCATTGGCGGCTCGGTTTTGCATCAAGGCAAGATTGCCGAGATGGCTACCGGTGAGGGTAAGACCCTGGTGGCCACGTTGCCGGTGTTCCTTAATGCTCTGGCCGGTTGTGGCGTGCATGTGGTTACTGTGAATGATTACCTCGCCAAGCGCGACTCGGAGTGGATGGGTCCGCTCTACATGTTCCATGGCTTGAGCGTTGCTTGTATCGATAAGACCGAGCCCAATAGCAACGATCGCCGCAATGCCTACAACTGCGACATTACATTTGGTACCAACAGCGAGTTTGGTTTCGACTACCTGCGCGACAACATGGCAATGGCACCCGAGGACTGTGTTCAGCGTTCGCACCACTATGCTATTGTCGATGAGGTCGACTCGGTGCTTATCGACGATGCCCGCACACCATTGATTATATCGGGTCCTGTGCCACGTGGCGAGGACCAGATGTTTGACGAATACAAACCCAACGTTGAGCGCGTCTATGACGCCCAACGCAAGCTGGTGACCCAGTTGCTTAGCGATGCTCGCCGACTCATGGCTAGCGATAATGCCGATGAGGTGAAAGAAGGCACACTGCTGCTCTTCCGTGCCTACAAGGGTTTGCCCAAGTACAAGCCACTCATCAAGTATCTCTCGCAGGAGGGCGTTAAGCAAGCTATGCTCAAGACCGAGGCTTTCTACATGCAGGATAACAACCGTGAGATGCATGTGGTTACCGACCCGCTGTTCTTCATCATCGAGGAGCAGAACAACACCGTGGAACTTACCGATAAGGGTATTGATGTGCTCACTCGTGGCACCGATGACCCCAAGTTCTTCGTTTTGCCCGATATCGCCAGCGAACTCTCGGCAGTGACCAACGAACCACTGAGCGAAGAGGAGAAACTCAACAAGAAGGATGAGCTCTTGCAGAACTACTCGGTAAAGGCCGAGCGTGTGCACACTGTTACACAGTTGCTCAAGGCTTACACACTGTTTAACCGTGACGATGAATATATCGTTGATGAGGAAGGTAAGGTGAAAATCGTTGACGAGCAGACGGGCCGCATCATGGAGGGCCGCCGCTACAGCGATGGTCTGCATCAGGCTATTGAGGCCAAGGAAGGCGTGAAGGTTGAGGCTGCCACCCAAACCTTTGCCACCATTACGCTGCAGAACTACTTCCGCATGTA
>DGWL01000042.1:4963-29476 GCA_002396125.1 Porphyromonadaceae bacterium UBA4259
CTACTTCCGCATGTATCACAAGCTCGCGGGTATGACCGGTACAGCTATGACCGAGGCCGGTGAGTTCTGGGAGATTTATAAGCTCGACGTTGTGAACATTCCCACCAACCGCCCGGTTATTCGCAAGGACAACCCCGACCGCGTGTTCAAGACCGAGAAAGAGAAGTTCAACGCAGTCATCGAGGAGATTGTGAAGATGCGCGACATGGGTCGACCCACACTGGTGGGTACCACTTCGGTGGAAATTTCCGAGCGCTTGAGCCGTCAGCTCAGTCTGCGCCACATCGAGCATAACGTGCTGAATGCCAAGTTGCACCAGCGTGAGGCCGATATTGTTGCCGAGGCTGGTCGCCAGGTTAACGGCAAGGGTGTTGTTACCATTGCCACCAACATGGCCGGTCGTGGTACCGATATCAAGCTCACCCCTGAGGTTAAAGAAGCCGGAGGATTGGCTATCATTGGCACCGAGCGTCATGAGTCACGTCGTGTCGACAACCAGTTGCGTGGTCGTGCCGGACGTCAGGGCGACCCCGGTTCATCAGTCTTCTTTGTTTCATTTGAGGACAAGGTGATGCGTCTCTTTGCCAGCGAGCGTGTTGTCAAGACTCTTGACCGCCTGGGATTGCACGACGGTGAGATGATTGAGTCGCCACTGGTTACCAAGAGCATCGCCAATGCGCAGAAGCGTGTTGAGGAAAACAACTTCGGTATTCGCAAGCACACACTGGAGTATGACGACGTGATGAACGTGCAGCGTAATGTGATTTATACCCGTCGCCGTCACGCACTCATCGGCGAGCGCATCGGCACCGATATCATCAACACTATCAACGATGTTGTTGAGGACATCGTCAATAAGTTTGGCCCATCGGAATTTGAGGATTTCAAGATGAACGTGCTCTCAACCTTCGCCATTGAGCCTCCATTCGACGAGGAACAATATCGCAAGAATGATGCGCGCACCAGCATTAACGAGCTCAACGATGCGGTGCTTGCAGCCTTCCGCCGCAAGACCGAACGCCTTGCCGAGGTCGCCAACCCCGTGATTCAAAACATCTGCGAACAGCAGTTGGCGCAGGGAGCTCCCGAACCGCAAGGCAAGATGCGAGTGCCCATCACCGACGGCAAGCGCACCTATGGTATCGTCATCGACATGAAGGAAGCCTATGAGACCCAGTGCAAGTGTATCGCCAAAGCCTGGCAGAAGGCAATTTTGTTGCTCTCAATCGATGAGAGTTGGAAAGTGCATCTGCGTGAGCTTGACCAGTTGCGCCAGAGTGTGCAGAACGCAAGCTATGAGCAGAAGGATCCACTTGTGATTTATAAGCTCGAATCGTTCGACCTGTTCAAGGCAATGCTTGGTGACCTTAATAGCAAAGCTGTGTCATCGCTCATGCGTGGCCAGATTCCTGTTCAGGAAGAAGGTCCCGAGGTTAGCCGGGCTCAAGAGGAACGTCGCCAGCGTCAGCGCTACAGCGAGGGACGTGGACAGGATGCGGTGGCCGAGGCTGCCGATGCTCAGCGTCGTGCTGCGATGGGTGCAAGCCAGGCCGGTCAGCGTCCCACAATGCCCATCCGCAACGAGGGGCCAAAGGTGGGCCGCAACGATCCATGTCCATGTGGCAGCGGCAAGAAGTATAAGAATTGCCACGGCCGTGGATTGTAACAGCAAAGTGAATATCACTGAATCTTTATAAAAAGAAAATTCCGCAGTTATTCAGCTGCGGAATTTTCTTTTTAATTGCTATTAGCTAAAGTGTAAATAATCTTTTCTCTATAGCTTTCCTTCCATCATGTAACTGTAATAGTTGCCACGGCACACGATGATGTGGTCGTCGAGAGGAATGCCAACTGCCATGCAAGCACGCTTCACTCGCTCGGTGAGGGCATCGTCCTGGATGCTGGGGCGGGCATTATTGCTAGGGTGGTTGTGGGCTAGGATAATGCTGCTGGCAAGATGGGTAATGGCATGCTTGAGAATTATCTTTTCGTCGCCCACAGTGGCTGCTGTGCCACCGGTGCTGATTCTCACGCGAGCCTTCACGTGCTTGGCGCGGTCAAGCATTAATGCCCACATCTCCTCGTGGTTCAAGTCGAGCATGAATGTCGACAGGTAGCGATAGGCGGCGTTGGCATCAGTCACCTGGAAATCATCCTCAAATTTCTCGCCTTGGAACCGGCGCGAAATCTCAATGGCGGCAAGGATTTGAAGGGCTTTCACTTCGCCCACGCCCCGATACATGTTGGCAAGGTCGGCATAGCTCAAGCGGGCTATTTTGTAAATCTTGTTATCATGGTCATTAAGCAGGCGTTGGCACAAGTCCACCACGCTCTCGCCACGGCTGCCACTGCCAATGATGATGGCAAAGAGCTCGGCGGCAGTGAGCGACGCGAAGCCTTGCTTCATCGCTTTCTCGCGAGGCCGGTCATCGAGAGCGGTATTCAGTTTCAAAGCCCGCGACATGATCTCTTGATTTATCTCGTTGTGTTCGTCCTGCATTTGGGTTATTACTTATTGACTGAATATTGACTTTCAACTCATTTTCCTTTGCGCATGGCAATTTCTTCTTCTATGTTACGGCCGTGTCCCAACAGGATTTTCCACGTGAAGGCTTTGATAAAACCAATGCCGTAGGCACCAAGCTGAATAAAACTCGACACGATGGCGATGAGCGAAATCTTGAGACTGCGAGTCTTGACAAGCGCGCTCACCCACAGCATTACCACGTAGAGTGCAAGAGGCAGTATCGCCCACCAGCGCCAAAAGATGGCAAGCAATATCAATGCCAGACAACCAAGCACAAACACCGCCGGCAAGCAGTGCACAAGTTTTAATGAGTCGGGGTAAAGGAGCTTGAGCGTGATGCGTGACATGCCGAAGACGTAGGTTTGGCGAGCAAACTTCTTCAAGTCGACGCGGCGCTTGTGATAGACGTAGGCGTCGCGAATCAAGCGAATGCTGAAGTCTGCCTGGCGCACCCTGGTGCTCATGTCGATGTCCTCGCTGAACATCTCGCGGAAGCCGCCCACCTTCTCCCAAACCTTGCGAGAATAGCCCATGTTGAACGAGCGTGGTACAAATTTTTCAAGTTGCACCTTGCCTCCACGAATTCCGCCGGTAGTCAGGAACGACGTCATCGAGAAGTTGATGGCCTTCTGCACATCGCTAAAGTCGTCGCTGGCCGCATCGGGGCCGCCGAAGCAATCCACATATTCACGCTCGAGCTCAGCCTTGAGAATTTTGAAGTAGTCGCCGGGAATCACGCAATCGCTGTCAAAGAAAATGAAGTAATTGCCGCTGGCACGCTCGATGCCATAGTTGCGAGCAATGCTGCGTCCCTCGTTGTCCTTGTAGTGGTAGTGAAGGTCGAGCCGGTCGTTGTAGCGTGACGCTACCTCGTCACAACGCACAGTTGAGCCGTCCTCAACGAGATATACCTCAAAATCCTTGCTCGACTGCTCGGCAAGGCTGCGCAGCAAGTCCTCAACCTCGGCTGGCCGGTTATAAACCGGTATTATTACTGAAAAATAGGGCATGTTGTATCGAGTTGTTTTAATGTTTACCGCAAAATTACTAATTACAACGATACAAAGCAAAAAAATGCGCTCTTCTTTCGCCTTTTTTCACTATCTTCGCAACGTGGAAAATAAAGCTTGATATGGAACTTGAAAAACTAATTCTTAACAATAGCGCATCGGGCATTGTTGTGGTGCAGACCACTCGCGGTAAAGTTAACAGCCGCAATGCCTATTCTCAATACAACCTGTGTGACTATACTGGCGACGACGCTCTGCGCGTGCTTGAGGCTAGGCTTGAGTTCTGCTCACTGATGGGTGTAGACCTCGACCACCTGGTGATGCCACGGCAAAGCCACACAACACGAGTGCTCACTATAGGGGAGGACTATTTTGATGCAGGCATCGAGGACCAAGAGGCTATGCTCGAGGATGTGGATGCACTGGTAACCGACTTGCCCGGATTGTGCATTGGCGTGAACACGGCCGACTGTGTGCCTATCGCTCTAGCCGACTCAACTGCAGGTGTAATTGCCGTTGCACATGCAGGTTGGAGAGGGACAGTGGGAAAAATAGCGCTCTGCACAGTGCAGGCAATGGTGCGGCTTGGCGCCAAGCCGCAACGCATTGCCGCGACGATGGGGGCTAGCATATGTGCCGATTGCTTCGAGGTGGGCGATGAAGTGCCGCAGGCCTTTGAGCAAGCTGGATTCGACATGCAACTCATCATGCATCGCAACGCTGCTACCGGTAAGGCCCACATCAATCTTCAAGAAGCCAATAGGCAAGTGCTAATCGATGCGGGGCTCAACTCCGGCAATATCAACATGCCCACCGCTTGCAGCCGTTGCCGTCATCAGCGTTATTTCTCGGCCCGTCGCCTGGGTATCAACAGCGGTCGCACATTCACTGCGATTCTGCGCCGTGATGCATGATGTTGAAAGTCAATTTTGTCGTGTGGAAACTTTATTGTAACTTTGCCATCCGAAAAAAAACACAATTCACAATAAAATAGAATGAAACGACTAATCAATACCTTAATCTTGATTGCCATGGCAGCTACAGCCGGTGCTGTGGTGCCTGTGGGATATTACTCAAGCATTGATGGGAAACGTGGTCAGGAACTCAAGAATGCAGTCCATGAGCTGCTCAAGAGACACACAGTGTTAACCTACGGTAGTCTGTGGTATTATTTCCCAAGTACCGACTCCCATCCCGATAATCCCAGTCAAGTGTGGGACATGTATAGCGACATTGCCCGCTACTATCACGGCTCTAGCTCGGTTAGCGGCATGAACCGTGAACATTCTTTCCCCAAAAGCTGGTGGGGAGGGACACAGGTTGACGCCTATACCGATATCAATCACCTGTATCCTAGCGATGCCGATGCCAACATGGCAAAAAACAACTATCCTCTGGGCGAGGTGTCGAGTGCGTGGTTTGATAACGGAGTTACCCGAGTTGGAACTCCCGTGGCCGGGCAAGGCGGCGGATGCAGCAATGTGTTTGAACCCGACGACCGCTATAAAGGCGATTTTGCGCGCACTTATTTCTACATGGCAACATGCTATCAAGACTACAACTGGCGTTACACCTATATGGTGTCAAACACATCTTGGCTCACACTCAACCAGTGGTCGATCGACCTGCTGCTCAAGTGGTCTAGACAGGACCCTGTGAGCGACAAGGAAGTGGCGCGCAATGATGCCGTGTATAATGTGCAGAACAACCGCAACCCATTTATCGACAATCCGTTGCTTGCCGAGTACATTTGGGGTAACCGCTATGGCGAGGCTTTCAGCGTGGAAGTGGGGGGCGACATCCCCGATGGTGACCCCATTCTCATTACCCCCAATCCCGAGACTGTGATTGAGATGGGTGAAGTGGCTCTTGGAAAGGAAATCAGCATGACAGTATATGTGAAAGGTCAAAATATCAAGGAAGGTCTTTCGTTAAGGTTATATCGCGACGACGCGGCTATGTTCTCACTCTCGGTGACCAGCATTCCACTCACTGCCGCCAACAGCGCCGACGGCTATCCGCTTGTCATTACCTACAAGCCAACGAGCCTGGGGACGCACAAGTGCCGGCTCATTATATATGACGGCGGACTGACGGGCAGTTATGGGGCCGACTTGTCGGCACAGTGCCTGCCCGTACCATCGCTTGGTACACTCACTGCGCTTGAACCCGCTGATGTTGAAGGCACTAGCTACACCGCTCGCTGGAATCCCGCTCTCGAGCAGGTTGACTACTATATAGTGAATCGCACCATCTATGACGACGGCAACAACATCGTTGCCTATGAACAGTTTACTACCGACGAGACAAGTTATCAGTTTGACGACCTGAATCTTGGTCAAACGCACACCTATACTGTACAATCCTACAGGCTGGGTTACACATCAGTGCCGAGCAATGTTATCACCATTGCAGCATCGGGTATAAATGGTGTTGAGGCCGATCGCCCCATAGCTTTCATCACTGCACCGGGCGGGGTGCTCGTCAAGAGTAGCGAGCCGCATTTCAATGTTGACATTTTCAATGCCGGAGGTCAACACGTGAAGCACATTGATGTTGTCAACAACGATGATTTCATTTATCTGCCTCAGGGCATCTACATCATGCGCTCGGCCAACTCACGCAAGCCCGTGAAACTTGTGATAAGATAACGATAAATTCATTAGGTTAAAAAACAAACCCCAGGCACAATTGCTTGGGGTTGTTGTTTTTGGCGTAATTGTGTGACTTGTGCTTAACGCACGCGACCAACGTAAGAGCCATCGCGAGTGTCAACCTCAATCTTCTCGCCGGTGTTGATGAACAAGGGCACTTTAACAGTGGCGCCAGTCTCAACGGTAGCGGGCTTGAGGGTATTGGTGGCGGTGTCACCCTTCAGGCCGGGCTCAGTGTAGGTAATCTCCAGAATGGTCTTCACTGGCATCTCGGCATAGAGAACGGTATCGGTCGATGCATCGGCAACCACTTCCACCACGTCGCCTTCCTTCATGAAGTCTACACCGGTGATAAGCTCCTTGATGATGGGAATCTGCTCATAAGTCTCCTGGTTCATGAAGATGGCGTCGTCGCCGTCCATGTACAGGTACTGATAGGGGCGGCGCTCAACACGCACGTCCTCGAGTTTCTCACCAATGTTGAAGCGACGCTCCAGCACGCGGCCGTCAACCACGTCTTTGAGCTTGGTGCGCATGAATGTGTTGCCTTTTCCTGGTTTTACATGAAGGAATTCGATGCAGAAGTAAAGTCTGCCGTCCATACGGATGCAAGTTCCGTTCTTGATGTCTTGAGCGTTAATCATAATTTTGTTTTTCGTTCTTTATATTATTGAATTTTCGTTCTAAGTCATTATCAGGTGCAAAATTACTGCAAGTTGAGAGAAAAAACAAATTTATTTGTGTTTTTCCTAAACACAGCCTGATTTTATGGGAAAACGGGCATATTTAAGAAAAAATGCAAAAAGTTTAGACTAAATTTTCCTTGTTTCTTGTTTGTTTGATAAAAAAGCACTAATTTTGCAGTCCGAAATCGCAAATTAAATAAAATTTAGATAAAATGAAACGTACATTCCAACCATCAAACCGTAAGAAAGCTAACAAGCATGGTTTCCGTCAGCGCATGCGCACAGCCGATGGTCGCAAGGTTCTTGCACGTCGTCGCGCTAAGGGTCGTTACAGCCTCACTGTTAGCGACACTGTTTACAAGTAAGAAGCAGTAAACAGCAGCAGTGTAGCCACCACTATTGAGCGCTACACTCCAGCAACCCACAGCCGTTGTAATCAAGAAAGATTATGACGGCATTTGTTGTATTCGGTTTATAGTTTGTGTTTTGGGCATGACACTCACACCACTAAACACTGAAAACAAGCAACTGATAACTACTCTATTTGCCTATGCAGAAGTAGCTGAAGCCCATGTTGGTGAGGTCGTTGCCGTCGTAGATGTTGCGCCCGTCAATCACTAGTGGTGTGTTCATCAGTTCTTTTACTTTATCCCATGCGGGCACTCTAAACTGTCGCCACTCGGTGACTAGCATCACAGCGTCGGCCTTGTTGACGGCGTCGTAGATGTCGAGTGCGCAATAGATGTCGTTCCACTTGAACTTGATTGCATTCATTGCCACCGGATCAAAGACGCGCACGTGGCAGCCCGCTTGCAGCAGCAGGTCGATGGTGGTAATGGCAGGCGACTCGCGAATGTCGTCGGTGTCGGGCTTGAACGAGAGTCCCCACAGTGCCACTGTTTTCCCCTTGATGTCGCCGCCGTAGAAGTCACGCAGCTTCTCAAAGAGGCGATGCTTCTGCTTGGTGTTCACCTTGTCAACTGCTTTGAGCACCTCCATTGAATAGCCATTCTCCTCTCCAATGTTGATGAGGTCGTTGATATCTTTGGGGAATAGGGTGCCGCCATAGCCACAACCCGGGTAAATGTATTTGGAGCCGATGCGGCTATCAGTACCCACTCCGTGACGCACTGTGTTGATGTCAGCGCCAACCAGTTCACACAGGTTGGCAATCTCGTTCATGAAACTCACTCGTGTGGCGAGCATTGATGTCGCGGCATATTTTATCATCTCGGCCGTTGTGGGGTCGGTGTAGATAACGGGGAAGTATTTGAACTTAAGTGGATGGTAGAGGGTGTCCATGGCCTTGCGTGAACGCTCGTTGTCAACACCTAAAATGATGCGGTCGGGTTTCATGAAATTCTTGATGGCATTGCCTTCGGTGAGGAAGTCGGGGTTGGATACCACGTCGAAGTCAAAGTTCACCTTGCGTTCATCAAGAATGCCCCTGATGTGCTCTTTCACTTTCTTGCAAGTGCCCAGCGGCACGGTCGACTTGATAATGAACACTGAGTATTTTTTGATTTGCTTGGCAAAGCGAGTGGCGGTGTCAACCACCTGAGTGAGGTCGGTGCTGCCATCCTTGGCTGGGGGTGTGTCAACGGTGCAGAACACATAGTCGGCGTCATCAAAAACGGTTGAGAAATTGCTCGTGAAATTGAGCCGTTGTGCCTCTACCGAGCGTTTTACCATGTCTTCCAGGCCTTGCTCATAGATGGGTAACCCGCCATAGAGCAAGAGATTGATTTTACGCGCGTCGCTATCAACGCAAGTAACGTTCACGCCCAAGTCGGCGAAGCAGGCGCCTGTCACAAGTCCCGCATAGCCGGTACCAACAATCAAAATGTTCATAGTTTAACTATAGATATATGTGTGAAAATGTTTTATTTTTCTTTGTTTCGATACAAAAATAAATTTTTTATTTGAATTTGACAAATAAATTTGCTTTTTTTTACAATATGCTTTCAACTTGTCAATTTGTGCTCGTCATCAAACTAAAAAAGTATTAAATAATGCGGCAATGAGTGTTTTTTTTGTATCTTTGTAAATTCACGGGAAACAATCATTCCTTTGGTTATTGAAAAAACTACTCATGTCTATGACTGCAAAAACGGGAAGTCCTGAATATGATGTTATTATAATAGGTGGTGGCATTACTGGTGCCGGCACCGCTCGAGATTGTGCGTTGAGGGGGCTGAAGGTGCTGCTGGTGGAGCGAATGGATTTCACCAATGGTGCCACAGGGCGCAATCATGGCTTGATGCACAGCGGCGCGCGCTATGCCGTTACCGACCGCGAGAGCGCCGCCGAGTGTATTGGCGAGAACATGATTTTGCGGCACATAGCCCGTCATTGCGTTGAGGAGACCGATGGCCTTTTCATTACACTGCCCGAAGACGATCTCGACTATCAATCCACCTTTGTTGAGGCGTGTCGCAATGCCGGAATCAATGCCGAGATAATCGATCCGGCTCAGGCTCGCATCATCGAGCCGGCGGTGAATCCGTTACTCATTGGAGCCGTGCGTGTCCCCGACGCCGCCATCGACCCCTTCGCTCTCACTACAGCTAACATTATCGATGCTCGTCGACATGGCGCTGTGGCTCTCACTTATCATGAAGTGACAGGCATAATTGTTGAGAACGCAAAGGTTGTGGGAGTGAAACTGCATAATAACCTCACTGGCGAGGACAGCGAGGCCTATGCTCCTGTAACTGTCAACGCCGCTGGAATTTGGGGTACTATAATAGCCCGCAAAGCAGGCATCACCATCAACATGTTCCCTGCCAAGGGATCGTTGCTGATATTCAATCATCGTGTGAATAACATGGTGATAAACCGGTGTCGCAAGCCTGCTAATGGCGATATACTTGTTCCCGACAAGATAGTGAGCATGTTGGGAACCACGAGCGACCGTGTGCCACTTGAGCAAATCGACGACATGCGTGTTACTCCAGCCGAGGTGGAAACTCTTCTCAAGGAAGGCGTGAAACTGGTGCCTTCGCTTGCCACTACCCGCATCTTGCGGGCCTATGCAGGAGTGCGGCCGCTGGTGGCTAGCGACGACGATCCGGCCGGTCGCAGCATCAGTCGCGGAATCGTGTGTCTTGACCACAAGGAGCGTGACGGCATGGATGGATTTATAACAATCACTGGCGGCAAGATGATGACCTATCGTCTCATGGCCGAGATTGCCACCGACATGGTGTGCCGCAAGCTCGACAAGGTGGGAGCATGCACCACAGCTATCTTGCCATTGCCTGGCAGCGAGGATGAGCGTGGAGCCAAGAAGCGCGGCAATCATCACATTGTCAGTCAAAAGGCGGCTCATGAGCGGCATGGGTCGATGGCCCGTGAAATAAAAGAGAGCAGTGCTCACGACAAGACTATGGTGTGTGAGTGTGAGCATGTGAGCGTTGGCGAGATGAAATATGTTATTGAGAAATTGCGCGTTACCAATCTTGCCAAGATGCGCAGGCGCACCCGCATGGGCATGGGTTCATGTCAGGGTAAACTGTGTGCCTGTCGCGCGGCGTCAATGCTGTGCCAGATGAATGGCGACGTGAATAAGTCACTAAACGACCTGGCGTCGTTCATGAACGAGCGATGGAAGGGTATGCGGCCGGTGGCTTGGGGTTCAACGTTGAGCGAGGCACAGCTCACTACAACCATCTATGAGGGACTGTGTGGCCTGCAGATGGAGAATAGAGTTTAAAATGTAAATTGTTTATTTCTAATTTATAATCAATGAAATACGACGTCATAGTGATAGGTGGCGGATTGAGTGCCATCATGTGTGGAATAGCTCTTGCAACCAATGGTAAGCAGGTGGCTTTGATGGTAAAAGGACAGAGTAAACTCAATTTCAACTCCGGCTCAATTGATTTGCTGGGTTTTGATGAGCAAGGCAATGAGGTCGAGAGGCCGCTTGATGCTGTTGAAACTCTCAGTGCCAAGCATCCCTATTCCAAGATGGGGGCGGCCAATGTGGCTCACAACGCTGCGATGGCACCGGTTATTTTGTCGGCTGCCGGGCTCCACTTTGGCGATGATACCTACATCAACAGCAATCACTATCGCATGACACCACTAGGGCTTTTGCGTCCCACGTGGCTCTCGCTCGACGACTATGTCACCTCTAACAGCCGCACGTCGTTGCCTTGGAGCAAGGTCGCGCTTGTCAATTTGCAAGGGTTTCTTGATTTTCCGGCTCACTTTGTGGGTGAGGCCTTCACCCGCATGGGTGTGGAGTGCTACATGTGCGACATCAAGCTGGGTGCAATCGAGAAAATCACCAACAATCAGCAGGTGATTCGCTCTACAGCTGTGGCAAAACTGATGCAGAATGACGGTGTGCTGGGCGAGATGGTCCGAAAAATCCGCTCTGAGGTTGGTGATGCCGAGGTTGCAGTGCTGCCTGCGGTATTCGGGCTTGACGGCGATGATACAGCCCTTCGCATAGCCCATCAGCTCAAAGTCCCGGTGCGTTTCGTCCCCACCTTGCCCCCTAGCGTCACGGGCACTATGTTGCTGTCGAAGTTGCGCAAACTTTTCATTCGCAATGGTGGCACATTTTTGTTGGGAAGTATGGTTAAGAACGGAAAAATAAAGGATAACCGGGTGATTAGTGTCGAGGCCAAGAACTTTCCCGACCAGGATATCGTGGCCGACCAGTTTGTGCTGGCAACAGGCTCTTTCATGAATGGGGGGCTGGTGTCAAGCAATCAAGGAATCACTGAGCCTATTTTCAATCTTGACATTGATTTCAAGGGTGCCAGTGGCGAGTGGACTAAGGAAAAACTCTTTGATGCACAGCCTTACATGGAGTTTGGAGTGGCAACCGATGCCGAGTTTCATGCTATCAAGGACGGGCAACCGCTGGAAAACTTATATGCCATTGGCTCAATCTTGAGTGGACACAATTCTCTCAAGCTTGCCGATGACACAGGCGTGGCAGTTATGACCGCACTCCAGGTGGCAAGGCAAATAGGAGTGTAGGGAAATCAGGTGATAAAAATATAGAATTTATTATCAGGTATTTTTAAGAGTCGCTCTTTACTATCAATGCCACAGCATGGGCAGCGATGCCTTCTTCGCGGCCTGTGTAACCTAGACGCTCAGTTGTGGTGGCTTTAATCGACACTTGACTAATGTCGCATTGCATGCATTGTGCCAACTGCTCTTGCATGGCTGGTATGTGAGGATTGAGCTTGGGACGCTCGGCGGCAATGGTGATGTCACAATTGCCCAAGCGGTAGCCCTTCTCTCCCAGCAAGCGCATAACTTCGCGCAGCAGCACGCGGCTGTCGATGCCTTTGTAGCGGGGATCGGTATCGGGGAAGTGGTGGCCTATGTCGCGCAATGCGGCTGCTCCCAGTAGGGCGTCGCACAAGGCATGTATCGCCACGTCGGCATCACTGTGTCCCAGCAATCCTTTCTCGTGTTCTATCTTCACTCCGCCCAGCCACAGTTGTCGGCTTTCTACCAGGCGATGCACGTCAAATCCATATCCAATGCGCATTGTCGATATTTCCATGTATTGTTTTATTTATGAAAAGGGACAAGGTTAAACTCTAGAAAGTGCCTTGTCCCCATTATGTATAGAAATCGTTATTGTGATTACTTGTTGAACAGGTTGCGGATGCCGTCCATGTCAAACGATAGTGTGAACCTTAGCGTTTGGTCGAGCGGGCTGTTTTGAGCGGTGGCAATCATGTAGGAAGCGTCAAGTTTAATGACGTTGAGCGCAAAACCGGCACCCAGGCCGAAATACTTGCGGTTACCCTTATATTTGTTCTCGTTGAAGAAACCGCCGCGCAGGAAGAACTGCTGGTTATAGCTGTACTCGGCACCCACCGAGAGCGTGATCTCGCGCAACTCCTCCTTAAAACCGCCGGGAGCGTCGGTGAACGACTTGAAGATACCTGTAATCGACGACATGTCTTTCCAGTCTTGCAGTGCCTGCTCATAGGCTTCTTGGTTCTCATAGTTTGTTAAGCGTGGGCGTGCGGGAACAAGTAACTTGTTGGCCTCGGCGCTAATGGTGAGGTTGTGATAATCGGCAAGCGGGAAGGTGAATGATGTACCCAGCCTTAGGTTGGCGGGAAGGAAGGCGGGGTCGTCACCGCCGTTGTAACTAACCTTAGAACCGATGTTGGAGATATTGAAACCCAGGTTCCACTGGCACTCGTTGCGGCCTATCATGGGGTAGGTGTTAAAGAAACCCGAGATGTCGGCCGAGAATGCTGATGCACCGGTAGTCTGGTCGGTACCGCTATAGTTGGAGTAGCCTAGGTCACTGTAGATGTAGCGCAGCACAACACCCATCGAGAACTTCTCGCTCAGTTTGCGAGAGTAACCCACATCAAATGCCATCTCAAATGGGTTGATACTTGCCATCGCGTTGCCGCCATCGTCGGTGCTGTTAATCTCGCCGAGCGAGAAGTAACGCATTGAGGCACTAACTGCTTGATTGTCGCCGCTACCAATTTTCCAGTAACCCGACAGGTTAGCGAGGAAAATGTCGTTAACGAGTTTGCGCAGCCAGGGAGTATAGCTAATCGACACGCCGGCCTTGCTGTAGGCAAAGGCATACTTCGACGAGTTCCAGAACTGAGAGTTCACGTCGGGGTCGGTTGCGGCACCCTGATCACCCATCGAGGCACCACGGGCATCGGGGGTGATGCTCAGTGTTGTCACACCGGTGGTGATGGGGTTGAACTCATCATTCTTGATGTCATCGTCGGCAAAAGCCACACTGCAAGTCATCATCAAGGCTAATGCCGCTATTATTCTAATGCTTTTCTTCATAATCTAAAAAAAAAACTGCAATTTGATTGTTCTTTACAATATAAAAACTGGAATTGTGGCTTTTTATTGTATGAAGTGTGAAAAAACAGTAGCATAACCAACTATCATGGTGTACTAATCCTCGCTAAATCGTTTTGTATGTGATGTAGAGAAAAGGGGTACAAACAACGAGCGCCACGCACCGGGAAGGTGGCGTGACGCTTGCGTCTATGTGTTATAATGCTTGCTTTTACTTTACTCGCGATTGCCCAGTAAGCGTAGCAGGTAGAGGAAGAGATTGATGAAGTCGAGATAAAGCGACAGGGCGCCAATGGTGGCGAGCTTGCCGGCATTAGCTTCATCGGTTTCAACTGCCATTTGTTTAATCTTCTGGGTGTCCCATGCGGTAAGACCAACGAAGATTGCCACACCGGCAAAACTGATAATCCAGTCCATCACGCTATTGGCCCAGAAAATGTTGATGATTGAGCAAACGATGAGACCAATCAGTGCCATCACCATGTAGGTGCCAAACTTGGTCAAATCGCTCTTGGTAGTGTATCCGTAAATCGACATTGCTAAGAACACGCCTGCTGTAACCAGGAAAGTGAGGCCTATCGACGACGCGGTGTAAACAAGAAATATGGGCGTTAATGTCACACCGTTAAGCACGGCGTAGGCATAGAACATGAGTGTGGCAACGGCAGGGTTGAGCTTGTTAATTGCCATCGACAAGGCAAAGACGAGTGCCAGCTCTCCCACACACAACCCAATGAGCAATGCACGGCTTTGAAGCAGTGTCAAGAGAACCGACTGGTTGCTCATCACAAAGAATGATGTCAAGGCAGTGACGAGCAGGCCTAAGAACATTTTTACATAAACCTTGCGCATGACTTTGGTCATGTAGGTGCTAAGAGACCATTCGCTCTGCTGTGGTGCAGCTTGCCTTGCCTGAGGCTGCGGCAGCGGCTGATAGTTGTTGTAATCCATTATAGTATTCTTAATTTAATTGTTTGTTTTTTGTTTAATGTTGTTTTACACTTGCTAAGCAAAAAGCGTGCCACTTTTAATCCAAGCGACTGCAAAACATTACATGCGCTCGGGAACTTCGATGCCCAGGAGTGAGAAAGCGCGCTTGATGACTGCTGCTACAGTGCGTGAGAGTTCCAGGCGGAACACTTTTACATTCTCATCCTCTTCTTTAAGGATGCTGTAGTCGTGATAATACTGGTTGAATTCTTTGGCTAACTCGTAGGTGTAGTTGGCAATCAGTGCCGGGCTATAGGTCTTGCCGGCTTCAACAACGGTGCTGGCAAAGTCGGCTACACGCTGGATGATGGCAATCTCCTTGTCGTTGGGGACAACATTTGCCACATTGAGTGCAGGCAGGTCATCGCCGGCCTTGCGCAGCAGTGAGCGGATGCGTGCGTAGGTGTACTGGATGAATGGGCCGGTGTTGCCGTTGAAGTCGATACTCTCCTCGGGATTGAATAGCATGTTCTTGCGTGGGTCAACCTTGAGAATGAAATACTTGAGGGCGCCCATGCCAATGATGCGTGCCACTTCACGTTTCTCATCGAGGGTCATGTCGGCGAGTTTCTCGCTCGAGAGTGCAAAGGCATCTTCCACCATCTTGTCCATGAGGTCATCGGCATCTACCACAGTGCCTTCGCGCGACTTCATCTTGCCGTTAGGCAGCTCCACCATGCCATAGGAGAAGTGAATCAAGTCTTTGCCCCACTTGAATCCCAGGCGGTCGAGCAAGAGCGAGAGCACCTGGAAGTGATAGTTCTGCTCATTGCCCACTACATATATCATCTTGTCGATGGGGAAGTCTTGATAGCGGAGCTTGGCGGTGCCAATGTCTTGAGTGATGTAGACGCTGGTGCCGTCGCTGCGCAGCAATATCTTGTGGTCGAGACCGTCGGGGGTGAGGTCGGCCCACACGCTGCCGTCTTCCTTGCGGTAGAATACGCCTTTTTCAAGACCTTCCTCAACTTTCTCTTTGCCTTCAAGGTAGGTCTGGCTCTCGTAGTAGATTTTGTCAAAGTCAACGCCCATGCGCTTGTAGGTCTCGTCGAAGCCTGCATAAACCCAGTTGTTCATCTTCTCCCACAGTCCGCGCACTTCGGGGTCGCCTTGTTCCCACTTCTTGAGCATGGCGCGGGCTTCTTGCATGAGCGTGCTCTTCTTCTCGGCCTCTTCTTCGGTGATGCCTTGAGCCTGAGCGATTTCCTTGATTTCGGCCTTGTAGTGCTTGTCGAAGAGTACATAGAAGTCACCAATCAGGTGATCCCCCTTCTTGCCTGTGCTCTCGGGTGTGGCGCCGTTGCCCCACTTGAGCCAAGCGAGCATCGACTTGCAGATGTGTATGCCGCGATCGTTCACAATGTTGGTTTTCACCACCTTGTTGCCACAGGCTTTCATGATTTGTGCCAAGCTATAACCAAGCAGATTGTTGCGCACATGACCCAGATGCAAGGGCTTATTGGTGTTGGGCGAGCTATATTCTATCATAACAAGCTGGCTCTCGGGAGTTTCGGCCACAAAGCCGTAATTCTCGTCGTGGCAGATGCCGTCGAGCACCTGTGCCCAGAATGATGGCTTGATGCTGATGTTGAGGAAGCCCTTGATTACGTTGAACTTCTCCACTGCATCGCAGCAGGCAACCAACTTGTCGCCAATTTCTTGCGCTGTGGCCTCGGGTGCCTTGCGTGAGGCACGCAGGAAGGGGAAAACCACAATAGTGAGATTGCCCTCAAATTCCTTGCGAGTTGCCTGTGGCACAATGCTTTGTGGATCGACTTCAACTCCGTAGAGTTCCTTTACAGCCTGAGCGGTAGCTTGCGATAGTATGTTCTCAATTGACATAATTGGATTTGATTTTATAGTTGTTTTGTCATTTACAAACTGCAAAGTTACTCAAATGCGTGCAAAAAACAAAATTGACGGGCAAAGTTTTTATTTCTGTTTTTTTTAAGAGCAAGCTTCGTCAGGTGGTTAAGTTGTGGTTAGTGGCACTGGTAACTTTGATTTACTGCATGTGTCGCTCATTCTTATTCAGGTAATTTTTAAAGAAAAAAGGGTGTAGTATTTTTAATGAGGCAAGAATTCCTTACCTTTGCACTATAAATAACTATCTATGATAAAAGAACTGCAACTGCGGGTCGACCCGCGAACGGCTCATTTTATTGATGCCGTGGAGGAAGTGGTGGCTAAGCAAGAGGGAATCATGCGGCGCAGGCTGCGTGGTGTGCGCATCATTAAGCGTTCTATCGATGCCCGCCAGCGACGCGTGATGGTGAACCTGAAGGTGAAAGCCTATATCGATGAACCCATGCGCGACGACTACCTGGTGCCGCCCATCGACTATCGACCGGTGAAAGGCGATTGCCAAGCCATTGTGGTGGGGGCAGGCCCTGGGGGGCTATTTGCCGCGCTGCGACTCATTGAACTGGGGGTCAAGCCCATTGTGCTGGAACGTGGCAAGAACGTGCGCGACCGTCGGCTCGACGTGGCGGCAATCTCACGCAAGGGTCTTGTCGACCCCGACAGCAACTACTGTTTTGGCGAGGGTGGTGCCGGGGCCTATAGCGATGGAAAGCTCTACACTCGCAGCCGCAAGCGTGGCTCGGTGGAGCGAATTCTCGGCATTTTTCATCAGCATGGCGCTAGTGAGGACATTCTCATCGATGCTCATCCCCACATTGGCAGCGACAAGTTGCCTGGCATCATCGAGAACATGCGCAACACAATCATCAATTGTGGCGGTGAGGTGCATTTCATGACTCGTGTCACAGGCTTGAAAATCAACGATGAACATGAGGTTGTGGGAGTGGAATGTGCCACCGGCGAGACCTTCGATGGGCCAGTTATTTTGGCCACAGGTCACTCGGCACGCGATGTGTACCAAATGCTTTATGATAAAGGCATTGCCATGGAGGAGAAGGGCATTGCGGTGGGAGTGCGTTTAGAGCATCCGCAGCACATAATTGATGAAATCCAGTATCATGTCAAGGGTGGTCGTGGCGACTACTTGCCGGCTGCCGAATATAGTTTTGTAACACAGGTCGACGAGCGTGGAGTCTACTCCTTCTGCATGTGTCCTGGCGGCATCGTGGTGCCTGCGGCGAGCGAGCCGGGGCAGCTTGTGGTCAACGGCATGTCGCCAAGCAATCGTGGCTCCTATTGGGCCAATAGCGGCATGGTGGTTGAGGTGCGCCCCGACGACGTGCCCAAGCGATTTCACAAGCACGGCATCTTGCGCGTGATGAAATTTCAGGAGGCGCTTGAGCAACGCGCGTTCCAAATGGCTGGAAATAGCCAGTGTGCAGGCGCGCAACGCATGCTCGATTTCGTCCAGGCTCAGCCGTCCAAGCTCATTCCGCCATCGTCTTTTGCGGCGGGGTTGCAGCCTTCAAGACTTGACCAGTGGATTCCGCCTTTCATTGCCAACCGTCTGCGCAAGGCGTTCAAGGTGTTTGGCCGTCAGGCTAAGGGTTTCCTCACCAACGAAGCTGTCATGATAGGTGTCGAGACTCGCACGTCGTCGCCGCTTCGCATTCCGCGCGACAGCGAGTTGTTGAATCACATCGAGCTGCGAGGTCTCTATCCTTGTGGCGAGGGAGCCGGCTATGCCGGTGGCATTGTCTCGAGCGCCATCGATGGCGAGCGCTGCGCCGAGGCTTTATTTAATTCGCATTGCACAATTAACAATTCATAAGTACTATGAAAATTACTGTAATTGGCGCAGCCAATGTCGACATCACAGCCACTCCGTTGGGCCGCTACATTCCCTGCGACAGCAATCCCAGCCGCGTGGAGATTGCCTATGGCGGGGTGGGTCGCAACATCGCTCACAACCTGTGCCTCATGGGGCAGCAGGTGAGGCTTTTCACTGTGTTTGGCGACGATAGCATAGCGCTATCGCTGCGCGACGACTGCCGCCGCTTGGGTATGTCAGTCGACCCCATCCTGGAGATTGCCGGCGCTCGCAGTAACTATTTCATTTGCGTTAACGACCACAACGGCGAGATGCAGGCCGGCGCTGCCGATATGGAACTGATGCAGCATCTCACACCGGCGATGGTGTCGACCCACATTGCCGGCATCAATGCCAGCGATGCTGTTGTGGCCGACTGCAACGTCAATGCGGGCGTGCTGCAATATCTGGCCGAGCATTGCACAGCTCCTTTATATATTGATGCCACATCGGCGGTCAAAGCCGTTAAGATAAAATCGATGCTTGATGTTAAGCGAGAGGCCCCATTAATAGTGAAGGTCAATCTCACCGAGGCTCGGGCTATCTCGGGCCACAAGGGCG
Organism: Porphyromonadaceae bacterium UBA4259; assembly: GCA_002396125.1. Taxonomy (GTDB): domain Bacteria; phylum Bacteroidota; class Bacteroidia; order Bacteroidales; family Muribaculaceae; genus Sodaliphilus. Next base: position 23,953 of record DGWL01000042.1, read on the forward strand.
ATATTGAGGCGATAGGGCAGTGGTTCATTGATAGTGGTGTTACACGTGTCTATATCACTATGGGTGCCAATGGGGCCTATTGCCACGGCGGCAAGCATGGCTTTGCTGTGCCGGCTGAGCCTGTCGCTGTTGTTAATGCCACGGGTGCTGGCGACGCCTTCATGGCGGCTGTGGTTTATGCCGAGGCGCAGGGGCTTGACATGATGCAAGCCGCGCAACTTGGTGTTCATGCTGCGTCGCTGGCTTTGCAATCGCCCACAGCGGTCAATTCCAATATTACTGAACTTAAACCGAAAAACTCATAAATATGAATTCCAAATCATCATCTTTTAATAAATATCTGTCTATCTCTCAAGAAGTTAAAGAGGCGCTTGAGGCAGGGCGCCCGGTAGTGGCTCTCGAGTCGACAATTATATCTCACGGAATGCCCTATCCACAAAATGTGGAGACGGCAATGCGTGTTGAGCAGGCCATTCGCGACAACGGTGCCGTGCCGGCGACTATCGCAATCATTGGCGGCAAGCTGAAAGCCGGTTGCACGCCGCAGGAAATCGAGTATCTGGGCCGTAAAGGACAGGAGGTCACTAAGGCATCGCGTCGCGACTTGCCGGTGCTCGTGGCTCGTGGCGAGGATGGTGCCACCACCGTCACCACCACCATGATAATCGCTGCCATGGCGGGCATTAAGGTCTTTGCCACTGGTGGTATTGGCGGTGTGCATCGTGGAGCCGAGACCACAATGGACATCAGCGCCGACCTCGAGGAACTGGCACAAACTCCCGTGATGGTGATTTGCGCGGGAGCAAAGTCGATTCTCGACCTGGGACTGACGCTTGAGTATCTCGAAACCAAGGGTGTGCCTGTCATTGGCTATGGAACCGATGAGTTGCCTGCTTTCTACACCCGCACCAGCGGTTTCAAGGTTGATTACCGCATCGACACTCCTCAGGAACTCGCTGCTGCATTCCGTGCCAAGCTCGACATGGGACTGGCCGGCGGAATGCTCGTCACCAATCCCATCCCCGAAGAGTATTCGCTCGACCCCGACTACATTAATGCCGCTATCGACCGCGCGGTGAAAAAGAGCGTTGAGCTGGGTATTAAAGGCAAGGCCACCACGCCTTTCTTGCTTGCCGAGATTAAAGATATTACCGGTGGCAATAGCCTTGACGCCAACATCCAGCTTGTGCTCAACAATGCCCGCCTTGCCGCTCGCACTGCAGCCTGCATGGCCGAGGACTGAAAAAATTGTTTGAAATCGTTAAAAAACTCTATACATTTCATAGTGTGAGAGAAAAAGCCTAACTTTGTAGATTGTTTTTAAAACCGATTATGTGGAACAGAGAAGAAAATTAGCAGTGCTGGGCTCGACGGGGTCGATAGGGCGGCAGACGCTCGACATCGCGCTGGAGTATCCCACGCTCTTTGAAGTGCACGTGCTGGTAGCCAACCGCAGCGCCGAGTTGCTCATTGAGCAGGCACTGCGGCACAAGCCGCGCCACGTGGTAATCGCAAGCGAGGACCTATACCGGCAGGTGGCTCAGGCGCTTAGTGGCACAGGCATCGAGGTGCACACCGGCAGCGACATTATATCCACGCTGGTGGCATTGCCCGAGGTCGACACCGTGGTTACTGCCATGGTGGGCTACAGTGGCCTGGCATCGACTATCGCCGCCATCAAGGCCGACAAGAAGATTGCGCTGGCCAACAAGGAGACGCTCGTTGTGGCCGGTGAGCTTATTAACCGCTTGCTCATGCGGTCGCAGTCGGTGATTTATCCCGTCGACAGCGAGCATGGAGCCTTCTACCAGTGCCTGGTGGGCGAGGAAAGCGAGAATGTGTCTAAACTCATCCTCACTGCCTCGGGCGGGCCTTTCCGCACCATGAGCAAGGAACAGTTGGCTACGGTCACCAAGACCGATGCGCTGAGGCATCCCAATTGGAGCATGGGCGCTAAAATCACAATCGACAGCGCCACCATGATGAATAAAGGTTTTGAGATGATTGAGGCAAAGTGGCTCTACGGCATTTCACAGGATAACATCGAGATTGTGGTGCATCCGCAGTCGATTGTGCATTCTATGGTGGAGTTTGTCGACGGTTCGGTCAAAGCGCAGCTTGGCCTGCCCGACATGCACCTGCCCATTCGCTATGCTTTGGGTTTGCCGGGACGCTTGGCGAGCAACAGCCATCGCATGACTATTGCCGACTATGCCTCGCTGACCTTTGAGAAGCCCGACTTCGACAAGTTTCCGTTGCTCACCACCGCCTATGATGCAGCCCGGCGCGGCGGCAACGTGCCGTGTGTGATGAATGCCGCCAACGAGATTGCCGTGGCTGCCTTCTTGCAAGACAAGATTGGCTTTAACGACATCTATAATACTATTGAGAAAACCATGGCATGGGCGCCGTTTATCGCTAGTCCCGGCTATGACGACTACGTTGCCACCAATGCCGAGTCGCGAGCTTATGCCGAGAGCTTGATTAATACACATTAAAAAATATAATTAATTTCTGGAAAATCCTGAAACTTTAGTAATAAGAACTGAAAACTTTATATGACCGCAACATTTTGGATTAAAGCCCTTCAACTCATTGCTTCACTTGGCCTGCTGGTGTTTATTCACGAGCTTGGACACTTCATGTGGGCGAGGTTGTTTGGCGTTAGAGTTGAGAAATTCTACCTCTTTTTTGATATAGGTCTCAAGAAGCTGGTCATTAACTGGGACGGCAGTATCTTCAAGTTCAAACCAAAGAACAGCGACACCGAGTACGGAATGGGCTGGATGCCGCTGGGCGGCTACTGCAAGATTGCCGGAATGATCGATGAGTCGATGGACCTTGAGCAGATGCAGCAACCAGAGCAGCCTTGGGAGTTCCGCACCAAGCCCGCGTGGCAGCGATTGCTCATCATGATAGGCGGCGTGCTCAACAACTTCCTGCTCGCCATTATCATCTATGCCGGCATCGTCTATTGCTGGGGCGAGCAGTATATCCCCTACCGCAATGCGACGCTGGGAATGACATTCAGCGAGAGCGCCCACAACATCGGTTTCAAGGAGGGTGACATACCCTTGATTGCCGACGGCCGTGAGTTGCTCTATCTCAATAGCGATGAGATTCAGGCTATCACCACTGCCAAGCAAGTGAAGGTGTTGCGTGGCACCGACACTGTGGCAATCAACATCCCCGACAAATATATCTTCACTGCCAACAAGGAGGCCGAGAAGGGTGAACTCTTTATCGACTACCGCATGCCTGTTGTGGTAGAGACAACCATGCCTGGCGATGGAGCCGAGAAGGCGGGCATCAGGAAGGGCGACAGGCTGCTCATGATCGACAGCGTGGTCACCGACGACTTCAAGAGCCTCAACGCGCAGCTCATGGCTCACAAGGGCGACACTGTGCAGGTGACCTACGACCGTGGCGGCAAGCGCATCACTGCGGCTATGCCGGTGAGCTCGGCAGGCAAGATTGGCGTGGGATTCCGTCTCATTACCGACGTCTACAAGGTTGAAACCAAGGGCTATAGCCTGTTGTCTTCCATTCCGCGTGGCATTGAGATGGGATGCACTCAACTTGTGAACTATGTTAAGCAGTTTAAGTATATTTTCACCAAGGAGGGCGCGCAGAGCCTGGGCGGCTTTGGTGCCATAGGAAGCATTTTCCCCGACACTTGGGACTGGTATCGCTTCTGGAACCTCACCGCTTTCCTTTCTATTATCTTGGCGTTCATGAACATCCTGCCCATTCCCGCCCTCGACGGCGGCCATGTGCTGTTCTTACTCTATGAGATAATCTTCCGCCGCAAGCCCGGCGACAAGTTCTTGGAACGCGCGCAGATGGTGGGCATGGCAATACTGCTGGCTCTCCTCCTGTGGGCCAACGGCAACGACATCTACCGCTGGATTATCAAGCCATTCATTCAGTAAAAACCTGGAAATTCTAGAAATTCTAGACAATCTAGAAAAAACTAAACTATGAACTATAAAAAAATAACTCTGCGCCGTGGCAAGGAGGAGTCGCTCAAGCGATTCCACCCATGGGTGTTCTCGGGGGCGATTGCCACAGCCGACGACTCTATCGAAGAGGGCGACTTGGTATCGGTTTTTGCTGCCGACGGCCGCCACATTGGTAACGGACATTTTCAGGTGGGGAGCATCATGGTGCGCATCCTCTCTTGGGGCGACACCGCCATCGACGACGACTTCTATGCCGAGCGTCTTGCCCAGGCGTGGCGTGTGCGAAAGGCGTTGGGACTCATGCGCCCCGACAACAATTCATTTCGCCTTGTCCACGGTGAGGGCGACTTCCTGCCTGGGCTCGTGGTCGATGTCTACGGCAACACCGCCGTAATCCAAGCCCACTCGCCGGGCATGCACTTTGCCCGCAAGAGCATTGCACAAGCGCTGGTGAACTTGCCCGATGGCGTTATCAAGAATGTATATTACAAGAGTGAGACCACACTGCCCTATAAAGCTCATCTCGACCCCGAGAACCAGTACCTCATTGGTGCCTTCGACAGCGATGTCGCCATTGAGAACGGACTCCGTTTCCATGTCGACTGGTTGCGCGGACAGAAGACCGGCTTTTTTGTCGATCAGCGCGAGAACCGCGCGTTGCTTGAGCGTTACAGCGCCGGTCGCCGTGTGCTCAATATGTTTTGCTACACCGGAGGATTCTCGTTCTACGCCATGCGTGGAGGGGCGCAACTGGTGCACAGTGTCGACAGTTCGGGCAAGGCCGTGAGCCTCACCGAGCGCAATGTGGAGCTTAACTACCCGGGCGACGAGCGCCACAAGGCTTTTGCGCAGGACGCATTCGACTATCTCGACACCATGCCTGCCGGAGCCTACAATCTCATCATCCTCGACCCGCCGGCTTTTGCCAAGCACAAGAGTGCGCTCAAGAATGCCCTCATTGGCTATCGCCGCCTCAATGCTAAGGCTTTCAGTAAGATAGAGAGTGGGGGAGTGCTCTTCACCTTCTCATGCTCGCAGGCGGTGAATAAGGAGCAGTTCCGTCTGGCTGTGTTCAGCGCGGCCGCCCAGAGCCGTCGCAAGGTGCGCATTCTCCACCAGCTCACCCAGCCGGCCGACCATCCCATCAACATCTACCATCCCGAGGGCGAATACCTCAAGGGCCTGGTACTCTACGTCGAGTGATAGTCTCTTGTAGCCCAGCAAACTACTTCTAAAAGACAATTACCGACAACGTTGACCTATGAGTAACTGGGTGTAGCGATTGCGGAAGGAGCGAAGCGACTATATCAATCGGCACACCCGGTTCATCCCACCTCTCATATTGTCGCCGATGGCGACCCCCATGTGAATTATGTGACCTCGCGCCAGCGTGGCACCTTTCCCATGTGAATTAGTTGAAATTAGCGAAGTTGTTTTTTGTCAAACAATTACAAACAATTACAAACAATTTTCAAAACAAAAAATTATTATAATTCGGTGTGAGCCGGCTTTCCGGTGCCGTGATTTTGTCAAACCCAAAAAACAATAAATTAACAAAGTAG
>DGWL01000042.1:29580-35037 GCA_002396125.1 Porphyromonadaceae bacterium UBA4259
TTGTTTGATAAAAAATCCTAGGCGAGTTAGTTTAAATTAGCGGAATTAGTGTGCTCCACCGCTTGCAAAGTTGCCGCCCCGCGGGCGGAAATTAATGCTTCGCTAAAATTATTACCGTTTAAAATTTTATATTTTTCAATTTTAGCGCCAACGGCGCAATAATTTCTCGCGCCAGCGAGCCACGTTTCCCAGTCGATTAGTTGAAATTAGTGTGCCCTAGCGCCAGCGAGCCTCTCTCCCAGGCGAATTAGTTGAAATTAGCGAAATTAGTGTGCCCTAGCGCCAGCGAGCACCCAATCCCAGGCGATTTCACGGTTAATGATTGCCACGAACTATTAAAAATAGTTAAATTTGGCCGCGACTTATTAACAATGAGTAGGTCATATTAATTTTTGTATTAATTTTGTAGCAATTAATGGTGTAAATGCCGTTTTTGGTTGAAATTTTGCCATTTTACGATTTGGGAAAAAGGTATATTATTACATGGGAAACACACCTTGTGATTTAATAATATGAAAAATACTTCGATTCCCTATACATTATAAAGGCAAAACTCCCAAGGGTACTACTATGTGCGTGCCACAACACAATGCCGCACTCTTAGTCGCCACGGGCTCAACACCTTGTGTGCATGAAAAACAAATTTATTTATTACTAACCATAAAGAGTTTTTATTATGATTAAAACACGTATTCTGAGATTATTACTGATCGCCGCGGTCGCCTGGCCCTTCCTTGGCGGCACCGCCGCGGCCCAAGAAAAGGCAAGGACGGGCGGTGCTATGCCCGATGTCGCCATTGAGAAAAAGATGGTGACTGGAGATGTGGCCACTGCCATGCCTGCCGAAAAGAAGGCTGCAAGCGATGTGAAGCTCCCTGTGGCTATTAAAAAGGCTGAGGCAAAAGCACAAGTTCAGCCCATGACCAATGAGCCTAAAGGTGCTACAGTTTCTAAGCCAAGTGAGGCTAAAAAGTCAAGTGATGTCAAGACGATGAAACCCTGTCGTGGCATTAAAGCTCATGGCACGAAAGCTAAGGGAAATGTCAACCTCAAGGCCGTAGATGTGCCCGAGGGATATGCCCTTGTAATCTTCAATGCCGAAGATGTGTGGGGTGATGGCTCGGGCTATCAAATGCTCCTCGATAAGGATGCTACAATGTATGCTTCGTGGAGCAGTAATGGCATTACCCAGAGCCTCTATGATATGGCAGAATACAAAATGCCGGAGAATGCCGACTACAATGCCAGCGGAAATGCTGCAAACTTCCTTGTAGGCGCAACCGGACAAGTGCTTGTTCCTGCTGGAACTTACGACATTTTAATTCTTAACCCAACACCAGGTGATAAGATATATGCGGCAAGTACAAACGGTAACATAGGTGGACGTATTGATGACTATGCTTTTGCATCAGGGATGGTTTATGAATTTACCACATCATACGGTGGTAATAACGACCAGACCGATGTCGTTGTCTATAGTCCAAATGACCCTCGTCCTCCCACCAATCTCACCGCTCGCCCAGACCTCTCAACAGGTACAAGTGCCGATGTCGATTGGACTCCTGGTGAGAACAATGATGGCTGGAATCTGCGATATCGCCCTTACGTTGATGTGCTTGATTACAACCGCTCGTGGACTTTCCCAATTTCAGGTGGTTATGTAACATCTGGTTGGACACTCTATGATTATGATGGTGATGGCTACAATTGGGGTTATTCAGCTACAGACAATGCTCAAACTGATGCTTGCTTATATTCTCAGAGCTATATTAATGGTACTGGTGCTTTGACTCCAGATAACTGGGCAATTTCACCCGAAGTGAAGTTGGGTGGAACTCTTAAATTCAAGGCAAAAACTGCTGGATATACAGAAACATTAGGTGTTTTTGTTATTGAAGGCGATTTGAATAATCCCTTGGTTCAAGTAGGCTCGGATCTTACTATCTCAGGCACAAGTTTTGTCGAGTATACTTATGACCTTAGTGCCTTTGAAGGACATGGATATGTTGTTCTTCGTCATTACAACTGCACCGACGGCTTCTATGTTTGTGTTGACGACATCCAGGTGCTCGTTCCCAGTGGAAACACAACAGCTCCAGCTGAGCCCGATTGGATTTACGTCAACAATGCCACTAATCCTTACACCATCACTGGTTTGACCCCTGAGACCACCTATGAGGTACAGGTTCAAGGCGTTGGCAACAACACCACAAGTGACTGGACCGACAGTGAACTGTTTACAACTCATGTGGTTACTGTTGACCCTCTTGATATAGTTGTGGCTGGTGAGGACCTCCTTAACACTATCCCTCCTTATAGTTGGACCGATGATAATGGCGACACCCATAGCAGCAGCTTGAAAGATCCTGCCACCGATCCAAATCAGATGATTGCAATGATCAGAGAGATTTATACTAACAAGAACCTTCCTGGTAATTTGAGACGAGGATTTGATGCAAACGGTGGAGACAACACACCCAACCAAGACGTGTATTACACTGGTGTTGGTGGCTTAAAGCTCAAAGATGGTGCTACAAACTATATGAGTGCAGGTAGTTATGACTTCGACGACATCTACGGTTGGGGCATCACAGGCAATATTGCTACTCCAGCAAAGGTTACACTGGACGACGCAGGAGATTATGCTGGCTACACCGATGATGTTTATTACACACACATGCAGCTCAACCAGTATAAGCCAAATGATGAGGGTCTTACGCTGCTCCTCGTAGAGTTGAAAGACACCTATGTTGATGGTTCTAACGATGCAATCTATGCCGATGAGACGTCCTATGCTACCGAAAACGACCGCTTGAAAGCCTATTTCCAGAACACAGTGAAGTCTATACGTGTGATTACAGGTTATAAGCGCACAGGCGAGGGCGTTAATAGCGGTACGCTCTTCAAGATTGACTGCAACCAGATGAACAAGTTCTTCTTGCTTGCTAAAGGTCAGTTGAATCTTGACCACAACACACTGCAATACTTCAGCCGAATCAGTTGGATTGATCAAAATCAAAACTTGGACTTCTGCATTGCTCCAGTGCAAATGCACTTTAATACTTACGACTTCTTTACCGATAGGAATGCAATGCCCTTGTTCTACCACATGTTTGAGCAGTTCAGCCCTGTTGCTAATGATGCTCAAGAAGGTCTTGAGGATATTTATCAAAACTTGGTTAATATGGACTCCTTCGGTGTTCTTCATGACTGCATTGGCATTACTGGTATGAACCACCAGTTCATGATGTATGGCCCCGACTCAAAGGATGATGACTGCCAGGATGTGCGCGACATGATGTTCTTCATCCCCGACTATCGCATGCTCGACTGGAGCAATCGTGGTGTTACATCTCAGGAATATCACAATTATAATGTTTCTTTGCAGCCCAAGATGGGTCTGTTTGTGATTCGTCAGAACCCAATAACTGGTGAACAGACCACCTACAACGGTAGCGACGAGTACTACAAGCTCCACTTGACATGGAAATCTAACTTACTTGACTTCTTGCCAGATGAGGATGGTTTGTACACTCTCTATCGTGTGACTTATGATGATAACGGCAACAAGGTTTACACCGCCGTTGGTCAATTCAGACCTAACACCTTTGAGTATGACGATTATGTTCAGATGCAGCAAAATGGCCAACAGGTGACCTACGTTGTTCGTGGTCAGGATGCAGAGCAATTCCTGTCGCTTCAGTTCTCTAATGAGGAGAGCTTCATCATCCCCGGTCTTGATAAGGCTGAGCAGATGCGTCTGGCTCTCAACAGCGACTTCTACTACAGCCGCTTCTATCCTCAGACTGTAAAGAACTACTACAGCAACCGCCTCGTTGTCAACAATAACATAGGCACCAACATCAAGGCCAGCTACCTTGAGCAAGGCACAGAGTTCGCCTTCTGGCGCGTGCCTAATGGTAATATTGATGCAAAGACCCAGTTTGCTACAGTGAGGGTTACAAGTAAGGCTGGTGGAACCGGCACGCTACAAATCGTTCCCAATACCACAGCAACAGATTACTGGGATGGAACCGAGTATCCTTATGGCTACAAGGCAATGCCCACTAGCGCAACCTTCACCTATGATGTTAACAATGCCAATAGCGACGTTGCGTTCAATGGCCTTGAGGTTTATGACAACTTCTGGGTGAGCGTGGCCAACAATGACCACCCCAACAACTATGGCTATTATGTTGCACTGCAGACGGCCGTTCCATTTGATATGGGCGATGGCACCACAAGCAATGCTGCTCGCAGTAACACAATCACAATTCAAGTGCACAAGACTGCAATGGCAATGAATGCCATCAGTGCAGAGGATGTGGAGAACGACGTTCTGCATCAACTGCCTGCTACCACCACATTTAACATTGATGTTAAGCATAGTAGTAAGACCGAGATTCTGCGTTATGACGCTTATCGTTGGGACAGTAGCTATGGCACCAGTGCAAAACCATTTGCTATCATCAACGATGCCGAATCGACTGTTGACTCTGAACAGGATATTGCTCCTAATGGCGAGGCCGACAACCAGGACAACGAATACACTATCAAGATGGATGGCGAGAACCAGACATCTATAGCTATTGATCCTAACGACAATGTAACTGTATATCAGGCTCCATTCATCGACAACTATGTTAGCTCTCTTGGTGTAGCCGACACCTACACCTACGCACCAGTAGTTGAGCTGTTCTCACCAGCAGGGTCTGGACGTACCGATTATAACACCTATGGTGCTCCATTGCAGACTTCGGCCGCTGGTGTGGTAGAGGTTGAGGTTATTAAGCCAGCTCCAAGTAAGTATTATTGGACTGCTAATGGCAAGACTTATAGATATTATGACGTATATCTTAAAGTGAATGTGCTTGACATGCCCAAGGGTTATCAGGTTGCCAAGGTTCGTGCTTGGCGCAAGATTGATGCTCAATATCTTGGCGAGCAAGCTCCAACTCAAAACACTCCTGACTACACAGGTCGCTTGGAACTTGATTCTAATGGTGAGTATATGTTCGTTAACAAGGCCGACTGCCAGAAGAACGAGTCTCTTGGAGATGATAATACTACATCGGCCATCAAACCTGGAACATTTGGCGCTCTAGCTCTTGAGCAAGGCGACAAGATTCCAATGAGCTTTGTTGTTCGTGTCTACTTCACTAAGTCACAGAGTGCAGGTGCCCCAATGCTCAAGGCCGAGAACAACCAGCCTTATTACATCATGGAGACCATAGAAGAGGATGAACTGACCTATCAAACTCCAACAGGCATCAATGGTGTAGAGTTCATCAACAACGTTGCTAGCGTTAAATACTATAACGTGGCCGGTGTTGAGGGCGATCGTCCGTTCCAGGGTGTTAACATCGTTGTTACCCGCTACACCGATGGCTCTGTCACCACCACCAAGATTGTGAAATAACACAATTTTATCGATACGCCTTAAATAATTGAACCGGG
>DGWL01000010.1:0-5609 GCA_002396125.1 Porphyromonadaceae bacterium UBA4259
GCGACTTCATCATCAACCGCATCCCCAAGAGCCAGCTGCTGAGCGGCGACCTGGTGGAAACGAGCAAGCGCCTGGCCAAGATGAAGAAGCAGCGCACCTCATGGTTCATAATAGGGCTGATTTTTGTTACCATTTGGCTGGTGTGGTTCATCGTGGAGATGGTGCTGAAAACCGACCCCGGCTGCAAACTCCCCGACCACAACCTTGTCATCACCATCATGGCAATAGCGGTTGCCATTGGAGGCGTGATAGGAGGATTCATCTCATGGCTCATCTTCAGAAAGATGCAACGCACCAACAACCAGCTGATTGAGCAACTCCAACAAATCACCAGCACCAACGAGGATGATACCACTTCCACCGATGCCGATATTAAACCTTAAGCCACAAATTAACAATAACTAACAAAGTAAATAGCTGTTTTTTATCAATAAATAACTACTTTTGTAGGTTTAAAAGATAAATAATTGAAAAAATAATAAAATAATCAATATTTATAAACCATTTCAAGACTATGAAATTGAGAAAATTCTTTCTGGCAGCCATGATGCTGGTAGCACTTGGCTCAATGGCACAATCGATGCCCATCGAGAACGACCCATCGGTTCGCACAGGTAAGCTGGCCAATGGCCTCACTTACTACATCAAGCAAAACAACTGGCCCGAGCACCGCGTGAATTTCTACATCGCTCAGCGTGTGGGATCACTGCAGGAGGAAGAAAGCCAGCGTGGTCTAGCCCACTTCCTGGAGCACATGGCCTTTAACGGCACTGTGAACTATCCCGGCAACGGCGTTATTGACTATACCCGCTCACTGGGCGTGGAGTTTGGTCGCGACCTGAACGCCTACACCGGTGTGGATCAAACTGTTTACAACATCAACGATGTGCCCAGCACTCGCCTGAGCGCCATCGACTCGTGCTTGCTCATCCTCAAGGACTGGAGCAACGGCTTGCTTCTTGAAGACAAGGAGATTGACAAGGAGCGTGGTGTGATTCACGAGGAGTGGCGCGTTCGCTCTAGCGCCAGCCAGCGCATGTTTGAGCGCAACCTCGAGACCCTGTATCCGGGCTCAAAATATGGCAAGCGCATGCCCATCGGCTTGATGAGTGTTGTTGACAACTTCAAGTATAACGAGCTTCGCGACTATTACCACAAGTGGTATCGCCCCGACAATCAGGCTATCGTCGTTGTTGGTGACATCGACGTCGACCGCACCGAGGCCAAGATTAAGGAAATGTTCAGCTCTATACCCGGTCCCGCCGCCAATGCAGCCCAGGTGGTTGACATCGAGGTGCCCGACAATGCCGAGCCCATCTTTGTCATCGACAAGGACAAGGAACAGCAATACAACGTCATTCAGGTTATGTACAAGACCGACCCAATGCCCAATGAGATTAAAGGCGACATCAGCTACATGGTAATGAAATATGCCATCAACATGGCTTGCGACATGCTCAACAAGCGCCTCGAAGAGAAAGCACTTGAGCCCGACTGCCCCTATCTCCAGGCCGGTGCCAACTATGGCAACTACATCTTTGCCAAGACTAAAGACGCTTTCAACCTTATCGTTCTGCCTAAGGACGGCAAGAGTGCCGATGCAGTTCAAGTTGTTACTCAAGAGGCTCTGCGCGCTTCGCAGCACGGCTTCACCGCCACTGAGTACGTTCGCGTGAAAGATGAGTACATGAGCAGCCTTGAGAAGCAGTTCAACAACCGCAATCAAATCAATAACGACCGATTTGGTCGTGAATATTGCTCTAACTTCCTCGAGAAAGAGCCTTATCCTTCTATCGAGTGGGAACACCAAATGATGAGCATGATTGCCCCCAACATCCAGGTTGAAATGATCAACCAGCTCATGGAACAGATGATGCCTACCAACGACTCTAACCTGGTGGTAATGAACTTCAACCCCGACAAGGAAGGTGTGGTTCTGCCCACTAAGGAAGCTCTCAAGGGCGCTATCGACGCCGCACAGGCCGCTAAGCTCGAGGCTTATGTTGACAATGTTAAGAACGAGCCACTCATCGCCGAGTTGCCCACTCCTGGCAAGATTATTAGCGAGACCGAGAACACCAAGCTTGGCTTCAAGGAGCTAACCCTGAGCAATGGTGCCACTGTTATCCTCAAGAAGACCGATTTCAAGGACGACGAGATTCGCTACTATGCCGAGTCTAAGGGCGGTAGCTCTCTCTATGGTCCTAAGGACTGGGCCAACTGCAAGATGTTTGACCTCGTAGTTGCCGCTTCGGGCTTAGGAAACTTCTCAAGCAATGAGCTCGAGAAAGCTCTCGCCGGCAAGAACGCCAACGTAGACCTTAGCCTCTCTACCAACTATGAGCGCCTCAACGGTAACTCTACCAAGAAGGATCTGGAGACTATGTTCCAGCTCAACTACCTCTACTTCACCGCCCTCACCAAGGACGAGAAGGCCACATCAACCTACATGTCGTTTGTTGAGACTCAGCTCAAGAACAAGAGCGGCAATCCCGACGCTGCCCTGAGCGACAGTATCCAAACAACAACCTACAACCACGACTGGCGCGAGAAGCCTTTCAACCTTGAAGACATCAAGAACGTGAACTACGACCGCGTTATTGAGATCGCCAAGGAGCGCACAGCCAACGCTGCCGACTTCACCTTCTACTTCGTGGGTAGCTTCGACGAGGACGCCATTAAGCCTCTCATCGAGCAATACATCGCTTCGCTGCCATCACAGCCTGGCGTGAAGGAGAACTTCAAAGAAGGCGCCAAAGTTGCTGCAGGTAACGTTAAGAACGTGTTCTCACGCGCTATGGAAACACCTCAAACCACTTCGCTCGTGATGTGGCACAGCTATGACGCTCCTTACACTATGGAGAACGACATCAAGGCCGACATTGCCGGTCAAGTGCTTGACGTAATTCTTCTCAAGAAGGTTCGCGAGGACGAGGGTGCCGCCTACTCTCCTCATGGAAGCGCTGGCATGACCATCAAGGGTGACAAGCCTTTCACTCAGGCTCTGACCTACGTGTCGATGAAGCCCGAGAAGAAAGACCTCGTTATCAACATCATGCGTGAGTCAATCAACGATGTTGCCAATGGTCAAATCGAGGCCGACGCTCTGCAGAAGATTAAAGAGAAAATGCTCAAGGACTATGACACCAACTCTAAGAGCAATGCCCACTGGGTTAACGTGCTGAATATGTACAAGTCATTCAACATCGACACCCAGAATGGCTACAAAGAGGCTGTCAACAAGGTTACTGCTGCCGACGTTAGCAAGTTTGTCAAGGAAACTCTCGTTAAGAGCAACAACTGCATCGAGGTGACTATGAACCCCGAGGGCGTTGCTCAAGAGCCCGCCAAGGCACAACCCGCTAAGAACGCAACTGCCAAAAAGGCAACCGCTAAAAAAGGTGCAAAAAAAGCAAAAGGCAAACGCAAATAATTAAGTCCCCAAGCTAATAGTTATAAACTATTAAGATAATAAGATAGCGCCCTTGTATTACGAGGACGCTATCTTTCTTTGTGTATATTATTTTGAAGTTTAATCACTAAACTGCCACTGCACGATCGACTTTCACAAGCTTATCGGTAAAGTGTGGAAATTGCAGTTTAATGAGTTTCAATTGTTAGACGTAGCACACCTCATTTTTGTTGCAGAAAAAAGTCCTAAAAAATACTAATCGACTTGTTTGGACTGCCCCATTCACCACTTCCAGTCAACCAAGAGTCCACATGCCCTATGCAACCATTTTCGATTCATTTTGGGGAATCTTGATTTTTTTAGTAACTTTGCAAGTTAGAATAATAAAACACATAACTATAATACACAATGAACAACAATCTTGAAGCGTTGCGCGAGCTGATGCGCAACAAGGGTGTGGATGCAGTTATCATCCCCGGCACCGACCCACATCAGAGTGAATATGTGAGCGACTATTGGAAACTGCGCGACTGGGTGAGCGGCTTCACAGGCAGCAACGGCACGGCAGTTGTGACACTCAACAAGGCCGGCTTGTGGACCGACTCTCGCTACTTCCTCCAGGCTGGCATTGAGCTCGAGGGCAGCGGCTTTGAACTGCACAAGGAGCAGATTGCCGGTGAACTCACCATTGAGCAATGGCTCGCACAGCAAATGCACGAAGACGACACACTGGCCGTTGACGGACGCCTGTTCTCGCTCATGGAGGCCAACCGCCTGGAACAGTTCTGCGGTGAAAACGGTTTCCTCTTTGCCACCGACTTCTACCCTGCCGATGAGGTGTGGGAAGACCGTCCCGAGCGCCCAATGGCACCGGCCTTTGTGCATGATGTGGAATATGCGGGCGAGGACGTGGAGAGCAAGCTCACCCGCACCATGGAGCAGGTGGAACTGATGGGAGCCGACAGCATTCTCATCACCGCTCTCGACGAGATAGCATGGCTTCTCAACCTGCGCGGCAGCGACGTGGAGTTCACCCCCGTTGCCATCGCATTCTTCTACCTCAGCGACAAGGACCGCGTCATCTTCATCGATGAGGCCAAAGTAACCGGCGAGGTGCGCGACCACCTCAAGCAATATAACGTTCGCATCAAGGCCTACGACGACGTGGAGAAATTCCTTGAGAAGCGCAATGTGAACAACACCATCATGCTCGACCCCAACAAGGTGAGCGACACGCTGGGACAGGCACTCATGTGCGGCAAGGTCTACGGCGCATCGCCTGTGGCAGCACTCAAGGCCATCAAGAACGAGGTGCAAATCGACGGTTTCCGCCACGCCATGGAACGCGACGGAGCAGCACTGGTGCGCCTGTTCATGTGGATTGAGCAAAATGCCGCCGGCGGCAGCATCAACGAGCTCGACGTGTGGGAACGCGGCAAGATGGAGCGAGCCAAGAGCGACCTCTACCGCGGCGACAGCTTTGAGATGATAGCCGGCTATCGCGAGCATGGTGCCATCGTGCACTACACAGCCAGCCCCGAGAGTGCCAGCACTCTGCAAGGAGAGGGATTACTGCTCGTCGACAGCGGTGCCCAGTATCTCGACGGAACAACCGATATTACCAGAACCGTAACCCTGGGCAACCCCACCGAGCAGGAGAAGCACGACTTCACCCTAGTGCTAAAGGGCCACTTGGCACTGAGTCGCGCTAAATTCCCCGTGGGCACTACCGGTGTGCAACTCGATGCCTTTGCCCGCATGCCACTGTGGCAAGAGGGCATGACCTTCCTGCACGGCACCGGTCATGGGCTAGGACACTTCCTGGGGTGCCACGAGGGACCTCACAGCATCCGCACCAATCTCAACCCGGTAGCTCTTGAGGCGGGAATGGTAACCAGCAACGAGCCCGGACTTTACAAGGCCGGTGAATATGGCATTCGCACCGAGAACATCCTGCTCGTGGTAGAGGGTGCCAAGACCGAGGATTTTGGTGACTTCCTGGAGTTTGAAACCTTGACCTTGTTCCCCTACGACAGCCGCCTCATCGACCTGTCGATGCTCACTCCCGAAGAGGTAAAACAGATTAACGATTATCACGCAATGGTGCTCGCACGCCTCACTCCCTACCTCAACGAGCAAGAGCAGGCATGGCTTGCCGAAAAGTGTAAAAAAATCTAGAATTTCCTGACCGTCTAGA
>DGWL01000010.1:5692-9308 GCA_002396125.1 Porphyromonadaceae bacterium UBA4259
AACTAAGAAATAAACAATGGCAATAATAAGAAAAGTAAGGGGCTTCGAGCCCAAGATTGGTGAGGGATGTTTCCTTGCCGACAATGCTGTGGTGGTGGGTGACGTCACCATGGGCAACGAGTGTAGTATCTGGTTTGGTGCCGTGTTGCGTGGCGATGTTAACACCATCACCATCGGCAACCGGGTTAACGTGCAGGACGGTAGTGTGTTGCACACGCTTTACCAGAAATCGACAATCGAGATTGGCGATGATGTGTCGATAGGTCACAACGTGACCATTCACGGTGCCAAGATTCACGACATGGCACTCATTGGCATGGGCAGCGTGGTGCTCGACGATGCCGAGATTGGCGAGGGCGCCATCATTGCCGCCGGTAGCGTGGTGCTCAAGGGCACCAAGGTGGGAGCGCACGAGCTGTGGGCAGGCTCACCCGCCAAATTCAAGAAAATGGTCGACCCCTCCCAAGCGCGCGAAATCAACGTCAAGATAGCAAAGAACTACTTGATGTACAGCACTTGGTACGAAGAATAGAGGTTCTAGACGTTCTAGATATTCTAGAGGTTCTAGAAATTCTAGAGATTCTAGAAATTCTAGATTATCTAGTTAAGAAAAAAGCATCTACCTTGTGGTGCCTCGTACCACAAGGCGGGTGCGCACCATGCGCTTCTCGGCACGGTCCATGGGGAGTTTTCCCTCCACTGTGTCGATGAGCACATCGGTGGCCTGCGAGCCCACTTCACGGCCGTCTTGCTTGACAGTGGTGAGCATGGGGTCGCACGAGACAGCTCGCTCGCTATCGGTAAAGCCGCACACCGCCACATCCTCGGGCACGCGAAAGCCTAATCGCTTAGCGGTGTACATGATGCCTATGGCCGTTTCGTCGTTGATGGCGAAGAAGCCATCGGGCCTGTTTTTCATGTGCAACATTGCAGGAGTGAGTTTCTCGGCATCACTGCGGTTGTCGCATTGCTTGATGAGTTCATCGCTGGGTTGCAAGCCGTGGTGATAGAGTGCATCCTTGTAACCGTTGAGGCGGTTCTTTGATATTTCCATGTTCATGTTGGAGCCATAGAAAGCCACCCGCTTGCAGCCGGTCTCAATCATGTAGGACACCGCCTTGTAGGTGCCCTGATAGTCATCAACCACCACACGGCTAGCATTTAGCGCGGGGCAGATGCGGTCGTAGAACACCAGTGGAATGCCATTATTAACCAGTTTCTTGAAGTGGTCATATTGCTCGGTGTCCTTGGCCTGCGACACAATGATTCCACACACCTTGTTCTTCATGAACGACTCACAAATTTCTCGCTCTCGCTCATATTGCTCGTCGCTCTGCGCCACCATGATGCGATAGCCGCGCTCTTTAGCCTTTTCTTCAATGCCACTGAGGATTGAGGCGAAATAGTAGTGCACTATTTGCGGCAGTATTACACCAATGATTTGCGACGGCTTTTGACGGCTGTGACGCAACTGCTCGGCAATGACATTGGGGTAATAGTCATGCTCTCGCGCATATTGCTGAATAAGCTCGCGCCGCTGCTTGCTGATATTAGGACTGTTTTTCAGCGCGCGCGAGACTGTGGCCACGCTCACACCAAGCTGCGCGGCTATGTCTTTCATTGTTAATGGTTGCTTCTCATTCATCTCGGCACTATAGTTTTTGGTAGCATCTTGATGGCGATGCTCACAAAGTTGGTTCTTAGAGTTTTCAAAATTAGTAATTTTTCATCAATTTGTAAAAATGTGGTGTCTTAAAATATCTTAATGCAAACGTTTGCGCGTCATTTAACACATAATTAAATAATAAAAAAGGGTTGCTGTGATTTAAAAACATTACTTTTGTGGTTGCTAATTTCGCTTCATAAATAGCGATACCATCAAAAACCGAGACAAAAATGTCGTAAAACGAATAATATTAATTATTTACTTTATAACTTAATAACAATTTAACTAAAAACAAGATGAAGCAGGTAAACATTAGAATTCCCCAAAGGATTCTAGCCCTGATGATGGGACTTTTCCTATCCATCGGAGCCTACGCACAGATTACTGTGCAGGGACATGTCAAGGATGCTACCGGCGAACCTGTTATTGGTGCAACTGTTACCGTTGTGGGTACCACCAACACTGTGGTGACCGACTTCGACGGCAACTTCACTATCACCGCGCCACAGGGAGCCCAGCTCCAAGTTTCTTCTATTGGTCTTCAATCGCAGACGGTAACAGCCGCCCCCAATCTCGTGATTGAGCTTCTCGACGACTCGCAAGTGCTCGAGAACGTGGTGGTGATTGGTTATGGTACTGTAAAGAAGAACGACCTTACCGGTAGTGTTACAGCTCTCAAGCCCGACTCGAAAAACAAGGGTGTGGTAGTGAGCGCTCAAGACATGCTTAGCGGTAAGGTGGCAGGTATGAATGTCACCAGCGGTGACGGTGCCCCTGGCGGCTCGGCCACAATCCGCATACGTGGTGGCTCGTCACTGAACGAAGACGGCAACAACCCACTCATCGTTATCGATGGTATCGCCATGGATAACAATGGCATTAGTGGCGTGGCAAACCCTCTATCTCTCGTTAACCCACAAGATATCGAGAGCTTCAACGTGCTCAAGGACGCTTCGGCTACCGCTATCTACGGCTCTCGTGGTTCTAACGGTGTAATCATCATCACCACCAAGAAGGGCCGCCGCGGCCAGGAGATACCACAAGTGAGCTACAATGGTAGCGTGACCTTCAGCAAGAAGAAGAAAACCATCAAGGTGATGAACGGCGACGAGTACCGCGCATTTGTAGCCAACATCTTCGAGGACAACACCCGCAAGGATGAGGCTCTTGCACAGCTCGGCACAGCCAACACCGACTGGCAGAACGAGATTTACCGCACAGCCATCAGCCACGACCACAATATCACTGTGGCAGGCTCGGTTAAGGATTATCTCCCCTACCGCCTCTCGCTCGGTTACACCGACCAGCAGGGTATCCTCAAGACTTCGGACTACAAGCGTTACACTGTAGCCTTGAACTTGAACCCATCGCTCTTGAACGACCACCTCACCTTCAACCTCAATGGTAAACTCGCTTGGACCAAGAGCCGCTTTGCCGACACTGGTGCCGTGGGTAATGCAGTGCGCATGGACCCCACTCAGCCCATCTATAGCGACGATCCCAAGTATGCCGGCGTGGGTGGCTATTTCGAGTGGATGCAGGTGAACAATGCTGACCCAGCTTGGCCCTACACCAAGAACATTAACGCTCCTTACAACCCCGTGGCAATGCTCGACAACCATGACAACACTGGTAAGACTCGCTCGTTCATTGGTAGTGCCGACATCGACTATAAGATTCACGGCTTTGAGGACTTGCGTCTCCACTTGACACTGGGTGGTGACTTCACTCATGGTGAAGGTCATAATAATAGTACTGCCTACAGTAACACTGCTAACTACTGGGGCAACAACAGCTACTACACTCAGTCGAAAGAGAACCTCCAGTTGAGCACCTACGCTCAATACTACAAGGACTTCACCGACAAGCATCACTTCGACATCATGGCAGGTTATGAGTGGCAGCACAACTGGCGCAAGGAGTACAACGAGTCGTGGGGCACTTACCCAC
>DGWL01000085.1 GCA_002396125.1 Porphyromonadaceae bacterium UBA4259
GTTAGTAATTGTTTGACAAAAAACAGCAATTGTCTTTAATGAATAAGGAGTAATGATTTTTCGATAATTGTCTTAGACAAGTCGCTTTATTTTCCATCCTATTGCCGCCACAATAATTGTCATCACAGGGCACAACAGGTTAAAGAAGCAATAGGGCAAGTACACGATGGTGGGCACCCCCAGCACTGTTGCTTGCGTCATGCCACATGTGTTCCATGGTATCAGTACCGAGGTCACCGTTGCCGAGTCCTCGATGGTGCGGCTGAGCAATCGCTGCTCGTAGCCCAGTTTCTTGTACACGCTGCTGAACATGTCGGCAGTGAGCACGATGCTGATGAACTGGTCGCCGGTGGTGAGGTTCAGCAACAGGCCGGTGCCCACGGTGGTCGACACAAGTCCGGTGCGCGATTTCACACGCTTGATAATCATGCTCGTGATGCTCTCGAGCATGCCACTAGCCACCATTGCCGCACCAAAGCAAATGGCGCAGATGATGAGCCAAATTGTGTTGAGCATGCCGGCCATGCCTCCTGTCGACACCAAATCGTTGAGTGCGGCATAACCGGTGTCGACTGCAGTGGGGCCATAATAGGTCATGAGCAGGCCCTTTATCTGAGTGATCGCGGCGCCCATCGACGTGCCTCCCGCCACTTCGGCAAGAATGTGAGGCTGCAATGCCAGGGCCACGATTCCCGCCATTATTGCCGAGGCAAAGAGCACAATGAGCGACGGCACTTTGCGCGCTATGAGCACTCCTGTGAGCAATGGCACCAGCAGTGTCCACAGCGAGATATTGAATTTCGATTCAAGTCCACGGGTATATTCCTCAACATTGATGGCGGCATCGCCATCGATATTGAGCCCGGCAATGAGAAATATTATCAGCGCCGCCGAGAGCGATAGCACTGTGGTGTACATCATGTAGCGGATGTGGACAAAAATATCAACCTTGGTTGCCGACGACGCCAGGATGGTGGTGTCGCTCAAAGGCGACATCTTGTCGCCAAAGTAGGCTCCCGAGATAATGGCGCCGGCCGTCCAGGCATCGCTAATGCCCAACGCATGCCCCACACCCAGCAACGCCACGCCGATAGTAGCCACTGTGGTCCACGAGCTACCCGACAGCAGCGACACCAGCGAGCATATCACACAGGCACTCACCAGGAAGAAGCGCGGCGATAGTAACTGCACGCCATAGTAAATGAGCGTGGGCACCACACCGCTAATCATCCATGAGCCCGACAGCATGCCCACTGCCAGCAGGATGAGTACAGTGACAAAGATTCCCTCCATGGTCTTTGACATCTGGTTCTCAAATGCCTTCCACGGCACATGATAGAACACTGTTGAGATGAGCGCGCACACAGCAATGCCCATAATCAAGGCTACCTGGCTGCCGCCGCTGAGCGAATCGCTGCCAAAGATGGTTATTACCACCACCAGCATAGCGATAAGCACCACGATGGGAATCATGGATACAAGAGGATGAGGAATTTTGCGGTTTGTCATGCTACAAATTTAATGTATTTTCTTGTACAAAACTACTTTTTCCACAAAATTCCTCATTCCAACTTAAAATCAGCTCTTAACAGCCGCTTCCAGCTGGTGCATTGCACGCTCTATCACGCTGCGTGGCGAGCCCATGTTGAAGCGCATGTGGCAGCGGCCGGCATCACCAAACATTGAACCTTCGTTCATTGCCAGGCGAGCCTTGTCGCGGAACAAGTCCACAACCTCCTCATGGCTCAGACCCAGGCCACGGCAGTCGAGCCACACAAGGAACGACGCCTGCGGCTTGATGGCCACCACACCGGGAATGTGCTCGCGGCAATACTGCTCCACGTAGTCGATGTTTCCCTCAATGTAGTGCAGGCACTGTTCCAGCCACTCCGCGCCATGTCGATAACCAGCCTGAGTGGCATAGATGGCTGCCATGTTGGCATTGCACAACTCATTCACCTCAATCCACTCAAAGAATGGCTTGCGCAACTCAGGATTTTTCACCACGCACCACGAGCTCTTGAAGCCCGCAATGTTAAACGTCTTGCTTGGAGCGCCACAAGTTATTGTCACGGCGGCGGCATCGTCGCTCACGGTTGCCATGGGGGTGTGCTTGTGACCATAAAGCATGAGATCGCCAAAAATCTCGTCGCTGAACACCAGCACATTATACTCACGTGCCAGCGCTGCCACACGTCGCAGCACCTCGGGCTCCCAGGCAATGCCAATTGGGTTGTGAGGGTTACACAACACCATCATGCGAGGATGCTCATCCTTGAATATTCTCTCCAGTGCCTCAAGGTCCATCGTGTAGAAACCATCGGGCGTGGGAACCAGGTCATTGTTCACCACCACGCGGCCGTTGCCGGCAATCACATCTTTAAAGGGGTAATATACCGGTGGCTGAATCACAATCTTGTCGCCGGGCTTGGTAAAGAAGTTAACCACCAGTCCAAAACCTGTGACGATGCCGCCCACAAAGGTTACCTCCTCGCGCGAGAAATTGAAACCATTGCGCTCGCGCTGCCAGTCGATTATCGACTGCCAGTAATCGTCGAAGAGGCAGGTGTAGCCGTACACTCTATTGCCCGTGAGGCGGTTTACCAGCGCATCGGTAATTTCGGGACACACGGCGAAGTCCATATCGGCAATCCACAGTGGAATCAAGTCATCGCGTCCATAATCTTGTTTTAATACTTCAATTTTTTTGCACTCAGTGCCATGACGATCTATTATCTCGTCAAAATCATACTTTTTCATTTTTAGGCTTTAAAAGGGTTTAGTAAGCGCACAAATGTAATACTATTTTCCCAAATAAGTCCAAAACCAAAGGTTACTTTTTGTAAACAGGGCAAAAAACGCTCACCACGTGCTTGCCGAGTCAATCATTATGCCTATCTTTGCACATTCACCCTCCCACTCAAAAACATTCAAGACTATGAAAAAGAAAATCCACTTCATCAAGATGCACGGCGTGGGCAACGACTATATTTTTGTCGACGCCTCAACTCAGCAAATCGATAAACCTCAACAACTCGCCAGGGCGTGGAGCGACAGGCACTTTGGCATAGGCAGCGACGGACTGGTGCTTGTGGAGCGATGCGACACCCCCGACGCACACTTCGTCATGCGATTCTACAATGCCGATGGCACCGAGGGCGAGATGTGTGGCAACGCCAGCCGATGCATTGGCAAGTGGGTGTATGAGAGCGGAATGACCAGCAGCACCAGCGTCAAGCTCAAGACTCTCGCGGGAATCAAGATTCTCAACCTCAAGGTTAACGATGACGGTGAGGTGGAGCAGGTAACAGTCGACATGCTCGAGCCCATCCTCCACGCTCCCAAGCAGTACTCCCCACAAGGCGAGGGATTGCCGCAAGGAACATTCGTGTCGATGGGATGCCCACACTATGTAATCTTTGTCGATGACATCAGCGCCATTGACCTGGCCGAGATGGGTTCACGCCTTGAATATCACCCCAGCTTCCCCGAGCGGTGCAACATCGAGTTTGTTCAAGTAATGGATGATGGCTTGCGCATGCGGGTGTGGGAGCGTGGCAGTGGCATCACCATGGCTTGCGGCACGGGAGCATGCGCCACAGCGGTTGCAGCGGCTCTCACCGGTCGCAGTGGCCGTCGCAGCACTGTCATCATGGACGGAGGCACACTCTCCATCGAGTGGAAAGAGGAAGACAACCACGTCTATCTCACCGGTCCCGCCACCAAGGTTTACGAAGGCGATATCGAAGTGTAGCTCAATCACTCCGGCAAAATTGCCGCCCGCCGGGCAGCATTTAATATTCAACAAGCCTGGATAAGATAAAAACTTCCCCCGGCACACTCTTAGACAGAGGGTGTGCCGGGGGAATTGAGTTTACATTCTTACGTTTTACTGGAATGCATTCTCGCTGAGGCCGTTGCCGCCAATGGCGAGGTCTTTCATATAGCTTGGCACTGGTCGGCCCAGATACTTGTCGACGTAGAGCTTGGCAAGATACTGGCCAAGCATGAAGCCGTGCCCGCGCAAGCCGGTGAGCAATCCCACCTCGGGGTCGATAATGTAGCGCGGCTCAATGTAGTAGCCTGCCCACACGGCGTGGAAGCCTACTTGAGCCAGATTTGGTATCCACTGCGCAAACATCTCGCTCACAATTTCGAGGAACGCCTGACTGTTGTACTTGAGATTTTGTCGCGCCTCGCTGGGGTCGCAGTCGGGCGAGGCGCAACCAATGATTTGGCCAGTGTGCAGGAACTGCTGCCCGTAGACGGCGTTAAATCCCTTGTAATGACGGCGGTCGATAATCATGTCGAGCGAGTCGCCGTTAACACCCATGTTGGGCAAGCGACGCGTGATGAACGCCTGATGCTTAACCGGATAGAGCTGCGTGTCGAGCCCAAGCATGTCGGCAAACTTCTCAGCCCCCCACCCCATTGCATTGACGAAGTGGTCGCAAGTATATTCCACATAGTGCTTGTCGTGACGACGCACCAGCACGCGATACTTGTCGCCCACTCGCTCCACATGGAGCACTTCGCAGTCCTCAAGGACCTCGCCTCCGTGCTGCTTGCCCACAGTGCGCACATACTCAACGGTGCGTCCCGGTGTGGCCTGCCAGCAGTTCTCCGAAATCAAGGCATGGCTATAAATGTTATCGTTGGGATTCCAATAGGGTGAAATCACGCGCGTGAAGTCCTTGCGGTCAATCATGCGGGCCTCGCTCCAAGCACGTGAGGCATCGAGCGAGCGGTAGGTGGCATCGTCGTGCACAAGGTTGACATAGCGCGTCATCTTCAGGTCGATGTTGCAGTGCTGCTGGTCGTCGCGGAAGATTTCCAAGTTGTGCATGGCGATATCGCTGATGTCGGGGTTGGAGAAAGCCGGGCGTCCGCCGCCAATGCAGCGCCATGTAGAGCCCCGGTCATAGTTAACCAATATTGTGCGCTTGCCTGCCTCGGCAAAGTAGCGGAACGCGGCGCTACCCGCCATGCCGCCGCCGGCCACGAGAATCTGAGTCTCGGCCTTCTCTATTACCGAGCCATGCTCAAAGACAAAGGTCTCACGCGTGGGGCCACTGTAGACGTCGCCCAGAGTAACCTGGTTGGCAAGAGGTGCACGTGGGGTGCTGTCGCCTGTTACCTCAATGCCATGGGCGCGCAAAATCTGCTTGGCACGCGACACGCATCGCTTGCCACGACACGGGCCCATTCCCATGCGGGTGGTGTGCTTCAGCTCGTCGACCGAGATGTGCTTGCGGTCGCCCACCACAGCAAGCAGGGTGCTGACATCCACATCCTCGCAGTGACAAACGTAGGCCTTGCCTTCCTCGTTATTGGTGAGCGGACGCAGGTTGAGTGGCTCGGGATAACGGTCCTTGATGATGAAACCGTTCACATTATTCAACTCATCGACCTGAGTGGCCTTCACACGAGCCACATTGGTCTTGTTGTCCTTCTTCAGCACCTTCTCAATGACACCCTCGCCCACACGGGTTCCATTGTCGTCGACAAGGAACACTTCCTTGCCCTCTTCCACCTCATATTCTACCGGCAGGAACATGACATTCTTGCGCTTGTCGTAGCCAAAGATTGCCAGTCCAGGGCAATGGTTGACACACTGCATGCAGCCAATGCACTTGTCGTAGTCGACCATGGGAACCGACGAGGTGGTGGGCTTGCTGATGGCACCCTGCGGGCACGAGAATGTGCAAGGGTTGCAAGCGAAGCCATAGAGGCAGTTAATCTTGACATAGGGCTTGAGAGCCATGCGCTCCTCGCCGGGAAGACGCGGCTCGTCGAGCAGGCGCACGGGGCGCTGCTGCGAGTCGATATATTGCCTTGAAACCTCGAGATAGTCCTCATAGGGGAAGCGTAGTCCCATCTCTTGAGCCACCTCGTAGGCCACCTGCTTGCCACGTAGCACGGCACTAGTGCCCTCGCCAATGCGCACGGCATCGCCAGCTCCATACACATTGCGCCCGAATACCGAGCGTCCCTTCACCAGCAACTGGTTGTCGGGGATGAGGCCGGTGCAAATGTTGATGATATCGATGTCGTCAATCACTTGCTCAGTGCCGGGGATGGGCTGAAAGTTGCGACACTCGGCAATCACAGCACCGGTCACGCCGGTGTAATCATCGTTGGGGATGGCACGCAGCAGCACGTGTGATGTCATGATGGGTATGCCCAGGCGACGCACTCGATTGGCCTGCACCGGGAAACCTCCCTCGTGATCCATACCCTCAATAATTGCTTTGATAGTGGCACCTGCCTGCATAGCCTGATAACTGGTAAGGTAACCAATGTTGCCGGCTCCCACCGTTAGCACTCGCTTGCCCAGCAGTGTGTGCTCCTGGTTCATCATCTTTTGGAACACAGCGGCGGTGTAGACACCGGGCACGTCGTCGTTCTCAAAGACAGGCATGAACGGAACAGCACCGGTAGCAACCACCAGGTGATCGGCATCAATGTAGCTCACCTCTTGAGTAACGATGTTCTTGAGAGCAATGCGCTTGCCTTCGAGCAGGTCCCACACGGTGTTGCCCAGCAGGATGCCGTCGTGGTTGTCACCGGCAAGAGTCTTGGCGATATCGAAACCACGCATGCCTCCAAACTTTCGCTCCTTTTCGAAGAAAAAGAACTGGTGGGTCTGCATATTGAATTGTCCACCCTCGGTGGCATTATTGTCGACAACAATATTAGGGATTCCCAGTGCTGTGAGCTGCTCGCGGCAAGCCAGGCCTGCAGGCCCGCCGCCAATGATTGCCACAGTTGTCTTGTAAACCTTAGTCTCGGTTGCCTCACGCACCTTTCCCTCGGGCATGTAGTCCTTGGGTATCTCGCTCACCTGGCTCACGCCATCGACAAGAGTAATGCAGATGCGACGCACCTGCCCGTCGACAAGCATCTCGCAGGCTCCGCACTTGCCAATACCACACTCCAGGCTGCGATTGCGACCTGTGGTGCTGTGGCTGTGCACAATGAGCCCGGCCTGATGAAGAGCGGCAGCAATGGTTTTACCCCGTTGCCCACGAACTGTTCTCCCCTCAAACTTGAATTCCACATATTCCTCTTTGGGAAGTTCAATAATAGGATGTTTCTCAATTTTATACATAAATGGGAAGTTTTATGGTTATTGTTTTATAGTTAAGTTTTTGTATCAGGTATTTAAGAGATTCACCTAATCAGGTAATGCCCACTAAAACCAAGCAAAAGCCATTAGGAGATTGCAAATATAAACAAAATTCACGATTTCATGAACTATTTGAGAGAAAAAATACAAATAAAATGCCAATAATATAGAAAACGGCAAGCACCTCGCAGCCGAGAGCAACCGGCATCGCATAATCGAAGAATGCCTCATCAAAAAAAACATTAATAGTTTTTTAGATTTTTTTAAAAAAACAACATGAAAAACTTTGCCAAAACCATTACACATTAAAAATAAATATTTACTTTTGTAACCTTAAAACTACAAGGTGTTATCGTGATTAAATTAAAGCACCGCCCTGCACAATGAAAACCAAATAATCCAATATTATGTTGAAAAAGATTGCAATATCGCTAACAATGCTTGTTGTAGCCATGATGGCCGCTGCCCAAATGGCCAACCCCGTCACCTTCACATCGCAGCTCAAGACCAATGGCACAGCCGAGGGAGAGGTTGTTTTCAGCGGCAAGATTGCCAAGGGATGGCACGTGTATTCCACCAACCTGGGCGACTTGGGTCCCACCGAGGCTGCCATCAAGTTCTACAAGCGCGATGGCGTGGAGCCGGTGGGCGCATTGAAAGCTGTGGGACGGGAGATATCGCAATATGACGAAATGTTCGGTGCCAAGCTGCGATACTTCGAGAACAGCGTACAGTTTGTGCAGAAACTGAAATTCACCAAGCCCAACTATAACATAGAAGCCGAGCTTGAATACGGCGCATGCGACGACCAGTCGTGCCTGCCACCCACTAGCGTGAGCTTCAAGAAAGCAGGCAAGTCGCCTGCCGTCGACGGTGAAGCCGACAAGAACAAGGAAAACGAAGAGGAGACTAAGGCCGATGAAGAGGCACTGCTCAAAGCCAAGGCCGACTCGGCAGCGGCAATGGCAGCCCTCGCCACCGACAGTACCACCATCACTGCGGTGGCAGTTGACAGCTCGGCACTTGCAGCCCTCGACCATGATGCCCTGTGGAAGCCCGTTGTGGGCGACATCCAGCGCATCGACGGCACCGCGAGCAATTCAGGCCGCTCGTTGTGGTGGATATTCCTGATGGGCTTGCTGGGTGGACTGCTGGCATTGTTCACGCCTTGCGTGTGGCCCATCATCCCCATGACAGTGAGCTTCTTCCTCAAGCGCGCCAAGAACGACAAGAAGAAGGGCATTAAAGATGCCGTCACCTATGGCATCTCGATTGTGGTAATATACCTTGCCCTGGGCTTGATAGTAACGGCTATTTTCGGACCTAGCGCGCTCAACGCATTGTCGACCAACGCGGTGTTCAACATCTTCCTGTGCGTGCTGCTGGTTGTGTTTGCATTGTCGTTTTTCGGCATGTTTGAAATAAAACTTCCCAGCAAGTGGTCCAACGCTGTCGACAACAAGGCCAACACCACGAGCGGCTTGCTGTCGATATTCCTGATGGCGTTCACACTGGTGCTCGTGTCGTTCTCGTGCACAGGTCCCATCATTGGCTTCCTGCTGGTAGACTTTGCCACAAGCGGCAACTTCTGGGGACCGGCCATCGGCATGCTTGGCTTTGCGCTGGCATTGGCCCTGCCGTTCACGCTCTTTGCCTTGTTCCCATCGTGGCTCAAATCGGCACCCAAGTCGGGTGGCTGGATGAACATCCTCAAGGTGGTGCTTGGTTTCATCGAACTTGCCTTTGCCTGCAAGTTCTTCTCGGTAGCCGACCTGGCCTACGGCTGGCGCCTGATGGACCGCGAGGTGTTCCTGTGCCTGTGGATTGCCATCTTTGGGTTGCTTGGCCTGTACCTGATAGGGCGACTGAAGTTCCAGAGCGACATCGTAGAGGGCGAGCCCGTGAAACCCATGCCGGTGATTTGCATCATGGGAGGACTCATCTCAATCGCATTTGCCATCTACATGATACCGGGCTTGTGGGGAGCTCCATGCAAAGCGGTGAGCGCCTTTGCTCCACCAATGAATACCCAAGACTTCAATCTCAACACCAAGGAGGTGCGCGCCGCCTACACCGACTATGAGCAAGGCATGGCAGCAGCCGCAGCCACCGGCAAACCGGTATTCCTCGACTTCACAGGCTTTGGCTGCGTGAACTGCCGCAAGATGGAAGCCGCCGTGTGGACCGACCCCACCGTTGCCGACCGCCTCAACAAGGACTATGTGCTCATTTCACTCTTCGTCGACGACAAGCGCCCGTTGCCTGAGCCCATTGAGGTCATCGAGGAAAACGGCGAGAAGCGCACGCTACGCACCATTGGCGACAAGTGGAGCTACCTGCAGCGCTACAAGTTTGGCAGCAACACGCAACCATTCTATGTGTGCATCGACCCGCAAGGCAACGCCCTGAGCGGCTCATTCAGCTACAAGGAAGACATCCCCGCTTTCCTTGATTTCCTTGACGGCGGTCTCGACCAATACAAGGAAAAGATTGACAGCAAAATGAAAGAAGTGGAAGAGGCTTTAACACCTTAGTTAGTCAACACACAAGCGCCCCAGCGCACACAAAACATAAAAGCAAACATTTTACCACCATAAGCCATCATGATTGAAAAGAAAACAAGAGAAGGGATCATCGAGTTGATGAAACGAGAAATCGAGCCTGCCGTGGGTTGCACCGAGCCTATGGCAGTGGCACTATGCGTGAGCCGAGCCACCGAGGCTCTGGGCACTAAACCCGACAAAATCACTGCGTTGCTAAGCGCCAACATCCTCAAGAACGCAATGGGCGTGGGAATCCCAGGCACCGGCATGATAGGTCTGCCCATAGCCATCGCATTAGGCGCCATTATAGGCAAGAGCGAGTATCAGCTCGAAGTGCTCAAAGACGTGAGTCCCGAGGCCATTGAGCAAGGAAAGCAATTTATTGCCGAGGGACGCATTCACATCCAGCTCAAGCAAGGCATCAGCGACAAGCTCTACATCGAGGTGCAGTGCGAAGGCGACGGCCACAACTCGAGCGCCACAATACAGGGCTCGCACACTCGCTTTGTGCGCGTAACCCGCGACAATGAGGTGCTTCTCGACGAGCAGGCAGGCCTTGGCGAGGACAGCGACGGCGACGAGATCGCGCTAAACCTGCACCTGGTCTATGACTTTGCCATGCAAGCACCACTCAACGAAATCGACTTCATTCTCGCCACTCGCGACTATAACATCAAGGCTGCCAAGGAATCGCTCAAGGGCAACTACGGCCACTGCCTGGGCAAGACAATGGACAGGCCGCTGAGCCATGGCATCTTCGGCAACACCATCTTTTCACGCATCCTGTCGAAGACCGCTCTGGCATGCGACGCGCGAATGGGCGGAGCATTGATTCCTGTGATGAGCAACAGCGGCTCGGGCAATCAAGGCATCTGCGCCACCAATCCCGTGGCAGTTTATGCCATCGAGAACGAGAATACCGAGGAAGAACTAACTCGCGCCCTCACCCTCAGCCACCTCACCGCCATCTACATCAAGCAGAGCCTGGGCAAGCTGAGCGCACTGTGTGGCTGCGTGGTGGCTTCGATAGGCAGCAGTTGCGGCATCACCTACCTGATGGGCGGCGACTACAACCGCATCTGCTATGCTGTCAAGAACATGATTGCCAACCTCACCGGCATGATTTGCGACGGAGCCAAGCCAAGTTGCGCGCTGAAAATCTCGTCGGGCGTGTCGACCGCGCTGCTCAGTGCCGTGCTCGCCATGGAAGGCCGCCATGTGACCAGCGCCGAGGGCATTATCGACGACGATGTGGACCGCTCAATACGCAATCTCACCATCATTGGCGCCGATGCCATGTGCGCTACCGACAACATGGTGCTCGACATCATGACCGGCAAAAAGTAAAAGAAACCGCAGGACGCACGCTCCTCCATGCCAAAGCCGGAATGCGGGTAGGACTATATAGTCTTAATCTCTAGTCAACAATTAGGGAAATTAGGGTGTTGTATAGAGATTGTTGGTCTTTGGCTATATGGTGGGCTATTGGGATGAGGCTGGGAGCTGGAGGACCGGAGAGGCCAGCAGCGATAGCGATGTGAGCGTGTTGCATGGCTTGAAGGTCGTTGTGACCATCGCCAATGAAGACCACAGTCTCGCCCTGTTCTTTGAAACAATCAACGATTAGTTCTTTCTTGATGATGCTGCCAATTTCCACTACTTTATCATCGCAAGTTATGGTCTGTGAGCAAAACCCTTGACATCCTAATCGCTGTATCAGCGACGAGCACCAGCAGTCAAGATTGCTGGTAACAACAGCACACATGGTCTTATGTTCGCTTATGAACTGGTAAATCTTTTCGTAAAGCGGAACCGATGCAAGCAATTGTGCCACTTCCCTGACCGAGCAGTCTCGCAACATCATGACTCGATTTCTCAAGCTTTGCTCATAAGGCACAACACCACTCACTGCCTGCTCGGTGAGTTGCGCCATATCGGCCTCAGCACCAAAATGATGGGCAATGATAGGCAAAGTCTCTTGCTGAGTAACCGTTCCGTCTAAATCGAAAAGAAATTTCATGTGCTATGAACTATCAATCTAAGTGAGTGCAAAAAACAGGCGATTTACAACGCTATCAGTCAGCAGATTACCCCAACAACCGCCATCACTAACGCTATCATCATCAGTTCGGCAATGCGGTTGATACGCACCGCCTCACGCATGTCGGCCGTGGTAATTTCCCGCTCGTTATCGCCAATGAAGGGCTTGTCGAAGAGTTCGCCAAAGTAGTAGTGAGGACCACCGAAGCGGCAATCGAGTGCGCCGGCAAGTGCAGCCTCGGGATATCCGCTATTGGGACTGGCATGCTTACGGCCATTGCGCCATACGAATTTCAAGATGCTAGGCTTGCCCGAGGCTATCACCATGAGCACGGCGGTCAATCGGGCAGGAATATAGTTGGCGATGTCGTCGATGCGGGCAGCCCAGCAGCCAAAGTCTTTATATCGCTCGGTGCGGTAGCCAATCATCGAGTCGAGCGTGTTCACCATCTTGTATGCCGCCATTCCAGGCACACCTAACAATGCCAGCCAGAACAACGGTGCAATCACACCGTCGCTCAGGTTCTCGGCCAGTGTCTCGAGGGCGGCAGTACGCGCCTCCTGTGCCGTGAGTTGCGACGTGTCGCGTCCCACAATGCGTGCCACCTGCTTGCGTCCGGCTTCGAGCGACTCGTCAAGAGCAAGAAACACATTTCTAACCTCACGAATAAGTGTTGTTCCCGCCAGGCAGTAGAAGATGATAATGGTGTTGAGAACGCACCATAATATCGCGTTTGGAACAAGTCTATTTAATCCCCACAACACAAAGAACACAAGCAAGATGTAAGCAATGCTCATGACCGCGCCTTTTGCCATGCGATGCTGCCCTTTGTTGAGACGATGCTCACCCCACGAAATCATCTTGCCAAACCACACAATGGGATGCGGCAAGCGCTCTGGGTCACCAAAGATGAGGTCGAGCAAGTAGCCCAGCAAGAGAGGTAATATGAACATCAAATACTTCTCCATTGCGATGTGAATTGCTTAATGGCTTCGACAAGGGCATCGTTGGCCTCGGGCGACTGAGCGGCGATGCGGAAATGATGCGGCGTGAGGCCTGTGAAATTAGATGCGTCACGAATCAGGATGCCATGCTTATGAGCCAAATATTCCTTCAACTCAGCAGCAGTAGTCGGGGCTATGGTGCACAGGAAGAAATTGGTCATGGTATCCTGCGTCGCAATGCCATCCAATGCATTCAAACGCTGACGCAGACGCTGGGTTTCACCAAGATAGGCATGCAGATTGGGGATGACGGTCGGCTGATGTGACACAAGCCACTTGCCTGCCTCGAGCGACAAGGCATTGATGGCCCAAGGGCGATATTGCTCACGCAACCGCTTGATGATGGATGCCGAGGCAGTAACATAGCCCAATCGCAATCCTGGCACGGAATAGCGCTTGGTCATGGAGTGCAGCAGGATGATGTCTTCACTGTTAACCACATCGGCCGGTTGGAGCAGCTGCTCTAGGGTATAGTCTTCGTAGGATTGGTCAACGACGAGCAACTGAAAATGCTTGGCAAGGTCGAGCACATCGCCGGCAGGCATCACGCTGCCAGTAGGGTTATTCGGGTTGCACAGCCAGCACATGGAGGCATCGTCGCATTCTTTATATTCAAACACCCGGCAGGCGTCTTCATACTCGCTAAACGTTGGTGTCATCACCTTGCAGGTACCCAGGTAGCGATAGGCTTGTGCTATAAGGTAAATAGCATCTACCGCACCACTTGTCACAAGCACCTCATTGGGATGTATGCCGCATTCGTGGGCAATCATCCGCTCGAGCGATGTTGCCAACGGCTCAGGATAGCTGCTCACCACCTCCATGCAAGTGCTCAAGTGCGAATAAAGTGCGCTCAAGTCGGTTCCGGTATAAATATTGGAACTGAAGTTCATCTTAATACCGCTGTATTGATACAGGTCGTCGCCGTGTCCCTTAATCATCGCTTGTGAGAATATTATAAATTTGTTCCATATCAACATACTGCCGCACATGAGCCGCAAGCCGGTCGTATTGCCGCTGTTTGAACTCCTGATAGTTGAAATTGCAGGAAGCCTTGCTCAACTTATCGTGGAACGGCTTCAACAAGAAGTCAACAAACGGCGCATTGTCGAGGATACCGTGCACATAGGTGCCCATGCACTTACCGTCGACTACATAGCCGTCGTTGCGGCCATCATCAAGGCGCAGCAGTGGTGAGGGCTTGGCATCGCCATAGGGCGTGGTCTCGCCTTGATGAATCTCGTAGCCTTGACCATATTGGCACGTCACTTGGCGGGTTTGTTTCTCCTCGGTGATTGTTGTGCTTGTGGGCAATAATCCCAAACCTGGCAAGCGCTCTATCTCTCCCTCAATGTGACTTGGATCAAGAACCTCAATGCCCATTATCTGATAGCCACCGCAAATGCCCAGTACCGAAGCCCCATCACGATGAGCCCGCATGATAGCCTGGGCACATCCGTTGCGACGCAGTTCATAGAGGTCGTGCAGTGTCGACTTGGTGCCAGGGAGAATGATAATATCTGCATTTTTTATATCCTCGGTGTTATTGGTGTAGAACAAGTGAACCCGTGGGTCGCGTTCAAGGGCGTCAAAGTCGGTATAGTTTGACATGTGCATGAGCATAACAACCGCCACGTTCACTTTGCCTTGTTGCAGCTGCATTGACTTGCGGGCAAGTGCCACGCTGTCTTCCTCTTCGATGTAAACATCTTTTAAATAAGGTATCACACCAAGCACCGGCACTTCGCATATTTCCTCGAGCATACGCCTGCCCTCATCAAAGAGCCGCATATCACCCCTGAACTTGTTGATGATGATGCCCTTGATGAGACGACGGTCGTCGGGAGTCTGCAGCGCTATGCTGCCATAAACCGAGGCAAACACACCCCCACGGTCGATGTCGCCCACAAGTATCACGTCGGCATGAGCATGTCGAGCCATGGGAAGGTTCACCAGGTCGGTGTCACGCAGATTGATTTCCGACACACTGCCGGCACCTTCCATCACAATAGGGTTATATTGCGATGCCAGGCGGTCGAAGGCGGCATTGACCTCGGCGCGGAAGTCAATGTCTGATGTGCCTCGGCGCCAATAGTCGTAGGCATTTTTGTTACCGATGGGTTTGCCGTGCAACACCACTTGCGATGTGTGGTCGCTTTGTGGTTTGAGCAGCAACGGGTTCATGTCGGTGTGGCAAATTACGCCGGCAGCTTCGGC
This sequence comes from Porphyromonadaceae bacterium UBA4259, assembly GCA_002396125.1. GTDB lineage: Bacteria > Bacteroidota > Bacteroidia > Bacteroidales > Muribaculaceae > Sodaliphilus. Next base: position 14,935 of record DGWL01000085.1, read on the forward strand.
CTGCACGGCCTGAGCACGGCCTATCTCAAGCCCGTCGGGAGTGGCAAATGAATTGAGTGCCATGTTTTGGGCCTTGAAAGGTGCCGGTCTATAGCCGTCTTGCTTGAAGATGCGACAAAAGGCAGCAGCCACCACGCTCTTGCCCACATCGCTGCCAGTGCCCACTATCATCAGTGGGTGTAATGTTTTCTTATTGTTGTTCATTCTTTCTCGTTGGCTAATACAAACAGATAGTCCGACAGTCGGTTCATCATCACGAGTATTGATTCCTCGAGCGGATATTTACGATTCAATGTCCACAAGGTGCGTTCCACCGTGCGGGCCTGAGTGCGAGCCAGATGGATGAACGCGGCAAGAGTTGATCCGCCGCCGGGAACCACAAAGCCACCTTTATAGTCGGCTCGGTCAATAGCATCTTCCAAATGCTGCGACAAGTCGGCAGTGTGCAACTCGCGGGGGTTGACGCCACCTTCAGGTGTGGCGATATGACTCATGACTACCATCAGTTCGCGCTGAACGGCATGGATGAGTTGAGCGTTAGTCTCGTCATCCTTAAGCATTGAGCGCACAATGCCTAAGTGGGCGTTCAACTGGTCAATTTGCCCGTTGGCATTAATGCGTGGGTCGTCTTTGGCAACTCTAACGCAATCGCGCAGGCTGGTGGTGCCGTTATCTCCAGTTTTGGTATAAATCTGTTTCATGTTATGTTATAGAGGTGGGTGTAACTTGCAAACACGTTCTTGTAACGGATGATTGGCGTTGGCACAGGCTCGCCTTTGGCATTAAACACTTGTACTGCCGATTGGGGCGCTTCACCCAGAAATTGGGTGTAATGAAACTCGTGGCCGCGATACTCCTTACTGTCAAGCACGAAGCGACGATAGCCGAGTGACAGTTTGCGGGCGGTCTTACGGGCGGTAATCGCGTAAGGAAGTACACCGCACATGGGAAACTCGCCCTCGTCGGTGACAATCTTGTCGCACAGATACATCATGCCACCGCACTCGGCCACGATACGTCCGCCACGGTCGGCATAGGCTTTGATAGCATGGCGCGTAGCCTCGGCGTTGACAAGCGCCTCAAGATGCTTCTCAGGATAACCGCCAGGCAAGTAGAGCAACGCCACGTCGTCAAGGCACGGAACATCGGTCTCGGGGTCGAAAAACTCCACATTCTCAAGTGAGTCGATAACCTCTTGATAGATAAACGAGAACGACTCGGCATTGCGAGCTATCAGCGTTCGCTGAGTGCTGCGATTCTCACTAGATTTTGCATTATTAATATTATTAATTAAGCTTTGTGCATTATGTATTGTGCATTCTAGAATCCGTTGCCAATTTATGTTTTGTTCGAGTAGTTCAACTAATTGTTTTTGCTCGGGGGCTTGACTGAAATCCAACCCCAAGTAGCGCGAACCCTGCTCTAATGATGCCTTCTTAGGAAGATAGCCGAAACACTCAACGTCGAGGTCATCGCACACCTGCTGGAGCATGGCAAGATGGCGCGCCGACCCCACGCGGTTGAATATCACACCGGCAATGTGCACATCATCGCGGAAATTCACAAAGCCAGAAATCAGCGCAGCCATCGAATAGGCAGCCGACTTGGCATCAACCACCAGCACAACCGGCAGGCCAAGCACACGGGCTATCTCGGCCGACGAGCCGGCATCGCGGTCATAGCCGTCGAAGAGCCCCATCATGCCCTCAACCACGCACACGTCGGCAGTTGAGCTATAACGGTCGTACAGTTCGTGCACATGCTCGCCCGAAGCCATGAAAGTGTCGAGATTAATGCTTGGACGGCCACACACTGCAGCATGAAACTTGGTGTCGATATAGTCGGGGCCGCACTTAAACGGCTGAACCTTATAGCCTTTTTCTGTGAGAAGCGACATCAGTCCGCGAGCAATAGTTGTCTTGCCCGAACCACTTGTCGGTGCCGATATGAGAAAACCTTTAGCCATTAGTTGCACATTTATTGCAAGACGTGAAAATTAGAAATACTTGGTGATTTTAGCTGTGTCGAAGTTGTTCATTTCATTAATCATTCGCACGGCCGAGTCGATGATGGGGAAGGCACACAGGGCACCTGTTCCCTCACCCAGGCGCAGGCCTAAATTAAGCAAAGGTTTTGCACCCACTATATCAAGCATCTTGCGGTGGCCGCTCTCATCGCCACAGTGGGTGAAAATCATGTAGTCCTGTGCGGCAGGATATAGGCGAGTTGCGGCGATGGCACACGCCGTCATGATAAATCCGTCGACGAGCACCACAAGCCCTTGCTCGGCAGCACGCAGCATTGCCCCGATAGCTGCCACCATCTCAAAGCCGCCAAAGTAGCGGATGGCGTTAAGGTCGCTCGGTTCCATAGTTTCATTATAATGCTTCAAGGCAGCATTAAGCACCTGTCGCTTGTGCTCGACACCGGGATTATTTAGACCTGCCCCGGCACCAACGCACTCGTCGAGTTCAATGCTGCCGAAGATGCTCATCCACAAGCTTGATGGCGAGGTGTTGGCGATGCCCATTTCACCAAGGCAAATAACTTGACAACCTTTTTTCACACAGTCGTCAACGAGTTGGCATCCCACCTCTATAGTGCGGTTGAATTGCTCCACGCTCATGGCAGGCTCGTGCAGGAAATTGCGGGTGCCACGAGCAATCTTGCGATTGATGATACCTTCAACTTCGCTCAAATCATAGTCAACGCCCACGTCGACAATACTCAAGTCAAAGCCATGCTGACGGCAAAACATGTTCACACCACCACCGCCATGCGTGAAATTGATCATCTGCTGCCATGTAACCTCGCGTGGCGACACACTCACGCCCTCGCGCTCGATGCCGTGATCGCCACCAAGCAGCAAGTGGCAGGGGTGGTTGAGAGTTGGCGAAAGCGTGTGCTGAATGAGGCACACCTGCATTGCCAGTTCTTCGAGACGTCCCAGCGAACCTTTAGGCTTGTTCAAGTGGTCAATTTTTGCTTGAATAGTACCGGCAATCGACTTGTCGGTGGGTTTAATATTGAATTTTTTCATTTTATTTTAACTGCTATTCCCGATATCATAAGAATTACTTCGTCGGCACGGCTGGCTATGTATTGGTTCATCCAGCCCTCAAGGTCGGTGAACCGGCGCTGCACAGCATTGTCGCTCACGCCGCCGCTGCCTATCTCGTTGGTGACAAAAATATAGGTAGCATCGTGCTTGGTGAAATTCTCAAACTCCTGCTTGACGGCCTGGAGTGTGGCGTCAACATCCTGATTCTCAAAGAAGAAATTAGTGAGCCACAGCGTCACGCAGTCAATCACAACCACGCGCCCGGTGAAATCGAGGTTGCCCAAGTGCATCTCCTCTTCTACATTGGTCCATTGCGGTCCGCGACGCGCCTGATGGCGCCTCACACGCTCGGCAAACTCCTCGTCCCACACGTGGGCGGTGGCCACATAGACCGGATGGGGCGAAAGACTAAGAGCGAGCCGCTCGGCCTCTTTGCTCTTGCCCGACCTCTGGCCGCCGATTATCAAAATAATCTTGCTCATTTCAAATCGTGATTTTTATCATTCCGCCAAAGGGCACCAAGTGGTCCCAAGCGTCTTCCTCGGTGTAAAGACCGGCATAAAGCCCGGCACTGATGAGCACTCCGCCATGGGCAAAAATCACAACACTACGATAGTCGCGCTCTTTCAACTCATCGAGAAACTGCGCCACACGATTGTATAGCTGTGGAAATCCCTCACCCCCGGTAGTGGACATTACCATGTAATCTTGATACCAATCTTTGAGGCGTGGGTCTTTAATCTCATCGTAGATATGCATCTCCCACTCGCCCATGTTCATTTCCATGAGACGACGGTCAAGCTCGGCATCGGCAAAGCCGCAAAACGCGGCAAGCTTGCGGGCGCGCGTCAATGGCGAGGAATAGGCTTTGTCAAATGGCATAAAATGCCGCAACACGTTGAGGGTTTCTTGAGCCTCCTGCTCAAAGGTGTCACGCACGGGCACATCGGTCTGCCCATAGCACGTTCCCTTGGGAACGGCGACGCTCGTGTGACGCACTAAAATTACTTCCATATTACTCTAAAAACAATAATGAATTAATAACCAGATAAATTGACAGCTCCACAAGCAGGCACACCGCACCACAGCAGTCGCCGGTGTAACCGCCTATCTTGCGCCTGATGAGCCAGTACAAAAGCAGCATCACCAAGCATGGAGCAACGATGATTACAGGCCAGCTCATTCGTGTTGACCACAGCACAATCACCATGGGCAACAAGCCCTGCAACACCACGCTAATTACAGCCTGAAAACTCATCGCGCGATAGATGGTCTTGTTCTTGGCCTCATCGGCGCGGCGAGCATAGGGTAGCAACATTATCAACGTGCATGACACTAGTCTGGCAAACGGCCCCGCAGCCAGCACAGCCAGTGCAGCCAGGCGCGGTTGCATGCTGTAGAGACACGCTGCCAGCAAGAGATGATAAATAACGAGCCCTATCACTCCATAGGTGCCAATGTGAGAGTCCTTCATGATTGCCAATATGCGCTCACGGCTTGTGCCGCCACCCATGCCGTCAAAGAAATCGGCTAGGCCGTCCTCATGCAGAGCTCCCGTGACAAGCAACCTCATGCCAATCGCCAGCACCACCGCCAAAGCCCAGGGGAAAATAAAACTACCACAGTAAAGCACAGCAGCCATTATTCCACCCGTGAACCAGGCACTCAAAGGCCAAAATTCCACCACAGTTTTATAGCTCGCTTGCGGCGGCTGGTATAGCCGCCAAAACGGCAGGCGAGTGAAAAATATCAATGCCGCCCACAGGTTTTGATACCATCGAGTGTTAACTTGTTGACCGCTTAATGTTGTCATTGTGATTAGGCAAAAATAATTACTCAATATTTGACTTGTGACGCTTGAAAAGAACCGCGATAATAATGGGGGCTCCTATCAAGGCCGTCACACTGTTGACAGGCATAGCGCCCTCAAAGCCGGGAGCGCGAGCGATGAGGTTGCACACCAGCGCCAGCAAGCCACCACACAGCGCTGTTGCCGGCAACAGGCGCCAGTGGTCGCTGGTGCGGAACAAGCCTCGAGCCAGGTGCGGAACAGCCATGCCAATGAACATGATGGGACCGCAATAGGCTGTGACTACAGCCACCAGCACCCCGGAGCAGATAATAATGTAGGTGCGCATGCGTTTCACATTCACTCCCAAATTGGTAGCATAACGATCGCCTAGCAGCATGGCGTTGAGTGGCTTACCAAAGAGGAAACTCAGGGGCGTGATGATGCACATCAGCACGACAAAGAGAGTGAGGTGGTTGCCCGAAACGCGAGAGAAAGACCCCAAGCCCCAAACGACAAACGCCTTCACATCTTCCTCGGGACTGAGAAACTTCATCACACCAATGATGGCTGTCGCAAGGTAGCCTATCATCACGCCGATGATGAGTAGCGTGACATTGCTTTTCACCACCCCCGAAATCCACACGATGACCATCATCACAGCCACAGCACCCACAATGGCGGCAAGAGTAACAGCGGCATCCCCCAAGTAGCCAAGGCTACTGAGTGCCACGCCGCCAATTTTCCCCGACATGAGAATAACGAATGCCACTCCCAGGCTCGACCCGTTGGAGATACCCAAGATTGAAGGTCCGGCCAGCGGATTGTGGAAAATGGTTTGCATCATCAGTCCGCTCACGGCAAGTCCTGCACCGGCCACAATGGCAGTGAGCACTTGTGGCAAGCGTGAGCTCAAAATAATATTGTCCCAAATTTCCGACTCGCTGCCCTGCCCCATTAATATGCTGCAAATGCTGCTAACAGGAATCTTTATAGTGCCCACAAAGAGATTAACAATCACCATGACGATGATTGCCGCAACAAGAGTCAGCATCAGGGGCAACGTGCGTTTCATTTCAATAGCTTGTAGAATGTGGGTTGATAATCTTTTTCAACAAGTTCAGGATGGAAAATGGCTATCAAGTCCTTCAGTAAAACGTCGGGCTTGACAGGCTCAATCTCATAGTAAGGGGTCTGCTTCATGTTGCAGTAAATCACCTTTCTCTCCTTGAATGCTTTGAGCATCTCGTTGCGCGGCTCCGAAGCCTTCAACGCCTCGTAGCTGAAATCGCCGTCGTAGCTGTTGAGGATGCGCCAATAATCGGCATTGGCCGAGAGGGCATACATCTTCTCAAACTCCAGGTCTTCGCCCGACTCTTCATCGTCATTGATGACATAATTGGCCCCTGCATCGCGGAAAATTTGAGCCAAATAGTTCTTTCCGCCCACGGCATGCCAGTTGCCATAATGCATCTCTCCGCTAGTCACGGTTGGGCGCTCGGCAACCTTCGCAGCCTTCTCTTTCAGTTCATTGTATCGACTCTCGATGCCGGCAAAAATCTCGTTAGCTTCTTTTTCTTTGCCAATGAACATACCAATGAACTTAACCCACTCGGCTTGCCCCAGCGGGTCAAGTTCCTTGTAGCCCAAGTGAGGCACCAGTGTGATACCGGTCTCCTTAATCGACTCATAACCGCCACGTTTTGATGGCGAGATAAATATCACGTCGGGGTTGGCGGCCATGACGAGTTCGTTGTCAAACTCCCCCTCTCTACCAATCTTAACGATTTTTCCTTCTTTAACACGAGCTTTAATGTCTTTGTCAAAGAGGTTCTTTGTGCTTGTGATACCCTTCACCACATCGTGAGCATTAAGGATTGTGAAGTTCGACAGTTGAAGTGATGTCATGCATATTGTATTCTTGATGGGAACTTTCACCTTGGTGTAGCCCTGTGGCACAGTGGCGTTCTCATCTTTCACAAGGGCAAAACGGTCTTTATTACCCACATCAACAAGCCTTATGCCAGCCGAGTCGCGCACGGTGAACCCTTTGGCATATTTCACCGCAATTGAGTCAATAGTTTCACTTGCGGCATCATTTTCCTTGTTGCCATTGTTGCCACAGGCGACAAGCATAAGAGCGATAACGATAAATCCAAATAATTTCTTCATTTTTTCAGTTTAAATGATTGCAAAGATACATACAATTAGTGATATATTGTGCCGTCGTTGGCTATAATTAAAATTGATAGTTTTCCATTAGGAAGCAGTTTGCCACAATGTTCCATGCAATGATTTATAACCACCGTGGCAAATTGCTGAACTTTTTCCCGCGGAATAATATCCCAGAGCTCTCGAGCAAGGGTGATGCTTGATATATCGATGTGGCAGCCTGCCTCACGCAGCATGGCGGCAACGAAGTCTTTGTCAATAGTCGACCGCCGGCTGTGAGTGTCGAGGTTCCCGGCAGCGAGTTTTACTGCTTTTCCAAGCATGACACCAAGTGTAACGTGCTTGATATCAAGCCTGTTGGCAAAGTTCAACGTAGCGCCGATGTAATTCCCATATTCCACAAATGCTTGTTGTGGCAGGTAGGGATAAAGAGCCTTGACAAACCGCTCACTCTTGCCGCCGCTGTTGATAACAACTCGCTCGGCACCCGATGCTTTCGCCACCTGCATGCACTTGCCTATGCTATCAATAAATGCCTCCTCCGAGAATGGTTTCACGATGCCCGATACTCCAATAATGCTTATTCCACCCTCGATGCCAAGCCGGGGATTAAAAGTGTGTCGCGCCTTCTCGGCACCTTGAGGCACCGTTATGGTGATGCGCACGTTTTCCTTGATGTTGTCGCGCATCATGCGGCGAGGAACCTTGTTGATGGCAGGCTCGCCGGGAGGGTAGTCAAAACCGGGCAACGTGAAAACTCCCACACCCTCGCCACCATGGATTTCAAACTCATCGCTAGACTCAGCGACAGCCCTGATTTCAATGCCGTCGGTAACATCGGGGTCATCGCCCGCTTCCTTGAAAACGGCGGCATAGCCGTCGCCATAGGTCACAGGCACGGTAATGGTTTCACCGTTGGGAAGAACGACAGGAACAACCGCCGGAGTGGCACCGAGAGTCAACCGCTTTGTTGCCGCGATGGCGGCTGCTGTAGCACAGGTGCCGGTAGTGAGGCCACTGTGCAGGGAATAAAACTCGGGCAACAACTTCTCTACAGCTCTGCGCAAGCCATAGGGACCGTTAACATGCTCTATTATCACTGCCGGAGCACATGGGTAAGCCGGTCGTTCCACCACAAGAATGAGAACCCCCTTGCCACGCGCGGCTTCAACTTTCTCAACAAAACCTCCACTAGTGCCGCTTTCCTTGGTGATAATGGCTTGTGGCTGCAATCGCTCTAGAAGCGCCAGCGTGCCGTGAGTCTCAAAATAAACCAGATGTTCTTGAGGGAACCCGGCCCTGGCTGCCGCCTTGCGCGACTCGTCACGGTCAAGAATGCGGAACCAGCATTCATGCTCAGCCCAATAATCTTTTAACTTGCCTATGGTTTTCACACCCGTGAGCGCCAACAACCTATCCACATTGCGACGCTTGAGTTGGCTTATGGCATCATTGTAGTCACGGCACCACACGATGTCGTTATCGTGTGGCGGATAAATGCGGTTGAGGCGAATCACCGGCACATTGAGTTGCAGGGCGAGTGTTACAATGTTATTGTGTACATTCTCGGCAAAGGGGTGAGTGGCATCGACAATTAGAGCAATACCATGCTCAAGGCAAAAGGCCCGCATCTGGTCGAGTTCCATTGCACCGGTGAGGCGCGTGCCATGAGCAAGTTGAACATCTTGCACATCGCCATGCGTAGAATAGTAGTAGCCGGCACCCGACTCGTCGAGCACCTTAGCCGCCATGCGACCCTCGGTTGTGCCACCAAATACTAAAATCATGCCTCGCCTTTACGGAATAAATGAGTGAAATGCTTGTTGTAGAGTTCCGACAAACCCTGGCGGTTGTCGATTGCCTCGCCCACTACAATCATTGTGGTGAGCGTGAGATTATTGTCGTGAATAATCTTTGACAATTCCTTTAGTTGTCCACGATAAATCTTTTGGTCGGGCCAAGTGAGATGATAGCAAGCCGCCACAGGTGTCTCGGCAGGATATTCCTGAAGTAGCTCTTGCTGAACATCATCAACTATTGAGGCACTCAGGAAGATGCACATCGTGCTCTGGCTGCGGGCAAGAAGGTGTAGTTGTTCTTTCTCGGGCATGGGAGTGCGACCCTCGCCACGAGTGAGAATGATGGTCTGTGTGCGCTCAGGTATGGTGAACTGGCTGCGCAGTTCGGCAGCAGCAGCAAGGAATGATGAAATGCCTGGCGTGATGTGATAGCTCATGCCGTGCCGGTCAAAAAACGCCATCTGCTCCTGTATGGCTCCAAAGATGCAAGGGTCGCCGGTGTGCAGCCTCACTATAAGATGACCGCGGTCGTAGTGCTCCTTCATGAGTGAGCATTGCTCATCAAGGTTCATGCTTGCCGAACTGCGCACCACAGCTCCCGGCTTGTGGCAAGTGGTAAGTTCGCGAGGCACAAGCGAGCCGGCATAGAGGATGAGGTCGGCGCGCTCAAGCAACTTGCGCCCACGCACCGACACAAGGTCGGGAGCACCTGGCCCGGCTCCCACAATCTCGATGTGTCCCTGCCGCTTTCGCAGGTATCGGCGGTCGATTGCCACAGCGGCCGTCCAGTTGGTACCTTTTATCTTGGGGATTATTAATTTACCATTATTTGAACCAAGAATTGCCGCCGCCTCACACACGCTGGGAGTGCCCACATGCTTTGCCACCGTGGTGCTGGGAGTTGGCACCTCCACCTGCTTGAGTTCGTCGGCTGTAAAAAATTCCACTTCATGCCCTTCTTTTTTCAGAATGTCAACAAACGGTTCCTCGGCCTTGACATCGATGGTACAATACTTGTCAGCGCACGGCAACAGGCCCCGTTGGGCTATCGCCTCATTGATATCGTGACCTATGCGTTCACAGTCGGCGGGGTTATGAGCCAACCCAAAGCCAATGGTTCCCACAATGGGCACAAAGTGCAAGGTGAGCACGCCATCAACATGGCTGTGGTTAAATGGGGTTACCATAATGAGCAGCTTGAACTCACCTGCTTCAACATCTTTCAAATCACTGACCACAGTAACATGAGCGGGGAGAGTGCTTTCAAGATACTCTGTGCCCTCGTCACGCACCTCAAGAAACAATGCCGTGGGCTTGCGATTGACAAAGGCAAAGATGCAATCGTTCATATTGTCGTCGCTGGCGATGGACCAGTTGAAACGTTTTGAGAACGTGTCGAGTGCCCACAACCCGACATTATCGCTCAGGGTGGTAATGACAGGCGTAGCACCCAGAGCCGAAGCCACTACTCTTGTCCACTCGTTGGCGCCGCCCACATGGCCCGACAGCACCGAAATCACATTCTTGCCCATGCTGTCGACGCACACCACTGCCGGATCGTTGTGCTTGTCGTTGATGAAAGGTGCTATTGTGCGCACACATATTCCCATCGCGCCAATGAAGATGAACACATCAAAGTTATACCAATTCTTCCCCACTTGGGCGCGACCAATGGGCATTGCGTTTAAATCGATTTGCAGAATGCGTGCAATCTTTTCGCTTTCCTTGCTTATGTTGATTACAGCTATTTTCGACATTTCAGTATGACTATTGGATTATTATTATCAATTACAATGCGCATGGGAGGCTCCTGGGTTAATCCAAGTTCTTCGCACGCTTGGTTGAAAAGCTGGTGACTGTCGGTGTGAACAGCAGCGCTCGTCACGCTATTCATCACGATGCAGCCGCCGGGAGCAAGAACAGTGAGAACCTTAGCCATTATCTCCTTGAGATGACCGCCATGACCACCAACGAAGACCGCATCGGGGCGCGGCAACCCACTGATGTCGGCATCAAGGAAATCACCAATGTGGATGCTGATGCCCGGTGCGCCAAATCGGCGGCTATTCTCACGCATCAGCGCCTCACCTTCAGGCCTACATTCAAAGGCCTCGATGTGCACATGAGGAAATTGCAACTTGGCCTCGATTGACACACTACCGGTGCAGAAACCTATGTCCCACATCACATGCTTGCCAGGCAAGTCAAGTGCCTGCAACGTGAGTAACCTCACGGGCATCTTGGTAATCATCTTCTCGCGTCCATCAAGAAGAGCGAACTCGCGCTCGGGAATTCCGAAGTGGCGAGGCCTGACATCGGCACCTGCGAGAATCAGGCAATTAGGATAATCAAACTCTAGAGCAATGGCTTCCTGAAGCGACAGGGTGGTGACGCGCTCGCGCTCGGGATTACCCAGATGCTCGCCCACATGCATCATGTAACCGTCGTAGCCGTAGTCGAGCATGCGCCTGGCTATGGTGGCGGGTGTGTGCTCGCGGTCGGTGAGAACTCCTATCTTTGTGGCACGCTCTATCAATGCTCTGTCGAGCTCGGGCCAAGGTCGGCCGGTGAGCGACACGATGCGCATGTCGTGATAGGGCATCACAAGGCGGTGAGCAAGGGTCTGCAGGGAATTAAAAGCTGGATATAAAGCAATCTCGGCCTCGGGCAGGCGACGCTTGATGGTATTGGCAAAGCCAAAGAACAGCGGGTCACCACTGGCAAAGACCACCACCTCGCCACTATATTGCTCAAAGACCGCATCGAGCGGTGCGGTGATATCAATCCAACGTGCCCCCTCGGGCAGAATCGGTGCCACAATCTCATGATGCCGCTTGCCACCCGAGAACAATTGACCATGCCTGATAATTTCAACCACCTCAGGAGGAAAATAAGGCTGTGGCGCATCGGTTATGCCAATCACATGGAATTTCATAGGTCGCGTCCGGGTTTTAGTTGAGCGGCGTCGTCATAGCACAAAATCGCGTTGCATAGTGTGGCTGCCAGGTTACTGCCTCCCTTGCGGCCCTCAACAATGATTTTTGGGATGCTCTTAAACGGCTTGACCATGTGTTTTGACTCACGCACGTGCACAAACCCCACCGGAGCGGCGATGATGCCGGCAGGACGTGCCTTGCCCTTGCGCACAAGATCGCACAGTTCCATCAAGGCGGTTGGGGCATTGCCAAAGGCAAAGAGCGCATCGGGATGCTCCTCAACCGCCAGGCGTATTCCCGCCTGGGTGCGGGTTATTCCTTGAGCCGTAGCCATCTCGGCTACACGTGAATCATGCAGGTAACATTTAGCCTCCACTCCCAATCGCTCTAGCGCGCCCTTGCGTATTCCGCTCACCACCATGGTCACGTCGGTGATGATTGTCGTCAACTTGCCGCCGGCAATCTTGTCATGGAGCAATGCCACAGCACCGGGGTCGGTGTGCAGCAACTGCTCCATTTCAAAGTCGGCAGTGGTGTGAATAGCATGTAGCAAGGCCCACTTGTGGTCGAGGGGCAAATCACGATTTTTCAACTCGCTCTCAATAGTGCGAAACGAGTTTATCATGATGTGCTGACCGGGTTTCATACCGCTGTCACGCTCGGGACGGTAATAGCCGCGGGGGGTGATAATGCGGTTGTCGATGACACGGGATTGCGAGTTGCCAATGAGCAGCACCGTGAACATGTCGATGTCGTCGGGGTCAAGCTCGCCAAGTGTTGTCACTTTAACTTCCTGACCTTCGCGACCGGCCTGATGCACCCAGCCCACAGGGGTGCCGGCGGCACGATGCGCCAGCAGCAACTCCTGCAGCCTATAGAGCTGCCAGTAACGCCCGGCCGACTTGGGATTGTAAACGGCAATGACAAAGTCGGCCACAGCCGCGGCCTCAATGCGCCGCTCAATCACTTCCCATGGAGTCATGAGGTCGCTCAGCGAAATGATGCACATGTCGTGCCCAATGGGGGCTCCCAGCAGCGACGCCGCCTTCTGAAATGCCGAGATGCCCGGCAGCGTCTCAATCTCAACGCTCGAGTTGCGCTCGGCACGCATCTGCCAAATTAACGGTGCCATGCCATAGATGCCTGGGTCGCCACTCGATATCACCACCACGGTCTTCCCTTGCTCGGCTAGAATGAACGCCTGCTCGGCGCGCTCACGCTCTTTTTTCATGCCTGTGTCGACACACTGGCATCCTTGAGGCACAAAGGGGGTGACAAACTGGAAGTAATATTTATATCCCACAACGGCCTGTGCCTGACGCAGCGCGTTGACCACGGCGGGCGTGATGTCGTCTTCACAGCCGGGACCAATGCCGGCAACTATTATTTTTCCCATGTCAGCTTCAATCTTTTTTGTAAAAAAGTTATTTGAATTTCAGTTTCAGTCCCGCGACAATCATGCGTCCCGGGGAATAGAGCGCGTATTTACGGCTCGATGAGTCGATGCGGCGGTCCACCTTGTTAAAGATATTGTCAATGCCCAGACTTGGCTCTATTACCACATGCCTCAAGCCTGTGAACGAGTGAGAGGTGAGCACGTTCCAAATGCCGTAACCAGGCGCGTCTTCATAGCCTGGATAATAAGTCTTCGACTGGAAGCGGGCATTGAGGTTCACGTTTAGCCCATAATTGTTCCACTGGTGGAAATAGTTGGCGGCCACTGTCGCCGCGTTGCGCACGCTTCGCTCAAGCACTGTCCACTCGTCGTCGCTCTTGGTGCGGGCATGAGTGTAGACATAGCTTGCCGACAAGTTAAATCCACTAAATATATTGGCCGACACATTAACTTGCACTCCCTTAATGTCGCCCTTATCGCTATTGATATACAGCGAGTAGCGCTCGAGTTTTGACGCCTGGTCGGCTGTCATCTCGGGAAACTCAGCCTGCAGCATTGCAAGTGTTGTCTCATCCACATTGATATTCTTGCGCACTACCATGTCGTTAATGCGGTTAATGTAACCCGTGACACTCACGGCAATCACATTGGTGCGATACTCAGCATTGAGCGAGAAGTAGTTGCTCTTCTCGGGCTTGAGATTCTCGTTGCCAAAGATGATTTGTGGCTTGCCACGATTTACCGAGAAGTAGTGGTAGTATATCTCGTCAAGACCTGGTGCGCGGAAACCGGCCGAATAGGTACCACGGAAACGGAAGTTGCCGGGGGCATACATCAGCGTCACCTTTGGTGACACATGAGTTTTGAATGTCTCGTGCTGAGTGAGACGCAGTCCCACTGTGGCAGTGAGAACATCAAGGAACTTCATCTCATGCTGAGCAAACACAGCCAGCGTGTAGACATCTTTATCAATATTGCCCGATGTGGCAGTGAGGTAATCCTGCCGCCAGTCGGCTCCGAATATCGTGGTGGAGTTTTTCATCAATCCGAGGATGGCTTTGAGCTGCAACTCCATTGACTTCTGCTTTTTGGATTGCGCGTAGTCGCCAATGGCATAATTCTTGGTCTCAACGTCATACAGCTTACCGTAGCGAAAGCGGTCAACAGTGAAGTTGGCTTGCAACGAGTTGCTGGTTGTGAACTTGTAGATACCACCCAGGTTCCATCGCAGGCCACGATAGCGCATCTCATAGTCGGTGCCACCGGTGATGTCGGCGCGCGAGTTGGGGCGGTCGGTAATCTTGTGCATGAAGTCCACACCTGCGTTCAATGCCAAATGCCGATTGGGCGAGTAGGTGAACTTTTGTCCCACATTATAGGTTCGATAACCGGTGAAGAATGGAGCTATGGTGGGCTGGGTCTCGGTCTCGGAACCTTTCACATATTCCAAGTCATTGTTCTGGTAACTATTGGCACGGTCATGCGAGAATGAGGTGTAGGAGCCAAAGCCACTCTTATATATATCAAGTGTCACATTCTCGGTGAACACGCCGTGACCGCTCACGCGAGTGTTGCTGGAGGCACTCACCAGTTGCCGGGTGGGCTCGTCGGTGATGATGTTGATGACTCCGGCAATGGCGTCGGAGCCATAGAGCGACGAAGCGGCACCGTCGAGCACCTCAATGCGCTTGACGCGCTCCATGTTGATGCGACTCAGGTCGACATTGTTCGAAATGTCGCCGGTGAGCTTCTGTCCGTTTATAAGGATTAGAATATATTTGTTACCCAGGCCATTAAGGCGCAAAAAGGAGCCCATGGAGTTGGGCGACATCGACACTTGGGGCATCATGCGCGTGAGGGCACCATCGAGCGTGGTGATGCCTTGCTCTCTTATTTCCTGACTGCTTAGCACATGTACCGGTGTGGCGGTATTCTTCAAGCGCTGATGGTGCCCCGAGCCCGTCACAACCACAGGGTTTAAAGTATAAGAGCGATCCATCATTGATGAGTCGCTACGTTCCATTTTATGAATTTGGGAAAAAGCGGCACTCCCCATTGAGAGTGCCACTATTAAAATCATGAATCTTTTTATCATTAGATTTATTCGGGGTTCTTGCTGTGATAGAAGTCAAGAGGCTCACCGTTAATGGCATCTTTGGTGTGGTTCATCCACACTTGGCGAATGGTGGGGAGCTCGAGCAAGCCTTTCTCAATCATAGTTGAGTTGTTGCACTCATAGCCCAGGTGATAGAAGAACATCTTCCACGAGGTGTCTTCAACCTCGCCCTCAGCATTGGGAGTGAACTTGACGCCGTCCCAGTTGTCATCGTCGTCGCCGGCCATGTCGTTGTGACCGTGATCACCGTCAATCGACATCAATGGATGGCAATAAACTTTACCGCTATAGATGTGAGCGTCAAACATGCGCTCGGCAACGTCGGTCTTGAAGTTGCCAATCATGTCAACAGTGCCAACGAAGTAGTTCTTGCTGTACTGCTGCAAAGCCTCTTCGAGCTGAGTGTAGCGAACATTGGCCTTGTAGGTGTCGTAAGGATCGGGGTTTCCATGACCCATGAAAGCGACAACATGCTCGGCAGCCAAGTCTTTATAAAGCTTGTTGAGTTCGTTGGCAACCTGTGGCACGTCGCTCAACTCATCTTGCAACAGGGGCACACCGAGCTTGAGGGTTACGTTGGCAAGGTAGTTGTCGTCGATGTCGCCATTTGAGTTGTTGGCAAAGTCCTTGATATAGTTAATAACGCGAGTATATTCCTCGCCGGGAATAACCTGCAGCGATTGAATAACAATCTCGTTATATCTAACACCGTCCTGAGCAAAAGCGTTGAGCCAGAAGGGAGGAGCATAGAAGTTGCGGGGGTCTACATTCTCACCTGCAGCAGCACGGTTGATGCAGATAGCCGAAGAGAACGACAGGTAAACATCGTAGCCGGGGAACTGCTGCTTGTAGGCTTCAACAGTAGCGTCAAACGCGTCGTAGGCTTGTTCCCAAGTAGAACCGAAGGCTACCAGCAGGATGGCCTTGTTGTTCTTTTTTTGTTTCATTACGGTTTCATTAACAGCATTTTGATAGATGCTGTAGTTGTTGAGCGGTTCATTCTTGTCGTCCTTGCAAGAATTGAAGAACACACCCATGCAAATTGCCAGCAAGGCAATCATTAAAGACTTAGTCTTCATCATAGTTGTTTTGTTTTTTTGAGTTACTATTATACTTATTATTAAGCTTTTTGCCTTGATTGAAACGAATTGTAAACGATGCATAGACCGTAGTGCCCGGCGTGGTGGTACCCAAGTGCAACCCGTGGGGTGTGCGGTCGCAATAGTTGAAGATGTTGTCAACTCCAGCCTCGATGCGATAGCTCATGGTGCGGGAATGACCCAGGTCGTGAGTGGTGGAGATGCGCCATGTGGTGTAACCCTTGCCATTGCCGTCGTCTTGATAGTAGCGCGTGCTCGACATGCGGCCATACAAGCCCACACCCAGCTGATAGTTGACACCGAAGCGGTGGCCCCAGGTGGCAAAGAAGTTTCCCTTGTGATGCGCGGTGCCGTCGATAGTCACCTTGTGCATCTTGTCGTGGTTGGTGTCATACTGGTTGGCGTCGGTGTCGAGGTAGCTGTAGCCCAAGCCAAAGGCAAACTCACGCCAGTTGTAGCGCACATTGACATCGACTCCCACCGTCTTGGCATCCTCAATGTTTTGATATTGACGGGTCTTGACCGGGTCATACTGGATGATATATTCGTCGGGGGCCTGGTAGTTGGGGATGGTGACCAGCGCTATCATGTCCTTCACCTTATTGTAATAGCCGGTAACGGTAACGTTAAGCCCACGATAACTGTACTCGCCGCTCAGTGCGAAATAATTGCTCGACTGGGGCTTGAGATTGGTATTGCCAAGATAAAGATAGGTGCCACTCATCTGCCGAACGTAGCGGTAGAAGAGCTCGCGGATGGCAGGTGTCTTGAAGCCTTGACTCCAGGTGGCACGCAAGCGCCACGCACCTGCGGGTTTCCACATCGCCGACAGCTTGGGGGTGAACTTGGCGCCAAATTGCTCGTTGTAGTTGAAACGCACTCCGGCGGTGATGTTGAAATTGGGGATTAGATTAAACTCGTCTTGAGCATAGACGGCTGTGGTCCAATCGCTTGCCTTGCCTCCCTTGACGCGGGTTGGAGCATTGAGCCAGTCGTAGCGATACTCGACACCGGTGCTCAGCAGGTTCTCACACGGCAACGTGAACACTCCCTTTAGAGTTGCCATAGTGCGTTGCTGGTCGCTCTGCAGTTCCTTTTGGCCCGGCAAGTAGGGGAAATAGGGATAATAGGGTGTGCCGGCGCTCTTTTCATAGTCCTCCACAAGTGTTGTGGCAGTGTAGTAATAATAGTAGGCATGGCGGTTCCAGTCCACGTCGAGCGAGATGTAGTCGGTCTTTGAGCGCTGCCACTTGCCTCCCACAGCAGCCGAGCCATTGTGATACTCCATGTCCCACGTCTTCACGTCGTAGTGTGGGTGACGTCCACTCACGCGGTAGATGCGTTTCCAGTAGGTGCTACCCTCGGCATAGAGTTCCCAGTCGCGCGCCGGCTGATAGGTGATGCGCTCAGCCACTTGCCAGTTGGTGTGGCGGTTCACTGTTTTGTTGCGCGAGTCGGTGATGGGGGGTTCAGTGGGCAAGGTGTGCTCAACCTGTGTGTTTTGCCATCCGTCGCTGTGTTGCAACTGGAAGTTGGTGTAGGAGCTGAACTTGCCAAACCTCAACGACAGTCCGTTGTGCTGGCGCACGTCACCATAACTGCCCAGGCGCGTGGTGTTTTCCACCAGCACGCCCTGCTCGCGGTGTTTCCTGGTGATGATGTTCACCACTCCGGCAATGGCATCCGAGCCATAGAGCGCGCTTGATGCGCCTTTCACTATCTCAATTTTTTCAATATTTTGCGGGTCGATGAGCGATAGTTCGTTTTGGCCTCCCACATCGCCATGAATGCGCTTGCCGTCAATGAGGATGAGAATATAGGAGTTGCCCAAGCCGCCCAGCTGCATCTGCGAGCCCATGTCGTCTTGATTGAAAGCAAACGATGCCGTGAGGCCACTCAAGATGTCCTCAATGCTCTTGCCGGCATAGTTGCGCAACATCTTGCCGCTTATGACTTCGGTTTGAACGGGAGCGTCTTTAAGCAGATGCTCGGTGCCGGTGCCGGTAACAACTATCTCACCCAAACTGACATGCTGCAACGAGTCGGTCTGGGCAAAAGCAAACAAATGCACGCAAAGTGCCAAAAATAAAAGTTTAAGCTTCTTTTTTGTCATAGTCACGTTCCACTTATTCCTGAGTGGGTCGCACTTTAATAATGTATAAACAACAAAATGTGGCAGGTCTTCTGACTTACTCCTCATTGACCTCGCCTTCCCAGCCAAGCAAGTGGCCAGTGGCATGCGTGAAGCCAAGGGTAGCGGAGATTACAGCTGCAGGTACAGTTCCCGATTCTCACGGGATTCCCTCACATTGCAACGACGAAGCCGTCGCAACTACCACTAAAATTCGCCGCAAAGGTATAACTTTTTTCCTAATCCACCAAATTTACCAACGCTAAAACAATTTAAAACCAATTTCTGAAAATGCCAACAATAAGTGAGGCACAATTTCCAAAATCCACATTAACGTAGCGAAAGCAAAGATGGCAATAACTCTTTGCTGCACAATTGTAAGCCCTTCGATGCCAAATGCGCTTGATGGCAAGTTCCACAAGAGCAACGTGGCCAAAAGCACGATTGCTGA
>DGWL01000016.1 GCA_002396125.1 Porphyromonadaceae bacterium UBA4259
TGGAAATCTCCTTGCCGCGCTTGCTGAGGGCTCCAAAGACGAACATGATGATGGGAGTGAGCACAATCACGAAGAATGGGTTCACTGCCTGCCAAATTTCGGGTGCGATAGAGTCGGTCTTCACGAAGTCGCGGGCGAATACCGAGAGCGACTGACCATTCTGGTGGAACGAGAACCAGAAGAATACTGCCACGCCAAGCACTGCAAAGAGGGCATACATGCGCTGCTTGATTTCCTTGGCCATGGCGCGTTTCTCCTCGTCGGTGTAGTTTTCAACAACCTTAGCCTCTTTCTTGGCGGGAGTTGGGAAAATCTTCTGGTAATAGATGAAGATGCACAGCGAGATGAGCATTGCGCAAACCGATGCAATAAATGAGTAGTGAACACCGGTGTTGAACACCTCAAGATACTTTTGGCAGAAGGCGCCCATGTCGGCAGGCACAGCACCGCTCACTTGCTGGGCAAGGGTGTTGAGGTTGCTCATGGCCTCGCCGGTCATTGCCTGCGCGCCATTAATGAACTGGTGACACAGTGCGGGAAGCTCGGCATTGTAGGTGAGGTCGTTGACTCCCAGCCACCACTGGCGCAGATAGGGAGCGATGAAGGGGGCAATCAAGCCGCCAATGTTGATGAACACGTAGAAGATTTGGAAACCGCTGTCGCGCTTGCCTTGCATAGCCTTGAGGGCTTCGGGACCCTTCTTTGCGGCCTCGGCCTCGAGGTTGTCATACATCTGACCTACGATAGCCTGCAAGTTGCCCTTGAACAAGCCGTTACCAAAGGCGATGAGCAGCAGTGCCACGCAAGTGAAAGGCAGCAGCCAGCTGATGTTGCCGCTAGTGGCAAGGATGGGGATGGAAATGAGCGCATAACCCAAAGCCATGATGATGAGACCCCAGCGAATGGTGCCCTTGTAGTTTTGAGTGCGGTCGGCAATGATACCTCCCACAAGGCTCAACACGTAGATGAGGCAATAGAACACAGAGTAGATAGCGCCACTGGTCTCATCGCTAAGACCAAACTTAGAGCAGAGGAACAGCAACAGCACTGCATTCATGATGTAGTAGCCGAAGCGTTCTCCCATGTTGCTCAATGCGGCGGGGATTAACCCCTTGGGATGTCCTTTAAACATAATGTAGATAATAGTTTTTTAAGTTAATATTTTATTAAGTTATTTTTTTAGATATTCTAGACATTCTAGATATTCTAGATTGTGCATTATCGATTATTTATTGTGCATTGAATAAGCCATGGCATAGGCGCGCATGTTCTTGAGCATCGACAGCAGGCCGTTGCTGCGGGTGGGGGAGAGGTGGTCGCGCAGGCCGATGCGGTCGATGAAATAGAGGTCGGCGTCGACGATGTCTTGTGGCTTTTGGCCCGAGAGGACGCGAATGAGCAGCGCCACAATGCCCTTGACGATGATTGCGTCGCTGTCGGCGCGATAGGTCACCACGCCGTCGTGATATTGCGCGTCGAGCCACAGGCGGCTTTGGCAGCCGTCAATGAGGTTTTCGGGTGTCTTCATGCTCTCGTCAAGG
Source organism: Porphyromonadaceae bacterium UBA4259 (assembly GCA_002396125.1). GTDB lineage: Bacteria > Bacteroidota > Bacteroidia > Bacteroidales > Muribaculaceae > Sodaliphilus. Next base: position 1,542 of record DGWL01000016.1, read on the forward strand.
GTGTCGAGGCTATTGCCAAGCTCTATTATATAGGCATATCGATCCATCCAGTCGTCCATGTCGCTGAATTCATCGATTATTTCGTCTTGAATTTTATTTATTTCTGTCATTATAAAATGCTACATTTACATAAATCGGTCAAAATTAGTGAAAATTTTGCTTTTCCACAACATTTAGGGCAAAAAAAAGGAGTGCGTGACCGAGGGGAAAGTTCGCCCGTTTCGCCACGCACTCCATTTTCAGTTCACAATGTGTGGAGGAGTAAAACCCAAGCAGGGTGGGGAGTATCGCTATTGCCTAACAAGCACGAGGTCGTCGATTACAATCTCGGTGTCTGAAATCCATCCGAAGTAGTCAAGCATGGGAATTTCACCCAGCACGTTCGACAACCTGTTGATTACATTGCTATTACCGTTCTCGGTTACCGAGTAGGGCACTCCATTGTCGTCGATGTGGAGAGTGCCATATTTCCCCTCAAGATTCTCGGCAGGCATTATCTGCTCACCGTTATACCAGTAGAGTTTCTCATCGTTATAGGCAACTTCAATAATCGTTTTCCCTGTTATATTAATGTACTTGGTTGGCTTGAAATTGTCGTCAACCTTGGTAACAAGAGTGATATTGTCACCCTTGAGACGCACAGCTCTCACTGTTGCCGATTTTACATACTCGTTGGGCTCAATGGGCTTGAAAACATATCGCTTACCTAATTCCCAGCTGGTGGGTAGCTGCGAGCTGATTTTCACCTTGCGCACCGATTTATTGAATTGGGCGACCGAGATGTATTCGGCCGGGACATAGTCCTGAGCAGGGGGATAATATTTATAGAACGCCCCGCTCTGGGTATTAATAAATTCTGCCGCATCAATGATGTGAAAAGAGAATATGTTATTTCCTGTTTTCACTGCAACTCGTCCCGGGTCGATGGTCGACTTCACCTTCGACTTCAGCGAGCGCTTGCTGTGGGATCTCAACTTGGATGTGACTACATAACCGTCGTCGTGCGACTGGGGCGTTGTTGCCTGAACCATAGTCCAGGACATCATGCCGGCAACTAATAAAAATAAAAACCGTTTCATGTTAATTTGAAATTAATGGTGGGCGTAATAATGCAAAAATACAATATTGTTACAATATAACCTAATAAATTAGCGGAAATCTCAAGATTTTGGCTAAAAATAGTGGCTACCGGTGTGCAAGCCGATAGCCACGTGAGACAAACAAAAGAGTGATTAACGGGTGAACTTTAATAAAAAAAGGTGTTGAGCCAACCGCTCAACACCTTTAAATATGTTGTGAAGTTTAACTAGTCGTTAAATCCTTAGCTGAATTTCACAAGGTTATTCTTAACCTTGCGGCTGCCTTGCAGGATGGCGCCAAACATCTGCTGGATGGGGAAGTGGCGCTGACGATATTGCTGGGCAACTTGCTTGTTGTCGAGCTTAGATGAACGCTCATCGTTAACCTTAATGACTTGAACAGCATAGAGCGCGTTGCGACCTGCAATAACCTGCACCTTGCCGATGCCGGCCTTGCCAAGGGCTGCGATGCGACCTGCCACACGGCCCTCAAGCATCTGTGGATTGCCAAAGGCAACGCTTGCGCTGTCGACCTGGGTCTTCATGAGCTGAGCGTAGCCGGCCACGTCCTTAGCCTTGCCGTTGTAGTCTTTCATAGCCAATGCGGCTTTCTTCTCGTTCTTGATGGTCTCGGTGAGGAATTGCTTGATTTGTGGGTCGGTTACAGGAGTGTAGTCCTTGTAGATTTCATCGACTGCGATAACAAACATCGACTCGTCCTCGGTGAACACTTGCGAAATGCTACCAGGCTTGTTCTCAAACGCCCACTTGATGGCCTTGCGGCTCTCGGGGATGCCTGGCATCATGCCAAACTGCGACTGCTGAGCGCCGAGCTGTGTGGTTGATGGGTCGATGATTTGCTCAACAACGTTGAGCTTAGCTGCCTTGGCGTTCTTTTCATTCTCGAAGCCGGCAATGTTGTTCTTGTACTTGTTGACATACTTCTGCAGGTTGCCCTGGAGCTCGGTGATAGTAGCCTCGCTTGGATAGTCGACATACTTGGCGCGAGCGATAGTATAGAACGCAACGGCTGGCTTTGACTCGGCAACGCGTGCAAAGGCAGCGCCCTTGTCGGTGGCTTGGAACTCGAAGAAGCTGCCGCCGGCATTGGCATTAACCTTGCTGCGCAGGCTGTCGGGGAGCTGGAAGCCACGGGCATAACTGCGACCGTCAAACTTTTGAATCTGAATATTCTGGTTTTTGCTGGCAGCGAGCGAGTCGATGCTCATGCCGCTGCTGAGCAGTGCCATCACTGAATCCTGACGAGCCTTGGGGCCAACAACCGAAACAACGTCGATACCAATAGAGTCGATGCTGCTGAACTGGTTGATAACCTTGTACATGAAGGTGTTGCGGTCGCGTCCCACGGGTTCCTTCAAGTGGCAGGCGTTCACGCCGGCCGAGATGAGGTTGTTGTATATCGGGTCTTTGTTTTCAACCTTTTGACCGAAGACCTGCTTATCGGCAGCTGTGGTGAACACCGAGTCAACAACTACCTCGCTGTTAGAGCGGATGCCACTGATGCCGGCATTGCCCTGGAGGGCGGCGTAGATTTTGTTAACCTTAGCAGTAGCAGCTGCGCGGTCTTTGGCCGATGGGTCTACGTCAATCTTGATGTAGTGAACGCGGCGTTGCTCCTGGTCAATCTTGAAGAGCTCTTTATACTTGTTGTAAGCCTCCTGAATCTCGGCGTCGGTAACCTTAACTTTGTTGTCGTCGATAGTGCTGTAGTCGAGCTTTGCGAAGGTCACGTCATAGACGGTGCTCTCTTCCTTGGTGAGCTGGATGTCGATGTCGTTGGCTTGCAAGCATCCTGCAACTATCGAGGCGAGCTTGAACTGCTTGAGCTGAGTTGCGAGCTGTTGAGCCTCGGTTTCATAGAGGGCTTTCACTTGCTGCAGGCCCGGGTCGTTGGGGTCGGCATTAGGATTCTTGATAAAATCGAGCAGGCTCTTGGGGTCCATGCCAGTCTGCTGGCACACCTCGGCAATGCGTTGGGGTGGGTTTTGGATCATGAGCTCGGTGATTTCGGCACCGTCGACGTTGACGCAAGCCTCTTCACACTCCTGGTCGAGCAGTTTCTCGGTAATAACTTCTTGCAAGATTTGCTGTTGCATCACAGCCGGGTCCACCTTGTTGTCGGGGTCTTGCTGTTGGCGTTCTTGTTGCCTAGCCTGTGACAGGTTTTGGAATTCTTGCATTTCAATTTTCTCATCGCCTACTTTAGCTGCGAGGGTGTCGGTGGTAAAAGCACCCGATGCCCTAACGGCTTCTTCAAGGATAAACGCAAGAAGACCTGCGCCTATCACGATTGTCAAAATTGCGGCTCTTTTTCTAATTTTTTCTAGTGCTGCCATTATTATTTTTATTTATGTTTTTATTAGTCGAAATGAATAATTCTTGAAATAAGCACGCAAAGTTAGACATTTTTTATTTAATGACAAAAATGTTAAGGTATTTTGTTGTATTTTTCTATGCAAACGCCACATTTGCATAGCAAAAAAGCCATCATTCCGATGGTTTAAACATGTTGTTGAAATGGAGGAGATTGTTACTTGCCGAGGACGACGTTGAAGATGCCGGTGATGTCGGCTACATTGATGAAGCCGTCGAAGTTGGTGTCGAAGTTCACGTTGTAGCCTGTGTTATTGAGAACGTGGTTGTAGATGGCGGTGATATCGGCTGAATTCACGTAGCCATCGAAGTTTACATCGCAAATGTGGTGATGCATCCACACGTCGAGCAATGGCATGCGCTCGGTGAACCACCGGGCTATGTATTGCTTCTCGGCTTCAAAGTCGAGGTCGTGGCCAAAGAGGTCGGTGTCGCCGTTCCATCGCTTCTGCTCGCGTGCCGCCGCACCACTGTTGATGAGCTGGTCGATGGCAGTTGTGTAGCGGTCAATCAGGCTCTCGGTGCTGAGCCATGACTGTCGCAGCTCGTCGTAGCGGTCGAGGAAGGCTTGCCTGAACTTGCACTTGTTGTGCAAGAGCATCTTGAACACCCACACGTAGGGCTGGTTGAAGTAGTCGGGATTAGTGATAGGCGGTCGCCACTCGCTTGGACTCCACGACTGACCCACGGTGGCGTCAAGATCCCACACAGCAAGCGACAGTCGCTTGTCGGCAACGCGGTCGTGACACAACCAGTAGATGTTTTTGCAGCTGTTGTCGTTGGCGTCGAGGGTGATGTAAAAGATGGTGTAGTCGATCATCACCGGCATGTCGAAGTGCTTCTCGGCACGAACGTTGTAGATTTGCACCGCCTCGCTCCACCACATGGCATCAACGGCATCATAAAGCACCTGGTAGCTGGTGGGGAACACCTCATCGAACTCGGGATACTTGGTGGTGAATTTGTAGTAATCGGGCAGGCTGTCGTTGAAGGGTGGGTTTTCCTTGAAGCCGGTCACAGGGTTGAAGTCGTCGGTCTTCCACAGCCCGCCGTGAAACACGTTGTTGACGGTGTCGTGCTTGACAAGTTGCAGCTGCTTGCGGTCGATAGCTTCGCCCAGGCAATAGATGCCGCGATAGTCGTCGCCCAGGAAAACCTCCACCACCTTTCCTCGGGCGCCGGTGAGCGCGTCGGGGGCCTTGTCGATGTAGTGTGGTGGTCGCGCCATGTCGAGCCACAGGTCGGTGGCAACGCGGTTGCGCACACGCGCCATGTCGGCCTGTCCGGCATCAAGAATCCAGTGGTTGTCGCGCCTGAGTCCCAGTAGCTTGCGATTCATTTTCTCACCATTGCTGTCAACAAACTTGATGCTGTAGTTGCGCTTGTGCTTGCTCTCGGCATTGGTGGTGCCGCCACGCCATTTTATCCTGGCATTCATCATCTCGGTGAGCGGCATTCCCGGCTCGGCAATGGCGACTGTCCCGGCTGCGTAGTCGTAGCCAAAGTTGCCGGTGATGAGCACAATGGGCAGGGTGGTGAACTGCAGGGTGTAGTTGACAGTCTCACCCGCAGGTGTCATCACGGTTACTTTCCACTCTTTTCCTGCAGTGATGTCGGCAAAGGAATATTGCGAGCGGTCGTTGAGCTGCTCGTCGTTGATGCTCACTATCGAGTAGCCACCGGTCGTGCTGAGTGTAGCTTCAACGGTGGTTCCCCACCACTGCTGTGGCACCGAAGCCAGCAGCGAGTGGTCGCTTGCGCACGGCACAGCCGGTGCCGAGTCGATTGAGATGAATGCCTGTGAGCTTGCCACGTGGGTGCATGCGATGAGCACGAATAATAGTGCTGCCAGGCGTGATGTTATGCAAGATTGTATCATGATGAAAATCAGTTGTGTCAATAAAGTTATGTCAATACCCCATGATTAGTTTATAGAGCAGTGTTAAGTCGGCCGAGTTAATCACTCCGTCGCCATTGGTGTCGGCTTGTGGGGTGGGTTCGGTTGTGCCTTGAATAATCCTGTTGACCAGGACGAGGTCGGCCGAATTGAGCACACCATCGGCATTGGGGTCGACCGGCCGGCGCATGAGAGTGTGGTCGAGGAAAGCGAGTCGTTTCTTCATCCAGTCGATGATGTAATGGCGCTCACTGTCAATGTCGAGCGTCAAACCGTTGATGTCGCTGTCATGACTCCACCGTGTCTCCTCTCGCGCCACGGCACCACACTTGATGAGGTGGTCGACAAGGGTGTTGACGCGGTTGGCGAGGCTCTCATCGCTGAGCCACGACTGGCGCAGTTGCCAATATCGTTCCACCATGTCGTTGTGATAGGTGCAGGCGGGGTCTTGCAGCATGAGAAACTCCTTGCTCGAGAATCGGTATTGGAAATCGGGCTCGGCGCGTCCGCCGCGAAAGTCGGGCGCGTCGCGGTTGGTTCCCAGCGACCAGTCCAGATCCCACACCGCTAGCGTGAGCCGCTTGTCCACATTGCGGTCATAGATAGCCCAGTAGATGTTGTTCACGCCATTGTCGACGGCGATGAGCAACTGGTTGAAGATGGCGTAATCGATGATGACAGGCATGTCGAAGTATTTGTGCACATGCTCGTTATAGCTCTCCACGTCGCATTGCGACATAAACTTCACGGCGTTATAGAGGTCGAGGTGATTGGTGGGATGGATGTCTTCAAAGTCGGGATACTCTACAAGGAAAGTGCTGTAGTAAGGGCTATTGTTGTTGTAGACTACATAATTCTTGAATTCTGCCACTTTGCTCCAACTCTCGGCGTTCCAAATCATTCCGTTAATCTTCTTGGTGTCTTCGTCCCACTTCTTGACCTGCAGCTGCTTGCGGTCGATGC
>DGWL01000060.1 GCA_002396125.1 Porphyromonadaceae bacterium UBA4259
TTTCATCCACCATGCTCTGCATGATAAGGTCGCTGTGAAGCACCATTTTCATGTCGCCGGCGGCAAGTTGTCGCGAAGTCTCACCATCGTCGTGAAGACTTGGTGCCAGCAGGTGGATGTCGCTGATTATCATTATTTTGTGCGGAGACCCGTTCATCGGTGTGCTCTTCTTTTGTGCTGCTGCTTGCATTGTGCTTGACGCTAGTGTTATTAAGCATAACAGCGCAACGACAATTCGTTTCATTAGATTTTGGTTTAGAGTTAAAGTTATTTCTCGATGGGGAGGCCTGCTTCTTGCCAGGCGATGATGCCGCCGTCGAGGTTTATCACTTTGTAGCCTTGCTCGGCGAGCATGCCGGCGGCACGGGCGCTGCGGCGGCCACTGCGGCAATACACAGCCACGGGTTTGGCGGTGTCGAGTTTTTTCACTGCCGTAGCCATAAATGTAGAGTCTTTCACGTCGATGAGTGTAGCACCGGCTATGTGGCCTTGGGCAAACTCGCTTGGGGTGCGCACGTCGAGCAGTTGAATGCTGTCGGGGTTGGAAATCAGTGGGGCAAACTCGCCGGTGCCAACAGTCTTGAACTTGTCGCTACGGCTTGTGCACGATGCGTGCAGGGCTATTCCCACAACTGCCACAAGCAGTAATACTAATAGAATCTTATACATGAGAGATATAGGTGTTTTTTAGAGTTTCAACAATTGGTTGAGGCGGGAAAAAATTTCGTCTTCGTTGTTGTAAGGGTAGATATTGAAATAGCTGTCGCCTATCAGCATAGCCGAGAGGGCACACTTGGCGGGGTTGTAGAAGATGTGCACGGGCTTGCCGTAGCGCTCGGCATAGGCCATCTCGTAGCCCACTCCCAGTGAGGGGCAGGTGCACTCGGCCACGACGATGTCGCTCTCACGCAACCAGGCGGTGTCCTGCTGGTAGATGGCAACGTCGGTGTGGCCTTGCTCGTCGAGGCACAAATTGCTGCTGCCCACATGCTCGGTGAGAACAATGTGTCCCAGCGCTTTCATGTGGTCGATAATGCGGCGGTAGAGTTGCGCGTCGACGCGTCCACCGCGAATGGAGCCGGCAAAGTAAATCTTCATCTTGGTGTGTGATTTATTGAATGAATAAAGCAATTGTTGTGCAAAGTTAATCTTTTTGGAGAGAAAAGACCACAAGATGCGATAAAAAAAACAGCATCAATGATACACCTGTATTGCTAAAAGCAGTAACTTTGCGCACTGAAAATTTACTTTAAACAATGATTTCTACAGTTCACTTGATAGGAGTGCTGCTCACGGTGGCACTGCTGCTTTTTATCAGTTGGCTCTCGGGCCGAAACGTTAAAGACGCGCGCGCTTTCACCACGGGCGGCACGTCGGGCAGTTGGATGGTGTGTGGAGCATTTCTCACCACGCTTGCCGGCGGCCAGTCCACAGTGGGCACAGCCCAGCTGGCGTTCAGCTATGGTCTCTCGGCCTGGTGGTTCACGCTGGGAGCGGCTCTTGGTGGCGTGGTGCTGGCGCTGTTCTATGCCGGCCCGTTGCGCCGCAGCGGTTGCAGCACACTCCTGGAGCTGGTGCGCAAGCAGTATGGACGCAAGGTGGAGACAGTGGGCTCACTATTGTTCTTGCTGGGCATCTTCATCAGCATTGTGGCCCAGGTGCTCACATCGGGAGCGATGATTGGCAGCTTGTTCAACCTGCCTGTGCTGTGGTCGCTCGTTGTGGGTGCGGTGCTCATCATGCTTTTTGTGCTTTTTGGTGGCATCCGCAGCGCCGGTGCCGGCGGCATCGTTAAGTTGGTGTTGCTCTATTGTGGCTCGGTGGCAACGGGAATCATTGTGTGGCACTTGGCTGGAGGTTACACCGGTTTGCACAACAGCCTTGAAGAGGTGTACCGCTCACCGTCGCTGGCAAGCATGAATGGCTTGACCGACGCCGAGAGCATTCATCAGCGCTATGGCAGCATGGTGGCGCGTGGCGTGCTCAAGGACTTGGGCGGCTGCCTGTCGATAGTGCTTGGTGTAGTGTCGACTCAGACCTATGCCCAGTGCATCTGGTCGGGGGCTACAACAGCCAAGGCTCGACGCGGTGCACTCTACTGCGCGTTCTTCATTCCTATTATTGGTGCGGCATGCACACTGGTGGGCATTTATATGCGTGCTCACTATGTCACTGCCGCTGAGCTGGCTGTCATGCAGCAAGCGGGTGAGGCACTGCCTGCCGGACTGGGAGTTATTGAAGACTCGGCTCAAGCATTTCCTGCGTTTATTCTCGATCACTTGCCGGCATGGTTTGGTGGCATCATGCTCGGAACTCTACTCATTAATATTTTAGGCTGTGGCAGTGGTTTGTGCCTGGGTGGTGCCACCATCCTGGTGCGTGATGTGCTCGCTAACGTTGGGCGCAAGCTTGGCACTGCCATGATGCCGCAACTCATGCTCACTCGCCTCTCCATTGTGTTGCTGCTGGCGCTGGGCGTGGCAGTGGGTCAAGCCTTCCATGGCAGTTTCATCAACGACCTAGGCTTCCTCTCGCTTGGCTTGCGTGCGGTGGCAATCGTGTTCCCGCTGAGTTTCGCCATCTGGCTGCCGGGACGCTTCACGCCTCGCAGCGTGTTGTTGTCGATGCCGGTGGGCACAGCGGTGATGCTTGCCGCCCACTTCCTGCAACTGCCCGGTGGCGATGTTTACTACGGTCTCTTGGCTTCGCTGGCCACCATCATCATTGTCACAGGCAATAAAACCGCAACGACCTAGGCAGGGACGAGCTAACCTGCTCGCTTGCTCGTCTAGTCTACTTGATACTGAGGATAAAGTTCTTGATTGCCTCGAGGGTGGCTTGTGATATCTCACCCAGAGTAGCGTAGTTTAAACTCTCGAGTTTGGAAGTCGCTTCTTGGAAAAGGTGGTTGTGACGGGGCAGGGTAACGCAAGTGGCGTTTTTTACACTTGCCTTGATGGCGGCGAGGTTTTGCTCGGCATTCACCTGGAAGTCCCACTCGCCGTTCAATGCCAGCACCGGGCAAGATATTTTCTTGAGATAGGGCTCGGGATTAAAACGTATTGTCGAGATGTACCATGGCGTTGTCATCACAGCCACGCTCTGCTCCAGCTGCTCGCTGGTGTAGCGTTGCAGGGTTGAGGCAGAAAGGTCGGCGCGCAAGGCCTCTCGCAGCATCACGGTGTCATTGATGGTTGCGATGTGGCTGAAGATAGTGTTGAGTTCATCGATTTGAGCCTGTGCGTAAGGAACGCCTTGCATGTCGAGCAAACTCAGGTTTTGTTTCACCATCAGGTCGCGGCCGTTCACAGCCGAGCCTGCAAGCGAGATTACAAATCCCACGCTTGGGTCACCGGCCGCGTTGATGAAGGCTATCAGTCCACCCTCGCTGTGGCCAATGTAGCCAATGCGACGCATGTCGATGTTGGGTTGGGTAGCCAGGCAATTGAATGCCGCCTTGGCGTCGCCGGCAAAGTCGAGGGTTGTCTCGTTACCCTTGAGTGGTCCCGACTCGCCTGCACCGCGGTCGTCGTAGCGCAGCACGGCAATGCCGTTGTCGGCAAGGTAGTTGCTTATTTCTTTAAATGGCTTGTGTCCCAGGATTGTTTCATCGCGGTCTTGCGTGCCGCTGCCACTCACCAGCACTACTGCCGGGTAGGGCGCTGTCACATCGCTTCCGCCGGGAAGCTCGAGGGTGCCATTTAGCGTGACGCCATCGCTAGTGAAGGAGACGGCATGTTCTCGTCGTTGCTGTTGCGATGGCTCAATGCGGTCGCCGCTGTTGTTTTGTTTCTTGGTGAGCTCAAGTGGCAAGTTGAACCCCCTTTGCGAAAAGGACCCCTTGATAACGTCGTCGCCGGTGATAGTACCACTGTAAGACGCATTCATCACATCCATTTTTATTTCAATCTTATCATTGTCCACCGTTGCCTCGCATGGGATGTCGTAGGCCCCCTGAGAGGGAACGTCGAGGGTCACGCTCCACTTGGCTGCATCGGCTTGCGTGATGTTAAACACTAATGGAATTTTTTGCGGGCCTAGCGATAGGGTGCCTCCCCACTTGCCCGCAAGCGACATGGCGCTGGAAGAAAGGGCAGTTAACGTAAGTAACAAAAGAAATAAAACTTTTTTCATAACAGTTTTTTTGTTTTATCACAAAAATAGAGATAAATAATCATTTTAGCAAATTATTATGATAATTTTGACTATATTTGCACAAAACTTTGTGATTTTAAATCTTAAAACATTCTACGTTATGCGAAAATCTGTATTATTATCATTGATTATGTTGCTTTCGAGTGTGATAGCAATGGCTGCTACCTATCCTGCAAGCTACTATACTCTTGCCGGTGAAACAGCTGTTGTTAAGGGCGACGTCAACGGTGACGGGGTGTGCAACTCGGCCGATGTTACTGCACTCTATGGCTATATCATCAACAATGTCACCACTCACTACTCGCGCAGCGATGTGAATGGCGACGGAACAATCAATTCGGCCGATGTGACAGCTGTGTATGGCATTATCTTGAATGGTGGCGGAGGGTCAATTCCCGCTTCTTCAATCAAGATGAAAGACTATCAGAATGTCACTTCATCCTATACCAGCGACTACAAGTGGACCAACGTCGAGAGTGCCTACTATGGCGACGTGATTTACATCACTCTTGACGGCGTGGAGCAAAACATGTATGTGCTTGTGCGCACTGGTGGCAAATGGGCGCTTAAGGACGTGGGCGGCAACAGCAAGGCCGGCTTCAAAAGCAGCGGTGGCAACCTCAAGGCAATGTGGGTGCGTGGCGGCTATTGGAACATCGATCAGGTGTATGACATCAGAGTGCCCTATGACTACGCCTTGGGCTCAGGCACCTACACCATAACAGGCACTACCGTGTCGATTAACCTCAACCTCACCCTCGCCGAGAGCAAAGTGGTGCTCACAGGGGTGATGGCCTCAATGATGGCCAACATGACCTATTGCTCTCGCGTTAATCATGTGTATGGCATCAATGCGTTTTCTAATGGCGAAACCGGAGAGTTTGTCTACGGAGTGGAGGGCGGAAAAAGTACGGTAGTGCACATTGGTAATGAGTATTGCGTGTTTGGCGAGTTCACCGACGTCAGCTCCGACGGTAAGACCATTTATCATGTCACCGACCCGAATGGGCGCAGCTGGAGCAAAATGGGCACCGGCAAGCTTAATGCCGGGCGCATGATAGGGCTTGCTAATCCTTATCCCTATGACGGCTCCAACGGCTGGAGTCGCGACTTCGTGATGACCTTCTGGGATTGGGACGACACATATACGCGCCAGCGAGTGGTCCCCGACCTGACCAAGACCATCCACATGCTTGTGGGCACCGAAATCACCTTTGCGCCTCAAGAGGGTGGCATGACCGCCAGCGGTGGCACTACCACCAGTCGCTACACGGCCAACAGCAATGTGGTGACAGCCAGCGCAAGCACCAACAACAATTCCACCATGATCAAGGCTGTGGGAGTGGGCGAAGCCTACGTGACGTTTACCTATAGGACCTCGCAGGGTGAGAGTTTCGACTTTTATGTGCGGGTTTACGTTCAGCCCGCCGTGTGGCTCGCCGGTAGTGCCAATGGCAAGCCGGTGCTCTATCGCAATAATACTGTCAAGTACAGCAGCCTGAGCGTGAGTGCTAACCGCATCGACCAGGTGTTTGTGCGCAATGGCACGGCTTACATCCGCGCCTCCGACAGCAACAACCCCAATGCCGCACCTTACATCATGCGCAGCACCAATCCCGTTTACGGAGGCTCGTTCATTCAGCGACTTAACACCCCCATGGAGCACTTTCTGGTAACAAAGAATGGCGACATGTGGTACACCAACGGCAAGAACGTGTACAAGGGCAGCACGCTGGTGCACACTCGCACCGGCAACGCCACCATCGCCGACCTCAAGCAGGACGAGTCGAGTAGCAGTGGCGCGGTGTGGATTAGTGGCTACACTTGCGCCGACCCCAGCAAGTCGGCAAGCAGCGACATCGGTTGGCTGGCTACCAACCTGGATGGCAATGCTTTGGTCTACAACATGCCCACCGACCGCATAACCACAGACCTTGGTGGTTATCAGCCAGGCACACAAACCTACACAGGCTATCGTAGCCCCCACTTTGGCAAGATGACCATTCAGTATAACTTTGTGCTAATTGATGGTGTTGACATCGAAGAGCATGGCTATCGCGACTACTATGGAAAAATCCACGAGAGCTATTACACTGTGGACAAGACCTACACCTATGATTCCAGCAACGGATTCCTGCGCCAAAACAACGTGAAATACTACGGCGACTTCTTCTTCGAGAACCAGACCAACGAGCGCGTGTTCTTTATTAATGGACGTCTTGGTGGAACTCTGAAATATCACAATCTCAGGACCAATGAGGTGAACGATGTCAACTCGTCGATGCCTCGCTTGAGGCTCATGCGTTACGTTAACGGTGTGATTTATGCTTTAACTGACACAAGCAACCGCCAGATCCTGTATGGAAACCCAACGCAGTTCTTCAACGGCACCTATAGGACTATAGACATTAGTGGCGAGCCCTACATTTATGACATGTTTGTTGAGACTAGCGTGAACAACTTATAGCGTGAATTATAACAAAATTAACCGGAGGCGTGCTTTGGCTAAAATAAGCACGCCTCCGGTTGTTGTATTGCGTTGTTGTTATTTTGTGATGGCGCTGAAGAAGTGCCACATCACTATAGCTGCTGAGCAGGCGATGTTGAGTGAGTGCTTGGTGCCGTGCTGCGGAATCTCGATGCAGCAGTCGCTACTGTCGACCACCGCTTGGCTCACGCCCTTGACCTCGTTGCCGAAGACGAGGGCATATTTCTTGCCCGGCTCGATTGTGAACTGCTCAAGGCTCACGCTACCGTGCACCTGCTCAATGGAACAGATGGTGTAGCCCTCCTGGCGCAGTTGCTGCACTGCTGCGAGGGCTGAGGCATGATAGCTCCAGCTCACCGAGTCCTCGGCGCCGAGCGCCGTCTTGTGAATCTCGTGGCTGGGTGGCTTGCCAGTGATGCCACACAGGGCTATGTGCTCAATCACAAACGCGTCGGCAGTGCGGAACACACTACCCACATTCATCTCGCTGCGCACGTCGTCGAGCACCACAGCAACCGGAATTTTCTCTACTGCTTTAAACTCCTCGGCACTCACACGGTGCAAGTCGAGCATTGATTTCTTCTTCATAAGATAGTTTTAGAAATTCTAGACAATCTAGAGGGGCTAGAAAATCTAGAAATTCCAGATAATCTAGATTGCCCAGATGCTCTAAGTGTTTAGAGTCGCTTTGCCAGTTCGGCGCTTTGCTCCTCGTAGCCGGGCTTGTTGAGCAGGGCGAACATGTTGCGCTTGTAGGCTTCCACACCGGGCTGGTTAAATGGGTTCACGCCCAGCATGTAGCCGCTCATGCCACAGGCTTTCTCAAAGAAGTAGATGAGTTGTCCCAGATATTTCTCGGTGAGTGCCGGCAGGGTGATGAGCATGCATGGCACGCCACCGTCAACGTGAGCCAGGCGGGTGCCGAGCTCTGCCATCTTGTTCACCTCGTCAACACGCTTGCCGGCGATGTAGTTGAGGCCGTCGAGGTCGGCGTCGTCGGTGGGGATTACCACTTCGTGACGTTGTTTCTCAACGGTGATAACAGTCTCGAAGATGGTGCGCTCGCCTTCCTGAATCCACTGTCCCAT
>DGWL01000044.1:0-899 GCA_002396125.1 Porphyromonadaceae bacterium UBA4259
CACGACTACAACTTCAAGCTCAAGCACGCTATCGGGTTCCTCAAAGAAGGTGCCAAGGTTAAGTCCTATGTCTTCTTCAAGGGACGTTCAATCCTCTTCAAGGAACAAGGCGAGGTGTTGTTACTTCGTTTTGCCAACGACCTCGAGGACTATGCTAAGGTCGACCAAATGCCAGTGCTTGAAGGCAAGCGCATGACAATCATGCTTTCGCCCAAGAAAGTCACTGCCAAGAAAAAAGAGGGGCAACCCAAGGATGATGCCGCAAGTGATGTGACAGCTCCATAAAGTGCTGAAACTGCGGGCGAGGCCACTCAAGAGTAGCGCTGTAGAAGCTCGCTCTCACACAACGCACTTGCTCTTTCTGCATTGACACTGCAAGCAGTGCGCAACAATCAAGTCGACACTATTAGTTGACAAGTGAATTGTGCGCCTGCATTTTAAACGCAGCGCAAAACTTTGAAAAAATGGGGCATTAGGCTTGGTAAGTGCCTGGTCCCCTTGATTAATAATAATTTTTTTAATAAACATTTACACAAAAATGCCAAAAGTTAAAACTAATTCCGGTGCCAAAAAAAGGTTTACCTTTACCGGAACAGGAAAGATTAAGAGAAAGCATGCTTACAAGAGTCACATCTTGACAAAGAAGACCAAGAAGCAGAAGAGAAACCTCACCAAGGTGAGCATCGTTGACAAAGCTAACCTCAACTCTATTCGCGAGTTGCTCGTTAAGAAATAATTAGCGATCTTCAAGTTTCACTACTTTTCTTTTAATCAACAAGAGATTTTTTTCATTTTTATTAACCGAATGCTTAGCACAAAAGAGTAATTGCCCAAAAGGTACTGCCGCTAACGTTCAAAACTATTTTTAAAAAAATGCCAAGATCAGTAAATCACGTTGC
>DGWL01000044.1:950-27936 GCA_002396125.1 Porphyromonadaceae bacterium UBA4259
AATCACGTTGCTTCAAGAGCAAAACGTAAAAAGATTCTTAAACTTACAAGAGGTTATTTCGGCGCACGCAAGAACGTCTGGACCGTTGCCAAGAACACTTGGGAGAAGGGTTTGACCTATGCTTATCGTGACCGCAAGAACAAGAAACGTAACTTCCGTGCACTGTGGATTCAGCGTATCAACGCTGCCGCACGCCTGGAGGACCTTTCTTACTCTAAGTTGATGGGCTTGATTCACAAAGCCGGTATCGAGATCAACCGCAAGGTTCTCGCCGACCTGGCTATGAACAACCCAGAGGCTTTCAAGGCTATCGTCGAGAAGGCTAAGAACGCTCAGTAATCACAGTGATTATCACAACGAGCAACAACCGCGAGTAAACTTACCTCAAAAAAAGATGAACTTCCTCTCCCACGAGATGAAGTTCATTCTTTTTTATTTTTTCATCGAACTCCCGTTCTGTTAAGCACTTTGACGCGTGGCAATAATCTGCACTTGCTTTATCGCTGCAGTCTCTTTTTGGCCTGTTCTACGGCATGAGCCACTATAAAGCACCCTGCCATTAGCAATAGGGTGTAGAGGCAAGAGTAGGCACAATGTTCTGATGTATATTTGTTGTCGGCAGGCAGATGGTTGTATTGCGAGTAGAGCATATAGCACAGCTCGGAAGTCACCCCAAACAGCTTAGCACTACAAAATAGCACCAGTACCATGCGCCAGACGGTTCCCCACCATCCAAAACCGAACAACTGCTTGTAGACGCGCAGCAGCAACAGAAAGAAGACAACACCGCAAATCGTGGAGACCACATTACTGTCCTCCAAGTCGTTTGGCATTATCGACAATAGTGTGTAAAGGATGATGTAAGCGATGAAGAACATCAATAGCAGGCTACTGTTGAACACCTGGATGAAGAACCCTTCGGGTAACGTGTGTTTCGTGCAACATGGCGAGAAACGGAATAGGGCGTAGGTGGGGAGAATGAAGAATGACATTAAGAAGAGCATCAACCAGTCGAGATGTTTTAATAACCAATCCATGGTCTGGTTGAAAAACGTGTCGAAGTTCCTGATTTCAACCTCTGTGCTACTGGCTGTGTCGTCAACGGCGTTGAGCAGTATAAAGATGAACAACGCCACAATCACCAGCATCCTGATGGGAGGATAGCTCAGCTGGCGGCGACCGCGCAGGTAGTCACCAATCAGATAGCCCGGACGCCACACCAGTTGCCACAGGGTGTAGAGAAACGATCGGGTGCCCAAGCCCCATATTTCCATAACGTTCTGGCGGATGCTGTCCCAAGTGATGCGACCTGTGTCGGCACGTTGACCGCACTGGTAGCAGAAGTCACCGGTGAACTCTATGCCGCAGTTGGCGCAGTGGTGCGTCACTGAGCGGTCAGATGGCTCCTTGCCATGGGTCGGGTCCAGCTGCCAGGCGCGATAGCGCTGCCATTGTTGTCTGAAATTTTTTGTCTTTGTCATTGTGATTGTGCTTGTGTACTACAATGCCACAAAGTTACATAATTTTGTTTATAAAATGCTGTCTGGTAATAACTGATACTTGTTAAATACACAATTTATCTTATAATTACTTTCTTGCCACCCACAATGTGAATTCCCTTAACGGGTCTCGTTACTCGCTGGCCATTGAGATTGTAGATGGGACCTTGCTGGCTTGTGGGCCGATTGATAAAGATGGAACTTAGGCCCGTCAATGGTTCATGCTGTAATTTAATTGCAAGCTTTGCTGCTATCGACGAGCGGCCAATAGGCATGAGATAGGCATGGAATGGGTCGACCGAATGAGTCCCAAGCACAAATTCCGAGCCGTCGGCATTGAGTGTGTAAATATTCTCCTTGTCATTTATGGGTGACATTGGCTTGTGGCATGAATGCCTCGCGCATGCTTCATGTCGCTCACATGATTAGCTGAAGCAATGTAACTGTCGAGCCATGCGCGCATATTGGCGGGAATCGCGTTTTCATCAAATGAGCCGTGGTCACAGTAACCGATTATTTCGTCACCTTGTTGGTTCCCTCCCACTAGCACAAAACCGTGATTGTTGGTAAAATTTACAGCAAACACGCTAGGCTTGCCATCTACTCCTTCTGAGTAGGGCTTTACTTGCTGGATTGTAATCACATTGGAGTTTTTTAATAGGAAAGCCTTGTTTCTAACAAACTCTTCAGCAGTATTTCTCGCTTGCTCAAGGGTTAGGTGAGATGCAGTCATGGCTAAGCTTATTATACTGCAAATGAATAGTAAAAATGTTTTTTTCATAATATATTAGAATATTTTTGTGCAAAAATACAAAAAATATAAACCGATGAGATGTTTTTTTAAAAAAAATAATTACAAAATTTGGTGGTCTTGTTATTTATCACTATCTTTGCAATAGTTAATTAGATCATTGAAATATTGTCCACATCAAAGCTGATTGGGATACTCTTCAAATTTTTATGAAATGCCGAGATCGGTATCACAGTCAATGGCGGGCCTCAACCTGTAAAGGTGTCTTCACGACCGGAGGATTACAAAGATTGCGATGCTCTCAAATCCTGTTTTTTCGGAGTTTCATCACATCCCTTTGATGTGGCTTTCTATAACCGAAAGGGTGCTACTACGCTTCAATGCAATGCGTGTAGCACCCTTTTGTGTTGTCATGAAACTATGACCTCTCGCTATTTGATGCGGTAGTTATAGCCCACGGTAATCATTATCGACATGCTTGATGAACCCGAGAAGGGGTCGGTCTTGTGATTATCAAAGGCGTCGTTGAGTCCATAATAGAATCGACCTTCAAGATTGAGCGCATGCTTGGGAGTGATATTCACTTCCATGCCGAGACCGGCCGAGATGCCATAGTCAAACTTGTGGCTCACGGGCAACGTGAACTGTTCAATCTTGCGATAGTTTGTTGTGAAATCCTTAATCCCGGCGGCATGTTCATGGTCGAAGTTTGACGATGTCTTCTCTACAATCATTATGCCAATTTCGGGACCGGCATTAAAGAAGAAACGCACCTTGTCGCTGCCAAAGTAAATGTGAGTGAGCAACGGTAGCTGCAAGTAGGTGAACTGTCGCTTGAAGCTATAGCCCTCCAGTGGCTTGAAATTCTCTTTCCATCCGCGCTGCTCCATGTTGAGCTCGGCAATGAGGCCAAAGTGATTTTCCTCAATATATCGCGCCGTTGCGCCCAAAATCATGCCGTTGATGAAGCTTTGCGACACCGACGGCTGGAAATTTACCCTCGACATGCTCATGCCACCCTTTACACCCACACTTATGTTGTGGTTGCTGAAGTCGAGTGCCATAGCATTGCTCGCGACCAGTAAAGAAGCAAGAACCGCAAAGATATGTCGCACAGTTTTAGTCATTCAGGTCGCTTATGATAAGTTGCTTGGCAGGAGTGAGGTGAATGATTCTCACCGACTTGTTGATAAAGCCAGCCCAGTTATTGGCACGCTCAAAGTTGAAGTTGGTCTGAACACCCTTGTAGGCCGACTTCTTGCTGCCCGGAGCAATGCCATGTGAGAAAGCATTCACCAGGAACATGCCTGTGTCGAAACCAAAGACGCTCATGTTAGGTGTGCTGTTGGCAGCTTTCGAGCCAAAGGTCTTGACATACTTGCTGTTGATGTCGGCAACTTCTTGATTGTCGGGAAGATAGAATCGTGAATAAATATAGGTGTCAATATCCATCAACTCATCCTTGTGCTTCTTGATATACATGGTGTACTCAGGATGCCCCAGCAGAGCAAGTTCGCAGTCAACACGCATGTCTTTTGCTTCCTTGATGCCGGCTGCAAACTTATTGAAAAAGCTATCCTTGCCATTAGAAGGAATGAACAGATAGTTGCTGCCGGGTTCCAAGTAGCGCGATAGGCTCTTGCCCGTGAGGTCGCTTGCGATAGTTAACGTCTTGCGCTGGTGATTGGTGGTCTCGGCATGGCTCTTGATATCATCGTAGATGTCCTTGAATTGCTCACTTGGATCATCGAGGAACACGAGAACGTAGTCCTTGAATTTGTTGTCGATATACTCATTCACCTTAGCGTTCATGTAGGGCGACGGAATGTTAACCTGCATAGAGCGAATGTTGTTGATGTAGTCGTCATTTTGTGTGGCAAAGCAGTTAAGAACGTCAATGTCGTTGTTCTTACCAAAGCGAAGCACTCGAAGCAACTGGTCGGCTTCCGACGGTGCAATGATGATATCGCTCTTCTTCATCACATCCAGACGTAAAATACTGTCGGTTGTCACTAAATTCTGCTTTGTGTCAAACACATTAAGGTTAAGCGGTTGAGTGAGACGGGAACCCACGCTGTCAAGCGCCAGCAGGAATCCGTTATAGAATTCTTCATAGTTCTTGGCATTGCGGCTTTGATTCTTCATCCCAAGTTGGAATGGCAGCACAATGCTGATATCTATGCTGTTGTCTTTGTTGGGTTGATGTACATCCTCAAACACCTCGTCAAGCTTGTCCTTGTAGGTCTCCTCAAGTTGTTGAGCCGTTAGGGTAGAGGTGCTTACCACTTGCTTATCGGTAGAGTTCTTGGGAATATATATGGTTTTTCCCTTTTTTAACTTTTTCATGTCGGGGTTGGCGTCACGAAGGGCTTTAACTGTAACGCCGTTGGCGGCAGCCACACTCTCATAGGTGTCGCCGTTGGCCACGACATAGGGGACAAATTGCTTAATTGGCTTATTGATGATAATATCCTTGATTGTATTGGGAAGCACCTTAATCACATCATCGGCACGGAAGTTGTTGCCCGATATGCCTGGATTAAGTTCCATGAGCTTCTCAATGGTGGTATTATAATCGCGTGCAACACCATAGAGTGTCTCACCTTTCTTTACTGTGTGGTAAACAATGCCATCGCTGGCTGCTGTGGCTGCTTTAGTGGGAATGAGCAGTTGCTCGCCCACTTTCAGGCCGCCGCTAATCGAGGGATTGGCATTTACCAGGTCGCTCTCGCTCAGGTTATAGGCCTTGGCGATGCCATAAACACTCTCTCCGCTTTTCACAACGTGCAAGATTGAATTGTTGAGAGTGTTAACGTCAACCTTGCGTGGTGCGGTGGGCTTGGCTGGAGTGTCAAACTCACTCACAGGCAGAAATATGAGCTGCTTTTTCACCAGACCATTGCGTGCCGATGGGTTGAATTTTATAATGTCTTCCTTGCTCACGCCAATTTTGGCCGCTACACCATGGATGGTTTCATTCTTACCTACCTCATAATAATAGTAGCGCTCAGTGCCAAGCGTTTTAGTGGGAAGGTTAAGTTTCGCACTCACTGTGCAAGCAACAATTATTGATGCTATAGCTAGGGTCACAAGTCGTTTAATGCTCATGTCTATAATTAGTGATTGAAAATTACACATCTAAATAAAGTTATTACTCATCAGGTGTAAATACCCATGGTAACAACAAACTTAAGTGCAAAGATAGTTAGAATTGGGAGAAATACAAAATCAACGGTCAAGTTTTTGATTTTATTCACTTTATCTGCCACTCTACCTCATCAACAAGTAGCAGGTATATGAAATGTAAATAAGAATGAATAATATGCCTTCAATGCGGTCAAATCGATGTTTGCCAAAGGTGAAGATTATAACTCCGGTGAGCACTGCGGCAAGCAATGCCATGGCGTAGTCGACTATGTTAATGCTGTTAAGCGTGTAGGGTTGAATGGTTGACGACAGGCCCAAAATCATCAGCATGTTGAACACGTTGGAACCAATCACGTTGCCTAGTGCCAGTTGGGGATTCTTCTTGCAAGCGGCAATGATGGCTGTGATAAGCTCGGGGAGCGAGGTGCCGACGGCTACAATCGTGATTGAAATAACAGCTTCGCTCATGCCCCAGGCTGCGGCAAGGCTCTTGGCAGAGTCAAGAAACAACTGTCCACCCCACAGCAGTGAGGCAAGTGAAACAATTGCTATGCCCCACAACAACCACACGTTCTTGCCCGTGAGGCTTGATGATGCCTCCTCATCGGCCTCGGCAAGTGCCTCGCTGGGATTGTCGCCCTTCTTGAGTATCACCACTGCCATGTAAACAATAAAGAACACGAGCAGCATCACGCCATCGATGCGCGACAGGTTATTTTCGCTTATTCCGGGGATTAACGCGTCATTAGCCAGCAATAGCACCAGCAAAGCCACAATTATGCCTATGGGAATATCGCGACGGGTTTGTTGACGGCTTATCTCAAAGGGTAATATCGTTGCCGTAACACCAAGTATCAGGAAAATGTTGGCGATGTTGGACCCCAAAACATTACCCATGGCAATGTCGCCATGACCGGTTATCGCACTTTGTATTGAGATAAACAGTTCGGGCGCCGAGGTGCCAATGCCCACAATTGTCAGGCCGATGATGAAATTAGAAATCTTGGCACGCTGGGCAATCGCTACACTTGCATCTACCAGATAGTTTGCTCCCACTAGCAACAATGCCAGTCCCACGATGAGAAAAATATAATCCATCTTATGATATTTTATATATTAAAATTGTCTTGCAAAAGTAGCAATTATTTCTCAACATTGAGAATACTGTAATTAAAAATGTGTTACAAAAAATCATTGCCCTCCACAAGCATGTGTGTGGCAGGGCAATGATTGTTGATGTATAAATAGTTTTGTTGTCGTTTTAGATGTGTCGTCTACACGACATAGCGCTTATTGCATTCCGCTAACTTCCACGCCCTTGCAAGTGCGACCAATCAAGCCTTGAAGCACCTTGCCGGGACCAAGCTCAACGGCTTCGGTCATGCCGTCGGCAGCCATGTTTTGGGCAATGTGGCTCCAGCGCACGGGGGCAGTCAACTGCTTAATGAGGTTTTCCTTGATTTCCTCAGGGTTAGTGTGAGGCTTGGCGTCAACATCCTGATAGATGGGGCAAATGGGCTCACTGAAGTTGGCCTCATGGATGGCCTTGGCGAGCTCCTCGCGTGCAGGCTCCATCAGGGGCGAGTGGAATGCGCCACCCACCTTCAAGGGTAAAGCACGGCGGGCACCGGCCTCTTTAAACTTGGCGCAAGCTGCCTCGATGGCTTCAAATGTTCCGCTAATAACCACCTGACCGGGGCTATTGTAGTTGGCGGGAACACACACACCGTCAATTGAGCTACAAATCTCTTCCACTTTCTCGTCGTCCATGCCAATGATGGCAGCCATGGTCGATGGGGTGGCTTCGCAAGCCTTCTGCATGGCAAGCGCACGGGTCTCAACGAGTTTCAGACCCTGTTCAAAAGGCAGAACTCCGGCTGCAACAAGTGCCG
Source organism: Porphyromonadaceae bacterium UBA4259 (assembly GCA_002396125.1). Taxonomy (GTDB): domain Bacteria; phylum Bacteroidota; class Bacteroidia; order Bacteroidales; family Muribaculaceae; genus Sodaliphilus. The sequence continues at coordinate 8,240 of DGWL01000044.1, forward strand.
AGAATTCTCCCAGCGAGTGGCCGGCTACCATGTCGGGCTTGAATTCATCACCCAGGGTCTTTGCAAGTATTACACTGTGGAGGAACACAGCTGGTTGGGTAACTTTAGTTTGTTTTAGGTCATCTTCAGTACCATTGAACATCAGGTCGGTGATGCGGAAACCAAGCACTTCATTGGCTTTCTCAAACATCTCGCGAGCCTCGGCGTTGTTGTCATAAAGGTCTTTGCCCATGCCAACAAATTGTGCGCCCTGTCCAGGAAAAACAAATGCTTTCATACTAAATAATTTATCTTTAAATTGTTGAAAAATTTCTTTAATTCGTAAAACCGCCGCAAAAGTAACACTTTTTTCTAATGTTGCAAACTTAAAATGTTTAAATAATGTTTTATCACTATTTGTTGTGTGATTTTCAAAATAATTGTTTATATTTGCAAGTTATAAACTTAATAAACACTATCTGATATGTTAAATTCAATATTGTTGCTTTTCGGCTCTTTTGGAGCCCCCGAGGTAATTATAATTCTTGTTATTATCTTGCTTCTCTTTGGCGGTAAGAAGATTCCTGAACTCATGAAGGGTTTGGGAAAGGGCGTTAAGAGCTTCAAGGAGGGCATGAACGAGGTGAAAGACGAGATAGAGAAGCCTCTAGAAGATGCTGCCAACGATGTTAAGCGTGTGACTGAGAATAAAGATTCAGTAACTAATAGCGATAAGTAAACGCCTATTCCTTATGCCCGAGGAGAACAAGGAACAGTTGCAGGAAATGTCGTTCTGGGACCACCTCGACGTGTTGCGTGGGGTTCTGGTGAAGATTGCTGTGGTGGTGATGGTTGTGGCTATTGCATTTTTTATGTTTATGCCAAGCATCTTTGACAACATCATCTTGGCACCATGCAAAGGTGACTTTGTGCTCTATAGGCTTTTTGAGAAGATAACGACAGGTGTGCCCGGACTGCCTCAATTCTCAACTCAAGGGTTTCATGTAGAACTCATCAACATCCAGCTGGCATCGCAATTCTTCATCCACATGAGCACTTCGTTCTGGCTGGCGCTGGTATTCTCGTTCCCAGTGGTGATTTACTTGCTGTGGACATTTGTCTCTCCGGCTCTTTATGAGAATGAGAAACGTGGCATCAAGCGCGCTTTTGCGTTTGGCAACCTCATGTTCTTCTTGGGTGTGGCAGTGGGCTACTTTGTGGTTTTTCCTGTCACACTGCGATTCCTGGCCGACTATCATGTGAGCCAGATGGTTCCTAACCAAATTTCGCTCGACAGCTACATGGACACTTTCTTGATGCTTATTTTTGTGATGGGCATCATCTTTGAGTTGCCGCTGCTTGCATGGTTATTGGGAAACATGGGGGTGTTGCATCGCGACTTTTTCCGCAAGTATCGTCGCCATGCCATTGTGGCACTGCTGATTCTCGCGGCTTTCATCACTCCCACCGGCGACCCCTTCACTCTCACTATAGTGTTTTTACCCATTTATCTCCTCTATGAGATGAGTGCTTGGCTGGTGAAGAAGAATTAATAGTTATTAGAGACCCTCCCAACTTGGTTATAGTTCAATAATATACTTGAATATTTCACTATTCTGTTACTCAACAACTTTACAATATTATACTTATGAAAAATAAAAGAATTGGCTTTGCAACTCGCATGGGGGCTGTGGCAGCAACTGTGGGGAGTGCGGTGGGACTCGGCAACATCTGGCGTTTCCCTTATCAAGCTGGAGAAAACGGCGGTGGTGCCTATATTCTTGTTTACCTTATTTGTGTCCTGTTGCTTGGAGTACCTATCATGATGTCGGAGTTTGTGATTGGACGTTCAACTCACAAGAGTATGAAGGGAGCTGTTGAGCAACTCACCCCAGGCTCGCCTTTTAAATATTTTGCCTATATAGGTGTTCTTGGAGCTTTGCTAATCTGCGGCTACTATAGTGTGGTGTGTGGATGGGTAATAGAGTATTTGTGGAGTTCGGTAAGCGGCAACCTGCTAGGTCACACTACCGAGCAATATTCGCAGATTTTCAACACCTTCGTGGGAAATCCCGATCGCTGCGTGTTGTGGACTCTGCTTTTCTTGTTATTAAATTTCCTTGTGCTGAGCCGTGGTGTGGAAAAAGGCATTGAACGCATTGCCAACGTGATGATGCCATTCCTCTTCCTTCTCCTTATTGTTTTTTGTGTCAACTCATTATTGTTGCCCGATTCTGACGAGGGCATGGAGTTTCTCTTTGATATCGACTTCGATGATCTTGGTTGGAAGGGCGTGGTCGACGCAATGGGGCAGTCGTTTATGTCGCTGTCGCTTGGTGTGACGTGCCTCATCACCTTTTCATCTTATTTCAAGGATGACAGCAATCTCATGAAAGATGCCGTGACTATATCGTCGCTCGATACCTTGGTGGCTATATTGGCCGGCATAATGATATTCCCTGCAGTGTTCTCATTTGAACTTGAGCCCAATGCGGGTCCTAAGCTCATTTTTGAGATTTTACCCACCATTTTCCAGCAGTTGCCTGGTGGCACCATCTGGGCAGTCCTTTTCTTTGTTTTATTGTTTTTTGCATCAATCACCTCAACTATTTCGCTTAGCGAGATTTCCATTGCTTTCTTGATTGATGAATACAAAATTTCGCGCATGAAGGCCATAGCTATTACGGCAACGTTAATGACCATTGTGGCTGTGCTGAGTGCTTTGTCTTTCAGTACTTTGAGCGACATACAACTGCTTGGTCGCAACATCTTTGACTTCCTCGACTTTGTGGGACCCAATATCTTCATGCTTCTTGGAGGGCTTGTTACGGCCGTTTATGTTGGGTGGGTGTTAAAGAAAGATGTTATACACAATCAGTTGACCAATGGAGGCAAGCACAAGGCTTCGTTTGTTCAAGCCTATGTTGTCTTTTGCTTGCGCTACATCGCTCCCGTGGCCATTGTGATAATCTTCCTATATTATATAGGTGTAATTTGAATCTTGGCTGTTATTCAATATGGATGACTTCAGGAAATATAGTCTCAATCTGCATGGCCGACTGATGGAAATCGACCGGCCACTTATAATGGGCATAATTAACGCTACACCCGATTCGTTCTATAATGCGAGTCGCACTCTTGAGCCTGAGCTCATTGCAGAGCGTGCGGGTATTATGCTGCGAGAAGGTGCCGATATTATCGACATTGGCGCTTGCTCAACACGTCCTGGTGCTCAACTTGTTGATGAGAACGAGGAAATTAAGCGTCTTGATGTCGCTATCAAGGCAGTGCGCGCCTCAACAGGTAATGATGTCATAATATCGGTCGATACATTCCGTGCCGATGTTGCACGCCATTGCGTTGAGCATCTTGGTGTTGATATCGTTAATGATATCTCGGGAGGTGACCTTAACCCTCTCATGCACTCTACAATTGCTCAGCTGCAGGTGCCTTACATCGTGATGCACATGCGAGGCACTCCCTCTACAATGCAGCAGCTCACCGACTACAATGGAGATGTGGCTGCCGTGGTGCTTGAGCAACTGGCGCAAAAGGTTGATGAGTTGCATCAGCAAGGTATTAACGACGTGATTGCCGACCCGGGGTTTGGCTTCGCCAAAACCACAGAGCAGAACTATCGTCTCATTTCGCGTCTTGAAGTGTTTCATGCTCTGAGGGTGCCTCTACTGGTGGGAATATCGCGCAAGTCGATGATTCAGCAGGCTCTGCGTTGCCAGGCACAAGATGCCCTCAATGGCACCACGGTTCTCAACACCATCGCACTACTTAAGGGCGCTCACATCTTGCGTGTTCATGATGTTAAAGCTGCTGTCGAGGCACGCACGATAGTTGGGTTACTAAATAGCAATAGTCAATCAGACAGTGACAACTGATAACTGACAACTGATAACTGATAACTGACAACTGATAACTGACAACTGACAATATGATACCGTTTGGCATAAAAGATATTATCGACATCCTGCTTGTGGCGGGGCTGTTATTCTACATCTATCGCACGATGAAGGAGAGTGGGGCGCTCAACATCTTTGTGGGAGTCTTTGCTTTTATTGTGGCTTGGATTGTGGTCGATAAGTTGCTCGACATGAAACTGCTGGGCACTATTATGGATCGCATTATCGATAGCGGAATCTTTATTCTAATCATCGTTTTTCAAGACCAGATAAAGCGCTTCCTCACCGAGCTCGGATCAAAACGTGGGTGGAAGTCTATTGCTAAGTTGTGGCACAGTGGTGAAGATAAGACCGAGCGCAAAAAGTGGATTATGCCCATTGTGTATGCCTGCATGACTCTATCCAAGTCAAAAACAGGAGCTCTAATAGTTATCAAGAACTCTATTTCACTCGACGACTATGAGCACTCGGGCGACATTATTCGTGCCGAGGTGAATAACCGCTTGCTCGAGAACATCTTTTTTAAGAATAGCCCGCTGCACGATGGTGCCGTGATAATCGACAATGGCAAGATAATGGCAGCAGGATGTATCCTGCCGGTATCGCACGACACTAGTCTGCCCAAGTATCTGGGTCTTCGCCACCGCTCGGCATTGGGAATCTCGCAGGCTACCGACGCCATTGCCGTTGTCGTGAGTGAGGAAACCGGCAATATCTCCTACGCCTATCGTGGTGAGATGTATCTCAAGCTCTCGAGTACCGACCTCGAGCACGCTCTCTCTAAACTTGTGGAAAATTAGAGGAAATGAGAACTTAGAGATGAGAAGTGATAAATGAGATTTGAGAAGTGAATCCCTGCAATAAAATCAGAATAATCCGTTGACAACTGGCAAAATATATGTTTCTAATCAACGATAACACTCTTGTGACTCTCGATGTGGTTGAGAGATTCTTCTGCTGTGATATAGACTCTTGTCTGGGGCAATGCTGCATTGATGGCGATGCCGGAGCGCCCATCACCGGTGAAGAGGAAGAGATAATAAAAGAAATATTACCCGCGATTTGGAATGACTTGCTGCCGCGCGCTCGACAGGAGATAGAACTTAACGGTGTGTCCTATCTCGATCCCGAGGGTGAGCTGGTTACCCAAATTCTCGACAGTGGCAACTGTGTGTTCTCCTGCTATGCTCCTGGCGGGAAGTGCATCTGCGCTATTGAGAAGGCTTACCGCCAGGGAAAAATCAATTTTATGAAACCCATCTCGTGCGCCCTCTATCCATTGAGGCTCAAGACGCTGCACAACGGTAATGTGGCGGTTAACTACCACCGGTGGAAGATTTGCAAGAGCGCCGAGGTGATGGGACGCGGAAAGGGTATCAGGGTTTACCAGTTCCTCAAAGAACCCCTCATAAGGCGATTCGGTCAAGCTTGGTATGACGAACTTGTGGCCAACTGCGAACTTTATATCAAGCAATACCTGACGTAATAAAAAAAAGGACTGGGGTGCCCCGGTCCTTTATTATTTATAATTAAACGAAGTTCTTATTTCGCTTTAAAATACTCCGATTGCCGGCGTATCAGCTCAGTGTCTTCAAAGTAGTTAATCTTCATGGCGTTGCGCACCTCGTCCATCGTTTGGGCAGCCGTCTCGCGAGCTTTCTCGGTGCCGCGACGCAGGATATTGTAAATCTCGGGAATGTCTTGTTCCAATTCACGGCGGCGCTGGCGAATGGGCTCAAGCATCTCATTGAGGATGCTATTGAGGAGCTTCTTGCACTTCACGTCTCCCAAACCGCCGCGGCGGTAGTGGTCCTTCATCTCGTCGAGATTTTGATAGTCGGGGAGATACTTGGCAAAGTCTTCGTCGCAAGAGAAGGCGTCAAGATAGGTGAACACCGCATTGCCTTCAACAGTGCCGGGGTCACTCACGTTCAAGTGATTGGGGTCGGTGAACATGGAGCGAACCTTTTGCCACACTGTATCGGCGTCATCGCTCAAGTAGATGCAGTTGCCCAGGCTCTTACTCATCTTTTCCTTGCCGTCGGTGCCGGGAAGGCGACGTGCGGTCTGGTTCTCGGGTAGCATGATGTCGGGCTCAACAAGCACTTCGCCATAGGTGCTGTTGAAGCGACGCACCAGTTCGCGAGTGAGCTCAATCATGGGCTCTTGGTCTTCGCCAACGGGAACCACGGTCGACTTGAACAAAGTGATATCGGCGGCTTGGCTCACCGGGTAGCAGAAAAATCCCAGTGGAATATTTGCCTCAAAGTTGCGCATCTTAATCTCGGTCTTCACCGTGGGGTTGCGTTGCACGCGACTCACTGTCACCAGGTTCATCAGGTAGGTGGTGAGCTCGGCCAGTTCAGGAATCTGGCTTTGGATGAAGATGATGCACTTCTCGGGGTCTAGTCCGGCCGACAGGTAATCGAGTGCAACTTCGATGATGTTTTGGCGTATCTTCTCGGGATTGTCGGCATTGTCGGTGAGTGCTTGGACATCGGCCATGAAGACAAACATTTTCTCATAATCTCCTGCATTTTGCAGTTCCACGCGGCGGCGCAACGATCCCACATAGTGACCCAAATGTAGCTTGCCGGTGGGACGGTCGCCTGTTAATATAACTTTACTCATAACAATTCTTTTATTTCAAGTCTTTTATTTATTAGGTCTTTTTATCTACATTTTGAGATGCAAAGTTAATAAAAAACATTAACATTGCAATAATGCTTGCGGGCAAATCTTGGTGGCTTTTGTGTGTTTTTGTCTCCCGGTGCGATATTTTTGTGGAATTATGATATAATAATTGCTGTTTTTCTTGCATATTACGTTGGAAAATGCTACATTTGTGCGTTTTTAATATCGGTGATTTCTTGTCGATTTTTGGTACTAACAAGGCATTGTAATTTTCAACCTCAATTTTAACGGCTGGATTGATGCAGTGCCATCATTCATAAAAATTGGTTACATTCTTCTATTAAGCAGATTCTTAAACGATCCATTTGGAAGAACACTAGATTAGGAGGTGATTAAAAATCCTCCTAATCTTTTTCTATAGGTATTCCTTTATTATTTGTTGATTGTTATTCTTGTGGTGACTTATGAGAGACGCACCTCGTCGCCTAGGGTGATTTTGTGTTGCTTATAGAGCAGACCCAATGCTTTCTTGAAGTCCTTCTTGCTGCAATTGAATGTGCGCATGATGTCATCGGGCGACGATTTGTCATTGAGCGGCATGGTCCCATTATTATTATCAAGATAATCGAGAATTAAGGTGGCAAGGTCGTCGACGCGTAGTTTTTCAATCTTTGCAAGAGTGACATCTATTTTGCCATCATCGCGCACCTGCTTGATGAAACCCATATGATGCTCGCCAATGTTCACGTGTTGATAAAGTTCGTTATTGTAAATCATTCCCCAGTGCTGGCTGTTGACGATCACTCGATATCCAATCTCCATTTGTTGAGTGATGAGAACGTCAACCTTTTGGCGGTGGTAATAGTCAGGGAGGCTTTTGTCAAGGAACTTGTCGAGCTTGGCACTGGCTGTGATGCGACCGCTGCTCTTGTCGAGATAAATATATACAATGTAGCTGCGTCCGGCCTGCATTCTCACGCGCTGCTCGCGAAAGGGAACAAGCAGGTCTTTGGCAACAAGTCCCCATTCAAGGAATGCGCCGATGGCGTTCACCGCCTTAACCCTTAGCAGGGAAAATTGCCCCACAGTGGCATGAGGGTGTTCGGTGGTGGCAACCGGGCGATTTTCCGAGTCGTTATAGACAAACACTTCCATCATGTCGTCGAGTTCTTCGTCACCCGTGAGATATCGCTTTGGCAGTAACACTTCATTACCTTCCTTGTCAATTAAGTAGGCTCCAAAGTCAACAAATCTATTTACCATTAACGTGTTGTATTCTCCAATCTTCATAAGCCAATATCTGATACTTTGTTTTTACTTGTGCAAAGTAACAAAATAAAAGTGTTTTTCCTTTATTAAAAAATGTTAAGATGTGGCGAGCGTAATGCAGTAAATCAACACAAATGGTGTTTAGAGAGTGAAAATAAGAGGAAAAAACATCGATTTTACCATTTTTGGCGAGTTTTATTCTCCTATTGTTGAAAACTTTATGTAGATTTGCAATCTAGAATGCATTAAACTTTTAATTAGTGCGCAAGTCTAAGCAATGGTTAAATTTGAAAATTAATTTAAAAACACCTAATAATATGAACTACAAATTTTTATCTTTGATTGGCGCTTTGTTGATTGGCTATGGCGGATCAATGGCGCAAGATTTTGAAGATGACATCTATTATGATGGAAGTTCCGATGCCAAGAAGACCACTAAGGTTGTTGTGAAACCGGCACCTGCAGCTAGTGGATATTATGGCACCTTGCAGACTCAAGTAACACCGCTTAATGGAGTGGTTAATGGACGCGATGTGGATGAATATAACCGTCGTTACGATGTGTATACCGAGGGTGACACCACATATATTGATGACGATACCTTCGCCAACACTCGTCGCATTGAGCGTTTCCATAACCCTAAAATCATTATTCGCAGCAACGACCCCGACCTCATTGAATATTACTTCGATAACACTCCCACAGTGAACCTCATCGTAGGCACCGACTGGGGATGGGGACCCTATTGGGGATGGGGTTATCGCTATTATGATCCCTGGTATAGCTGGAATTGGGGATGGCGCAGTCCTTGGTACTACAGCAGTTGGTACAACTGGGGCTATGATCCCTGGTACTGGGGTCGTCCTTGGCATGCCGGATGGGGCTGGACCTGGAACCATCACTGGGGCTGGAATCACCACCACCATTGGGGTGGCTGGTATGGCGACCGCGGATGGGGACGTCATGGCGGACGATACAATAGTGGTTACAATGGCCGTCGCCCAGGCTTCACCAATCATGGTTCTCGCTTCGGCAGCAACCACAATGGTTATGCAGGTGTTACAGGTCGCAATAACGGACGCACTTTTGGAACAGGGCGCACTAGCATGAACCGTGGTAATCTGGGAAATAATCGTCCTTATGGTGGCTACAATGGCCGCAGTGGCGTTCAAGCCGGCAATCGTTCCTACCGTGGCGGCGGTATCAACAGCGGACGCAGTGCCTCGCGCACCTATACTCCATCGGCTCCCACAGGCAGTGGACGCTCCTACACACCTTCGCGCAGCTCAGGACGCAGCTATAGTCCTTCAAGCACCGGCACTCGCAGTTATGGAGGCAGCCGCAGCTATGGTGGCTACTCAGGTGGCAGCCGCAGCTATGGTGGCTACTCAGGTGGTGGCCGCAGCAGTGGTGGCGGATTCTCGGGTGGCAGCCATGGTGGTGGCGGTGGCTTCTCGGGCGGTGGCGGTAGCCGCGGTGGCGGCGGTGGTCACGGAGGCCGTCGTTAATCAGTTTGGAGTATTGAGAATTGAAATTTTTGTAGTATAGACTTTTTTAAAAGATATTTTTAAGCTATGAACAAGTTATATATAGCAATGCTGATGTGTGGCGCATCGCTTATGGCTAGCGCTCAAGCAACTTTCGATGTGCTGAAACTTTCTGAAACCGAACTTAGCGGTACTTCTCGCTTTATGTCGATGGCAGGTGCCTATGGTGCTGTGGGTGGCGACATATCAGCCATTTTGCAGAATCCTGGAGGTATCGGTATCTATCGCAGTAGCGATGTGGCCGTGACAATGAACCTCAATTTCCTCTCCACCAAGAGTGCAAGTGGTGACAACTTGACCGACACGAAGTTCAACTTCAACAATATCGGCTACGTTGGCTCGATGAAGATTGATAGCGATTTTTTCAAGTACTTTAACTGGGGATTCACTTTCAACCGCGTCAACTCTTTCAATCGTCGCTATCAGGGCGGTTATGCTGTGGGCACTTCACTCACTAATCGCGTTGCGGCTGCCTTGAATGCCGGTGGATGGAACGAAGTAGACCTCTCAACCAATAACTACGATGGCAATATCTATTATCAGAGCAATGCCCCATGGCTTGGCATCCTTGCCTATCAGTCCTATCTCATCAATGGCACTAGCGATGGTCATCTGCAAGGTCTCGCGGGCGACATGACATCAGGTAAAGCCAATTATTATGTTGACGAGAAAGGTCACACCGATGAATATAACATCACTCTGGGTGGTAACTTTGCCAATAAGGTTTACTGGGGTATTAACTTTGGTATTACCGACCTTAAGTTTGACAGCTATCAGTATTATGGAGAAGATCTTGATCATGCCTATATCTACAACTACGACGTTGACAACGGCGCGGTTACAACAGGCTATGCAGGCTTCGATTTCCAGAGCTATCAACTCACCAAGGGCACCGGCTATAATTTTAAGATGGGTGTAATTGTTAAACCTATCAATGAGTTACGTCTGGGTGCCGCTTTCCACACTCCTACCTACTATGACATGAAGGACCTTTACAAGGTGCAGTCGGGAGTTGACCTGCTCATGGACAATTTCTCTAGCGACAATAAGTTCAGCGATAACACCGAGACTGGCGAGGAAGGCTACTATGACGAGTATCGCTACACTATCAAGACTCCATGGCGATTCATGGGTAGCATTGCTGTGGTTCCCACCAGCAAGGGACTCATCAGCTTCGACTATGAGTATACTGGAGCTAACACCATTCGCTGTGGCGATGAGGGTGGCGGCAACTATCTCGACACCGAGGCTAAAATCAAAGACCAACTTCAGGCTCAGCACACCCTGCGTGTGGGTGGTGAGTATCGTGTGACTCCTAATCTCAGCCTTCGTGCCGGTTATGCCTATCAAACGTCACCCGTCAAGGACTTCGTTAAAGGAAAGGCCAATGGTGATGTAGATGTGGTTTCGAGCAACTATATGTATCAGTACGACAAGAACAATCAGTATATAACTTGTGGTCTTGGCTATCGCTACAAGCACTTCTATGCCGATGCTGCCTATGTTCATCGTGCTCGCACCAGCCAGTATCACGCTTATCCTGGCGAGGAAGGTGAGGAGATTAAGGACCACAACAACAAGGTGGCACTCACAATCGGTTTCCGATTCTGATATAAATGAAATAAAAAGGAATCCTAGATATATTTTTGCACTGCAGGGAGAGCATTTTATTAACAATGCACTCCCTGCACTTTGTTATTTCAAGATTTATTTCTAACTTTGAACTCACAACTCACAACTCCCCCTGATGGCTATAAGCATTGAAAATATTGATCTTGATAATTTGGAGTTCCAAAACGCCTGGAACATGATTCAAAACACACATCGCTCGGTGTTTCTCACGGGTAAAGCAGGCACTGGAAAAAGCACTTTCCTCAAGTATATTTGTGCCAATACCCGCAAGACTCATGTGGTGCTGGCGCCAACTGGCATAGCCGCAGTAAACGTGGGTGGGCAAACTCTTCATTCATTCTTTAAAATCCCTTTTAAACCATTACTGCCCGACGACCCCGATTTCTCGCCTCGGCACATACGCAAAACACTGCGCTACTCTTCACAGAAGGTAAAGCTAATCCGCAAGCTCGATCTCATTATCATCGACGAGATTTCAATGGTCAGATGTGATGTTATCGACTTTATCGACAAGGTGCTTAAGGTCTACTCAGGCAATATGCGTGAACCATTTGGTGGCAAGCAGTTACTCTTTGTGGGCGACATTTTCCAGCTTGAGCCTGTTGTCACGCGCGACATGAAAGACATCTTGCGACGCTACTATCAGCAGTTCTTCTTTTTTAACGCTCGCGTCTTTAATAGCTTGGGGTTAATTCCAATTGAGTTGCGTAAAATCTATCGCCAGAGCGACTCTAATTTTGTGGCTATGCTCGACCGCATTCGTGTGAGTCATGCCACCGATGCCGATATGAGGCTAATCAATAGCCGTTGCAACCCCCAATATCAGGAACTTGACGACGGTTTCATGATGACTCTTGCCACTCGGCGCGACACGGTTGATGCCATCAATAGTGAGCACATGAATGCTCTCACTTCCCCTGAGTTCACGTTCCATGGTGTCGTGGATGGTGTGTTCCCCGACAATGACCTGCCCACGAGCAAGGAACTGACATTAAAACAGGGTGCGCAAGTCATTTTCATCCGCAACGATAAGGAGAATCGATGGGTGAACGGCACTCTTGGCAAGGTGTCAAATATCGACGGGAGTGGGATAGAGGTTGCTCTTGAGGATGGCGACTGCTATGTTCTTGAAGAGGAATTGTGGGAAAATGTTCAATATTCCTACGACGAGCGTGAGAAAAAGGTGCTTGAGAATGTGGTGGGAACATTCAGGCAATACCCCATTAAGCCCGCATGGGCATTAACCGTGCACAAGAGCCAGGGACTCACATTCAACAATATAGTTATTGATTTTGCCGGTGGAGCATTCTCAAGTGGGCAGACCTATGTCGCGCTCTCGCGATGCACATCGCTCGAGGGTATCACGCTACTCAAGCCTCTCTCGCAGCGCGACATTATCGTCAACACGGCTATTGCCGACTTTAGCCGGCAATTCAACAACCAGGCAGTAATCAACGATGCAATGCTTCTTGAAAAAGCTAATGGGCTCTACACAATGGCGTCGATTGCATTTGAACACGACGATTTTTCCCGTGCGGTAGATTGCTTCGCTCAGGCGATGGAGATTCACAGCATCATTGGTGACCCGTTGGCAAAACGTTTTATAAAGCTGAAGTTTAATAAATTTCATCGCTTGACCAGGAAAATTCACAATCTTGAGGAGGTTATCGATTCTCAAAACAAGATGCTTGCCCAGCTTGCGGCCGAGTTTACCGCCATGGGCGACCAGTCTTTAGGGATGGGTGTGCTGGCTCAAGAGGAGGATGTGCCTTATGGAAGCCCTGACCAACATCTCGACGAAATCGCCATCAAGTCGGCATTGGCCAACTATAACAAAGCATTGCGCCTGTGCAACTCTCACATTCCCGCAATGATTGGCAAAGCGCGGCTCATGCGCAGCATTGGAGAAACTGCCCATGCTGTCAAGCAACTTGAGGCAGCCCTTGACTTTAACAAAAACTGCTATGATGCACTGATATTATTGGCGCAAATTCACGAAGACGAAAAAGATACTCCTGCGGCAATTAAGGTTTATAAGCGTGCCGCTAGGGCTTCTCGCACAGCCATTGCGCCCCACTTGGCGCTTGCTCGCATTTATGAGAAAATAGGCCTCGATGACCTGGCCGACGATCATTTGGCAATAGTGCGGCAACTACGGCTGCAGCAGGCAAAGAAACCTCGCCGAAAGAAGAAATAAACACTTGTTGCCGCGGTTCGGACTTGAGTGAAATAACAGTTGAAAAATTATGTTTTTTAGGTATAATTATTTGTTGTTTTGTAAATAATTATTATTTTTGCGATATATATTTGTATAATTATTTTTAGAACAACTTTTTATGAGAAATGTAAACCTTTGTCTTATGGCTTTTGCCTTAATGGCTGCCACTGCTTTCTCGGTCAGTGCGGCTAGTAGTGAAATATCAGTTGTCTTAGACCAAAATTTTGACGCCTTTACCGAAGGTTCTCAAGACGAGCCAGCAACTGTTGATATCAGCAGTTACTCGTCGGGTAAATTGAGCACTATATTACCTGGCTGGACAGGGCAATACGTCTATGAAGCTGGTGGATGCCTGAAGATTGGAGCTAGTGGCAACCTGCGCACCGCTAGCACCAATATGTCGTCGGGTGGTGGAAACTTGCGCATCACTTTCAAGGTTAAAACCCTCGATAATGTGGGTGCTATCGATGTGCAGCTAGGTTACAACACGGCCAAGACTTTCTATGTTTACGACAACGAGTGGACTACCATTGAGTATATCACCAATGGTGGGCGCGCTACTTCCTTCTTGAATTTTAAACCTAGTTTTGTCGTTAATGGCATGCTAATTGATGACTTGAAGGTTGAAACTAGCGAATCGTTCCTTGCGGCCCCCGAGGTTAACCAGCCCATTCAGGCCGACGGAGTGTCGTTCACGGCGTTGTGGAAATCAGTTACAGGAGCAACCGGCTATCTGCTTGATGTCTACACTAAAGATGGAGATAACCGTGTTTACACCTTGCAGGATTACAGTGTAACCGGCACGTCACATTATGTTAGTGATCTTGATGCCACTAAGACCTATTTTTACACAGTGCGTGCTGTGAAAGATGATATTATCTCGGCCGAGAGTGAAGAAGTTGAGGTGGTAAAGAACATTACATCGCTTGATGCTCCCGTGGCGCTTGATGCTACAGCAGTTACCGAGAATGGCTTTACTGCACATTGGGAGGCAGTGCCCGATGCCACACGTTACGAGGTAAATGTCACCAGGCATGAAATTCTTGCTCAAGACGCTGTCGTGAATGTAATTGATGAGGACTTCTCTAAGGTGACAAGTGGCACTATCACCTCGGTCGACTATCCAAGCACTCAAGAGTATCTTGATGCCTACACCCAGCAACCCGGATGGTATGGCTATGCTCACTGTCTGGCTAGTGGCTACATGGGACTTGCTCCTTTTGGAACAGCTGCCACAATTACCACACCATCGTTAAACTTGAGCAACAACAATGGCACTTTCCAGCTAAAGGTTAATATGGTTTCGCGCAACTATAGCGGTGCTGTCGAAGGCGACACTGTCATGGTGAATATTTACAATGGCAACGACCTGGTTGAGAGTGTTAAGCTCACTCTCGGCGGTGATTTTGCCGATTATACCGTAACTAGCGATAAGGGCAACGACAACACCTTCATCGAGCTTTCCTATCTCAATGGCAGCGACAAGCTCTTTATCGACTATTTTGTAGTGTCACAGCAGCTCATGGCCGGCGACGAGGTTGCACAGCCTGTGGGTGTTTATGAAGCCGACGGCGACGCCACTTCCATTGCTGTCTATTTGCCATTGAGCGATAAGCTTAGCTACACCTATAATGTTGTGGCCTATGCGCCAACTGTTGTTTCATCTTATTATGGAAACTATGTTGATGAAATCGCTTCCTCTCCCTCAAATGAGATTGAGGTTAAACTCAACAACACTTCTATCTCAAAGGTTGCCGTGGCAACAAGCATCGGTGCGGTGCCTGGAGCTATTGTCATCAACTCAGCCATTCAGGCTCCCGTGATTGTGTACAACCTTAGTGGTCAGGTGGCAAGCCGTGGCATTGCTAAGGCTGGAACAACCACCATCAACCTGGCTCCTGGCATCTATGTGGTCAAGGCCGGCGACATGACACAAAAGGTTCTTATTAAGTAAAATTATAACACTATGATGAAAAAACTGATTACTGCAGTAATCGTTTTGACTTCCACTTCGGCTTGGGGCAGTCCCATCGACTGGTCTCAGGCCGAATTGGTTGCTCAACGATTTTCTGAGTCGGCTGCGATGCAGCATGTTTTGCCACAGCAGTGGCTTCGAGTGGAGCGCATGGGTGAAAGTGCCACTCATGGCTACGCGCCTTTCTATGTGTTTAACCGAGCCGATGGCAACGGCTTTGTGATTGTGGCAGGCGACGATGCTGCCCCTTCGGTTCTTGGTTATTCCACGCAAGGCTCTTTCTCCTATGACAACATGCCCGATAACCTGCGTCAATGGTTGGCACTTAATGAGCGTTATGTCGAGGCTTGTGCGGGACGGCGTGCGGTGACCCGTAGTGCGTCTCAGGGTGTTCCTGTTGTTGGTCCGCTATTGGGCGACATCCATTGGGGGCAAGGTGCTCCTTACAATAATTTGTGTCCAACTTATAATGGCACTACTCACTATTATGTGGGATGTGTGGCTACAGCTGCCACACAAATTATGCGTTTTTATAGCTATCCTGAGCATGGTACCGGCAGCAAAACAATTACAGTGGATGGCAAGGAAGTCTCGGCCGACTTTGGCGCGACAACCTACGACTGGGATAACATGCTCACATCCTATGATGATGTGGATTACACCACATTACAAGGCACTGCGGTTGCCACACTGGCGGCACACTTTGGTGTTGCTGTCGACATGGAGTATTTGCCGGCCGGTAGTGGAGCGCACTCAATGATGGTGCCGCAGGCATTCCGAGACTACTTTAACTATGATGAGGCAGTCACCATGCGCAAGCGCGATTATTACAGCAGCAGCGAGTGGTTACAACTCATCAAGAGTGAGCTCGATGCGGGTCGACCGGTCTATTATGCAGCGGCTAGCGAGACTGGCAGTAGCGGTCATGCTTTTGTGTGCGACGGTTATGATTCCGAGGGATTTGTGCACATCAACTGGGGCTGGTATGGAACAAGTGATGGGTATTTTCTTGTTAGTCATCTCGACCCCGACGACCTGGGGATTGGCGGCGGCACTGGTGGCTACAATATCGACCAGGAGATTATAACAGGCATTCAGCCTCCGGTTGCCGGCACAATCTACCAGCGTCCGCTCTACAATGCCTTGAGTATGCGCCTCATCACTCAGGATAATAATGCCTTTAATATAATGGTTACTGTAGAGAACTTCGACACCAAGCCTTTTACCGGTCAACTCGGTGTTGCCTTGGTGCGAGATGGTGAGATTATCAAGGTTCTCAAGACTGAGCAGCGCAACATCGATGGCTTTGCTAACGGACGCACCGGACTCCTTGCGATGGCCTCAATCTATGACATCCCTAAGCAAGTTGGGGCCGAGGTGCCCGACGGCGAAGCAACTGTGTGGATGGCATTTCGTGAGGACGCCGACTCTCCATGGCAACTCATGCGCTATTGCCGTGGCCGAGACAGCCGCAATAATCCCTACGTGGGTTATTTCACCACTCAAGTGGTTGATGGTCGCATCATGACTCTCGACGACAGTTGCTCGCATCCCGATGTCACAGTTCTCTCACCGCTGGAACCGCAAGGCGAGGTATATGAGGGTGGCTCGGCGCTGTTCAACGTTAATATTGTCAACAATAGCCCTGATGTGCGATTGCGCAACATCGTTCTTCGCTTTACCAGCACTGCCAATGAGGATATCTCGTTCGACTATGAGAATGCTGTTAACATCTATGATGCTGTCGGCGAGAATGTGTCATTGCTGGTTAATCTTAATGATGATATGCTTCAGGGAGAGTACCGTCTCAGCATCTTTGAGAAGGGATTTGAGCAATATCCGTTTGTCCTCTCTCAAGGTGAAGCAATCGTTAACGTGCTTCCGCGTGTCGCGACTCCTGTCATGCGGCTCACCACCACTGTGCAGTGGCGACGCGCCGACTCGCAACAGGTTATCAACCAGGGCGACAACATTTACTTCGCGCTCAACTCGCGAAACTACGGCAGTGCCGGTAATGTGGGCGCGATTCTCTATCTGGTCGATGTCAACGACCCGGCCAAGCGATACGTTTATCAGCAGAGCGACGCCACAGTGGAGCGGGGCGAGGCCCATACCTTCACTTTCTACCGCAAGTTGCCTGTTGACCCCGGCAACTATCGTGTGGAAGTGTGTTATGTGACCGACGACGGCATCATCACGCCCGATGCGAACAACGGGCTATATCCTCTTGAGATAACCGTTGGCGAGGCCGGCAATATTTTCTTGAATGCCGTTGCCATTGATTTACCCGACTTTGTGGTTAAAGGTGAGAAACTTGAAGGTTCAATAACCTTGAGCGCACCATCCCAGCACAACGGGAATGTATATGTGCGCATGCGTCAGTACACCCTCACCAATGGTGGCCTCATCTACATGGGCAATCAGCAAATTCCTGAGGGCGAAGAGCGCACCATCAACATCTCCAGCCGCATCGACTTTGAACCCGGTCGTTACTTGATAATGGTGGAAGCCAAGCGTGGAACTACCGAGGGGAGCATTGGCGATTATGTTAATTGCTATAAGCTCATCGATGTGGTCACCACGCCGCCTGTTGTCACTATTGACGGCGATGTTAATGGCGATGGAGTTTGCAACAGTGCCGATGTCACCGCGCTTTATCAATACATTCTCAATGGCGATGAGAGCAAGCTGGTGAATGGCGACCAAAACGACGACGGCACTATTAACTCGGCCGATGTCACAGCCGTGTATCGCCTGATACTCGGCAATTGAAAGGGGGCAGAGCAAAAAAAGGGGGGGCAATTTGTCCCCTTTTTTTGTTCCATTTCATAGAACTAAAGTCTCATTAAACGTTGCGCATCGCTAGCGCGTAACGGCATCCAGGCAGGGTAGTAATCACGCCTTTAGCGTCGAGTTCCACAAGGGTTGACATGAGGCGATAGATGGGGGTGGCGGTCAGGCCTGCCAGGTCGTTTATGTGCATGTCGCCATGCCTCTGCAAGATGTCTACAATGCTTTGCTGCTCGGCAGTGAGCTGTGGAAAAAGTTCAAGCTCCTTGCCGGTGGCGGGCACCTCGCGCGACTCCCAGCGCATGGCTTTCAGCAGGTCTTGAGCACAAGTTATTGCGGCTGCCTGGTTGTTGATTATTAGTCGGTTGCATCCTTTGGAAAATTCATCGGTGACACGGCCCGGCAAGGCAAACACGTCGCGGTCATAGCTGGCGGCAATGTTGGCGGTCACGAGAGAGCCGCCTTTGTCGGCGCTCTCAACCACCACCGTGCAGTCGCTCAGGGCGGCAATGATGCGGTTTCGTGCAAGGAAGTTGCCCCGATGAATGACATCCTGACTCATGTAGTCGCTCACGATGGCGCCACCCTGTTGCACTATGTGGGCGGCATCGTTGCGATGCTCGCCGGGATAAATCTTGTTGAGTCCGCAGGCTTGCACGCCAACGGTGGGCACGTTGTGCTTGAGAGCAGCCCGGTGGGCGTTAATGTCGGTGCCGTAGGCCAGCCCGCTCACCACTACCACATCATCCTTGAGCATGCGTGAGAGGTCTTCGACCAGCCTGTCGCAAAAGTTTAACCCATAGTGGGTGCAACGCCTAGTGCCCACTATGCTTATCATGTGCTTGCTGTTGAGATTGCAGTCGCCAATGGTGTAGAGCAAGATGGGTGCGTCGCTGGCATTGACCAGGCGGCGGGGGTAGTCATCGTCGGTGAAATAAAGGATCTTGATATTGTTGTCGAGAACAAAATGCAACTCATCCTCGGCCTTGCGAAGCATCTCGTCGCGGTAACTGCGCTCACACATCTTGCTGCGGCTACCGGTGAGCGACTTGAGCTCGCGCTCGGGCATATTAAAAAACTCTCGTTCGCCGGGAATCACGTCGAGGATGCGCTGTGCCAGCTCAACGCCCATGCCGCGAATTGCGGCAAAAGCCATGCGATACACTATGAGGGGATGCTCTTGTGTCATAGCCACTTGCTGAATGCTTGAAACAGACGGTCACCACGCGAGAGCTTGCCATTTTCAAGGCTCACCACGCTCACCACGGCATGAATAGCCATCTCGCCCGTGTGCTTGTTGTAGATGTCTTGATGGAAGACGAATCTAGCTCCCTTGCGTTCAACCCACAGGCTACTGAGCATGGTGTCGCCCGAGCGTAGTGGGGTCTTGTAGTCAATCTCCACACGGCTTAGCACCGGCACAATGCCGTCGGCACTCATTTCTTTAAAGGAGTAGCCTGCCCAGCGGCAGAACTCATGGCGTGTGAGTTCCAGATAGTGAAGATAATTGGCGTTATTAACAATGCCCTCGCTGTCGAGTTCGTAGTCACGAACTGCAATTTCCAGGCTGAAAATATAGTCGGTCGTTTCCATTTTGTCAGTAGTTATTATAGAGACAAATGCAAAGATAGTGATTATTTTGAATATTTTTTGATAATTTAGGCTGCGTCTCGCAAATAAAAATAAAAAACTTTTGTTTTTCATTTTATATTTATCTCAACTTGCACTAATTTTAGATA
>DGWL01000044.1:27980-43502 GCA_002396125.1 Porphyromonadaceae bacterium UBA4259
TTTAGATAAATTAGGCTGCGTCTCGTAAATAAAAATAAAAATCTTTTGTTTTTCATTTTATATTTATCTCAACTTGCACTAATTTTGCACTCAACTTATGATATACCCAAGCAATTTTGAATCGAAGATAGGCTTTACCACAGTGCGTAAAGAGATAAACTCCAGGTGCATTAGCGCCATGGGGCAAAGCTGCTGCGAGACCATGCGTTTTTCTTCCCGCTATGACGAGGTGATGTTGTGGCTTGCACAGACCAACGAGTTCCTGGCAATCATTCAGAGTAAACGGGAGTTCCCACTCAACTATTTCTTTGACATGCGCGGCACGTTAAAGGCCATTGCTGTGCCGGGTTCTCACATGACCGAGCAACAATTCTTCGACCTGCAGCGCTCGCTTGGAACGGTGTCCGAGATTTTGCGTTTCTTCGAGCGTAGGGATGAGCAGCAGGAGTCTTCCTATCCGGCCCTTGCGCGCCTGGCAGGCACAATGCAATGCTTCCCCGACATTGTAACCGAGATTGGACGTGTACTCGACAAGAACGGCAACGTGAAGGATAATGCCTCGCCCTTGCTTCAGGAATTGCGGCAAGCTATAGCAAGTGCCACCGCCAGCATCAATGGGCTTATGCGGCGAGTGATTAATGCGGGTCGCCAGGCGGGGTATCTCGAGAAGGACACAACTCCCAGTGTGCGCGACGGGCGTCTTGTAATTCCCGTCTCACCCATGCACAAGCGCAAGATTAAAGGCATCGTTCACGACGAGAGTGCTAGCGGTCGCACCATCTTTATTGAGCCCGAGGAGGTTGTCGAGGTCAATAACCGCATTCGTGAGGCCGAGAGCGAAGTGAAGCGTGAGATTATTCGCATTCTCAGTGAACTCACGGGTATGGTGCGCCCTCACGTCGATGAATTGCTTGATACCTATAGGGTGCTGGGATTACTCGACTTCATTCGTGCCAAGGCTGTCTTTGCTCACGATGTTGACGCGCAGTTGCCTCACGTTGAGAAAACACCTCATGTTGAGCTGTATCATGCCGTGCATCCTGCCCTGTTACTCTCGCTGAGAGAGCAAGGAAAGGAGGTGGTGCCACTTAATATTGAACTTAATCGTGAGCAACGCATCCTGTTGATTTCAGGCCCCAACGCCGGTGGCAAGTCGGTGTGCCTCAAGACGGTGGGCGTGGTGCAATATATGTTGCAATGTGGTGTGCTACCCACTGTGTACTATAATTCTCACATGGGCATTTTCAACAGCATCTTCATCGACATTGGCGACCAGCAGAGCATCGAGGATGACCTTAGCACCTACAGCAGCCACTTGCAAAACATGAAGACGTTTCTGTTGCGTGGCGACAAGCGCTCAATGATTCTCATCGACGAGTTTGGTAGCGGTACTGAACCACAGATTGGCGGTGCCATCGCTCAAGCCATTCTTGAGCAGCTCAACAAGTCACGCATCATGGGAGTTATCACCACTCACTACCAGAATCTCAAGCAGTTTGCCGACGACACGCCGGGCATTGTCAACGGTGCCATGCTCTATGACCGCCAGCTCATGAAACCGTTGTTCCAGCTCTCAATTGGCTACCCCGGTAGTTCTTTTGCCATCGAGATTGCCCGTAAAACTGGCCTGCCTCATGAGGTGATTGATAAGGCTAGCGAGATTGTGGGAAGCGACTATATCAATATGGACAAATACCTGCTCGACATTGTGCGTGATCGCAAGTACTGGGAAAACAAGCGCTACGACATTCATCAGCGTGAGAAGAAGCTTAATGCCGTCGCCGAGCAGTATAATGAGCGCCTTGAGAAACTCAATTCCGAGTACAAAGCCATCTTGAAGGAGGCACGCGGCAAGGCACTCGACATCATTGCGCAATCCAACTCGCAAGTGGAACGCACCATCAAGGACATCAAGCAAGTGCAGGCCGAGCGTGAGAAGACACGACTTGCGCGCCAGCAACTTGAAGAGTTCAAGCAGCGCATCGCGGCGAGTGATGATGGCGACGAGGTTAAGAATCTCAAGCCTCTGCGTCCTGCAGGCAGTCCCCAGCGGGAAAAGCCCAAGAAGAACCACATTAGCAGGCGCGACATCAATAAAATGCCACTGCAGGCAGGCGATAATGTGCTGCTCAAGGGTGGTGCGTCGACTGTGGGCACCATCATCAGCATCGACGAGAAATACGCTGTTGTCGCTTTTGGTCAGCTCAAAACTCGAGTGGAGATAGAGCGTCTTGAGCGCACACTGCGCAAGAGCCAGTCACGCGAGAAACCGTCTATTACCAATGCTACCGCCAACGAAATCAGGGCCCGCCAGCTCAATTTCAAGTCGGAGATTGACGTGCGTGGCATGCGGGCCGACGAGGCTGTGCAAGCGGTCACCTATTTCATCGACGATGCTATCCAGTTCTCCCACAAGACGGTGCGCATTCTCCACGGCACCGGTACCGGAGCCTTGCGCGAAGCCATTCGCCAGTATCTAAACTCAGTGGCCGGAGTGAAAAACTATCACGACGAGCACGTGCAACTGGGCGGCGCAGGCATCACTGTGGTTAACCTGGAGTGAGCAAGGCAAAGGCATGGCGCTGCCTGGAAATCAATATTTAAAAAACATCCCCGTTAGCAAGCGCTGGCGGGGATGGTTTTTATTGTGTGTTGCAAAATGGTTAGAACCACTTCAAGTAGGCAAAGTCTTGGCGGTTGGGGAGATTGTTGTTCCATGGATAAGCGCGGAATGCGAGGCGGAAGATGCCCGTATCCTTGATTTGATCCTTGAGTGAGTAGGTAATAATGTCTCCGTCCTCTTCAACAACCTTCATTGGAATTGTGCTGTGGAACTTGTTTTCGCCATCTACAACGTGATAAACAACAAGTTCGAGACACACGCTGCGGCCCAAGCCTGCTGTGTTGAGCTTGACGGTGGCCTCAACATTGCCGTTGTTCTGTGCGATGTCGTAGAAGCTTTCGCTCAAGTTCATGTCGTCAACAGCTACATTGTCCCAGTTCTCGACAACGTGTTCTTTCCAGGCCACAATTTCGCGTGCGAGAGCATAGTCGTTGGCACGAAGCTTCTTGCTGCGAGCAGCCTCGGGGGCGTAGAAACGGTCGATGTAGTCACGCATCATGCGCGACATCGTGTAGTTGGGCGCAATCTGCGAGATACTGTTCTTGATATACTGAATCCACTCGGGAGAGTAGCCCTTAGAGTTCTTGGCAAAGTAGAGTGGAATAATCTCGTTCTCGAGCATTGAGTAGATGGTGGCTGCGTCGAGCTTGTCCTGCATGCTCTGGTCGGTGTAGGTGCGGTGGGAAGTCAATGCCCATCCTGCGCGCTCACGATAACCTTCGTACCACCAGCCGTCAAGTACCGAGAAGTTGAGCAAGCCGTTCATCTCGGCTTTCTCGCCACTGGTTCCCGATGCCTCGAGTGGGCGAGTGGGGGTATTCAGCCAAATGTCGACACCGGTGATGAGGCGCTTCGACACTGTCATGTCATAGTTCTCAAGGAAGATAATCTTGCCCAGAAACTCAGGCATCTTAGAAATCTCAACAATACGCTTGATGAGGTCTTTTCCGGCACCGTCGGCAGGGTGAGCTTTGCCTGCGAAGATAAACTGAACAGGGAACTTCTCGTTGTTAACGATGCGCGATAGACGGTTGAGGTCGGTGAAGAGCAGGTGGGCACGCTTGTAGGTGGCAAAGCGGCGAGCAAAACCAATGAGCAGCGCGTCGGGGTTGATTTTATCAACAATCGACATTATGCGAGTGGGGTCGCCCTGGTTCTTGAGCCATGTGGCACGGAAGTCACGACGAACAAAGTTGATGAACTTGTTCTTCAGGCGCATACGCAGGTCCCAAATCTCCTCATCGGGAACACTCTGAATGGGTGCCCAGGTCTGCATCTCTTCTTGCTTGTCGAGATAGTTGGCTCCAAACACCTTAGTGTAGTACTCTTTCCACTCCGATGCTGCCCAGGTGGGCATGTGAACACCGTTGGTGACGTAGCCAACGTGCGACTCCTCGGGAGCATAGCCTTTCCACACGCCCGCAAACATGCGCTTCGACACCTCACCGTGCAACCAGCTAACGCCGTTTGACTCCTGAGTGGTGTTGAGTGCAAACACGCTCATCGAGAATTTCTCCTGAGTGTCGGGATTTTCACGGCCCATGTTCATCAGGTCGTTCCATGTAATGCCAAGTTTTGCGGGGAACTCGCCCATGTAGCGGCCAAAGAGCTCTTCGTCGAAGTAGTCGTGACCGGCTGGAACAGGAGTGTGAACAGTGTAGAGCGATGATGCTCTCACCACCTCAAGAGCTTCCTGGAAGCTGAGGCCTTCCTCCTGAACGTAGTCGACGAGGCGTTGCAGGTTGAGCAGTGCGGCATGACCCTCGTTGCAATGATAAATCTGAGCCTTTATACCCAGTTTCTTGAGCATGAGAATGCCACCGATGCCAAGCATATACTCCTGCTTGATGCGGTTCTCCCAATCGCCGCCATAGAGCTGGTGGGTGATAGAGCGGTCGAAGTCGCTATTCTTGTCGAGGTCGGTATCGAGCAGGTAGAGGTTCATGCGACCCACGTTCACCTTCCAGATGTTGGCATAAACCACACGGCCGGGGTAGGGCACCTCAAGCACCATTTGCTGGCCGTCCTTGTCAATAACCGGCTCAATGGGCAGTTGGTTGAAGTTTTGGGGTTCATAATTGGCAATCTGCTGGCCATCCATTGAGAGTGTTTGGGTAAAGTAGCCATAGCGATACAGGAAGCCCACTGCTGTCATGTCGATGCGGCGGTCACTGGCCTCCTTGATGTAGTCGCCGGCAAGGATACCCAAGCCACCTGAATATATCTTCAAGGCATTGCATAGGCCATACTCCATGCTGAAGTAGGCCACCGATGGGAACTCCTTGCGCATGGGTTGTTCCATGTACTCCTTGAAGTGAGAATAGATAGTGTCGATTTTCTTTACCAAGTCTTCGTCGCGGCTCAACTCCTCGAGTTTTGCTGCCGACATGCGCTGAAGCATCATCACGGGGTTCTCGCCCGATGCGCGCCAAATGTCGCGGTCGAGGTAATGGAACATGGCCTTAGCCTCGCTGTTCCACACCCACCACAAGTTTTTAGACAGCTCGTCAAGTTTCTTCAACTTTTCGGGCAGTTCACTTTTCACTGTAAGATTTCTCCACACAGGAGAATTGGTGTTGCTGACTTTAATTTTCATTATATTTCAATTGGTTATATTCTTCTTGGTTTATTCTTTATAATTGGTGTCAATCACTTGCGAGTCGCAGCCGCTTGCAATGCGGTGTGATAGGCATTGGTGTAGCTCTCCATGAAATGGTCCCAAGTGGCACGCTTTGAGGTTGCCTTTGCACTGCGACGCAGTTTTTCGTGCTCCTTGATGCTCATGTGGGCAACGGTGGTGACGCTTTTCACAATCTGGTTGAGAGCCTCATCATAGCCCGAGTCGGTGCGGTGAATCACTTTTACACCGGTTTTCATGGGGTCGGTGCCTATTTCTTTCTCTACCCATTGGCCAAAGCCTGCAAGATTGGTTGTTATGGCAGGCACGCCCATTGCCACGCTCTCCAGTGGAGTGTAGCCCCAGGGCTCATAGTAGGATGGGAAGATGGAGAGGTCAAACCCCGTGAGCAGGTCATAGTAAGTCATGTTCATGATGCCGTCATCACCATTGAGATAGCTTGGCACATAAATGACCTTTACCATGCCGCCGGCTTCGTTACGGAACCCTAGATAGTTCATCTTACCATAGATGGCATCGCTATCCTCGTTGTGGATGGTGTGGGTGATGATGGGGTTGAACAGTCCCACAGCCTTGTCGCGTTGCAGGGCGTCGCGCAGGTCGTGGCGGGCCTCCTGTGTCCAACCGGGAACCAGCACATAGGCCACAATGCTGCGATTAAGTTCAAGCTTGGGCATGTGTCGCAATACGTTCATTGTGTCGAGGTAAAGGTCGATGCCCTTGTTGCGCATCTCGCAACGCCCCGATGTCGCCACCAGCAGTGTGTCGCTTGGCAGTTTCTCTCCACTCAGGGCACCGGCCACGGCAAGCAGTCGCTTGCGGGCCATTTGGCGTGTGGCGGTATATTTTGCGCCTTTAGGCACATAGTTCTGCTCAAAAGCGTTGGGAGTTACCACAGGCCGGCGCTCAAGTAGCTGCTCACATTCGCGGGCAGTGACGTCGCTCACCGTTGTGAATACATCGGCCTCGTGGGCGGCGCATTTCTCGAGCGAATGTTTCGACTCCATGTTGAGCTCCTGCGCCATCTGGTCGCCGTTGTAGCCTGCCATGTAGTCGTAGAGAGGCTTGCCGTTGCCGCAGATGCTGCGACCAATGCTTGTTGCATGAGTTGTGAATACTGTTGCCACCTGTGGCATGCGCGATTTCACGTAGAGTAGTCCCATGCCTGTTGTCCACTCGTCGAAGTGAGCCACCACTCGGCTTGAGTTCTTGTGGTTGACTATACTTTCAATGACAAGCGCTGCGCCGTAGGAAAAAACGCACGACTCGTCGTAGTCGCCATAGGCATGCAATGAGTCTACGCCGTAGCGGCGCCACATCTCGGCAAAGAGTTCGTTCTTGTAGACATACAGAGCATTGTAACCAACTAGCACAGCCAGTGGATTACCGGGCACTTTCCAGCGACCGGTTTTCACCGTCATGCCTGATGGTAGCGCAGCCGAGTGCTTCCAATTATCGAGCTCGGTCTTTACTTCATCAAAAAAAGGATTTTCATCATTGCCGCACAAGTCGGGGCCAATGAATATCACTTTGTCGCCATAGAGCTTGTGTAAAGTCTTTGCCTTTGTCGACAAAACCGCATAGATTCCGCCAACTTTATTGCAAACTTCCCAGCTTGTTTCAAACAATAGATCAAGCATTGTTTCCTGTCATTAAAAGTATATTCTCCAGTTACTCTCGGATTTAAGGTGCAAAATTAATAAAAAAACTTCAATTATACATAATAATATACATTACATTAAACAATGAGAACTATGCAAACCTTTTACTAGCAATTCCAGTGGCAATCAGTTTTGTGCCTGTTTTGTTGCAAATGAGTGGATTATTACAGCTTATTGTGGTTAATTCATGTTAAAATCTCGCTCTTTGTTTTGCGGTGATGGATTTATAATCTACTTTTGCAACCCAAATTCTTACATACTCTCACACACATTACATGGGGCTGATTTGGCTTTGACAGCGTGTTGAGGTGGTAAGTAAGCATGCAGAGTGACGATGCCTGTGCTCTTTAAATTCATGACATCCTAAATTTTAAATGGCGAAAACAATTACGCTCTTGCTGCTTGATTGAAGCATAGTAAATCAGCTTAATCTCTGCCCAAGGAGGCCGAGACAAGACATCACCCAGCTGCCCTTGCTCCGAGGCTTGTTGAAACGGTGGTGCTAGTATATCGGGGATAGAGAAAGACTTGTCTCGATTCTTTCTCGAAATTTAGAGACTAAGTTGCAAGTTGGTAGTCTTGAGCCTGCTTGCAATCGAAAACCAAGTCAACGACTAAGCATGTAGAAAGCTTATTAGTTCCACGTTTGGACGAGGGTTCAAACCCCTCCAGCTCCACTAGCAATAGATGAATGCTAATGACCATTGAGGTCATTGGCATTTTTTCGGTATTCAGTTCTAAATGGCACGCGAAAAGAGATTCCGTTTCAAGCAGTTCAGTGTTGTTAACGACAAGACCGCAATGAAGGTGGGCACCGACGGTGTTCTGCTAGGTGCTTGGTGCGATGTGAATGACGCTACACGAGTGCTCGACGTGGGCACAGGATGTGGCGTGATTGCCATGATGATTGCCCAGCGACAGCCTCTAGCTCGAGTTCATGCAATCGACATCGACGGGCCATCGGTCGATGAAGCCTCGTTCAACTTTTCGCAATCGCCATGGCGCAATCGTCTTAAGGCCGTTGTGGCCGATTTTAATTATTTCGGTAGCCTTGAGAAATTTGACATCATTGTCTCTAATCCTCCTTTTTTCACTAATGGCATTTTGCCGCCCGACGACCAGCGCAATCAGGCTCGCCACACCACAACGCTCAATTTCTCGCAACTGATAGGTAACGCCAGTCGCATGTTGACTCCTGCCGGCATTTTAGCCCTTATTACACCTGCTGATGTGGAGGATGAGATTAGGCGGCTTGCCGTTGAAAATGGCTTGTGGGTAAGGCGTTTCACAAGCGTGATTCCTGTTGAGGGTGCGGCTCCCAAGCGCATTCTGTGGGAACTGTCGCATAGCGAGGCACCATGCCAAAGCGGGACTCTTGTTATAGCTAATTCCAATCACAATTACACTCACGACTACATTGCGCTCACTCGTGACTTTTATTTGAAAATGTGATAACTCTGAATTGCCTTACCTTAAAAAAGGGATTCTTAAGTGACCTTTGTCTTGAATTTGGTAAAAAGCTACTTTTTTTTACTTTTTTCTGTTTTTTCCTTTTATTGTAAAGAGAAAAAAACTATCTTTGTGAAAACTTTTATTTGTTGTTCTAAAACCTGATTTTTATTATGAAACGGATTCTATTCTTTTCGGCAATAGTGATTGCATTATTGATGTCGTCATGTTCGAGCGATGACTACAAGAGTTACATCCCCGGTGGTAGCAAGATGATTGGAAAGATTGACTTGCAGCAGTTTGTCGCGCAAACCGGTGTTGACCAGGAAAAGCTTAAGAAAGACTGCATGGAGCAACTGGGCGAGGACATGAAGTCGGTTGAGGACATGGGCATTGATTTGACTGTGCCTATTTACTTCTTTGCCGATGGTAAGGGTGTGAACTATTCATTTGGCTTTATTGCAAAGACCGAGGATGCCGCCAAGTTCAAGAAATGGTTTGAGAGCCAAGCCAAGGATAATAAGTTGGTTGATGAGTCGGGTTTTTCTTATTTTGCTGAGGATGAGGCTGGCGTTGCCGTTAACGACGACGTGGTGATTCTTTTCAGCTCGACCGACCGTGACAAGGCCGTGCTCAAGCGCAACATTTCCAAGATTATGAACAAAGAGGGCGACGAGAAACCCATTGCCGAGAATGCGCTCTTCAACACTGTGGAGGGTAATGCGTCGTTTGCCAGTTTCTATATTGACATGTCAATCATACCATCTGAGATTATGCAGTCGAGCGTGGTTGGCTCGTCGATGAGTTTTGAAGACATGAAGAAAATGGTGATTGGCATCGACAGCGAAGCCAAGAACGGCATTTGCGACTTCCTTATCAGCGCCAAGAGTGATGACAAGGCCGTTCAAGGCAAGATTGACAAGATTGTCAAGGCTTTTGGCAAAATCTCCGATAAGGCGCTCGACACTTTCTCGGCCGACGACATGGCAGGCTTTGCGATGAACACCGATGGCGCGCAAATCATCGAGATGCTCAAGGAAGCCGCTGGCGATAATGACGACATGAAGCAGATGATCGACATGTTCAGTGATGCTCTAAACAAGATTCGCGGCAATGTGCTCGCACGCTTTGATGGTGCTCAGTATCTGGTGGCAGCCGAGGGGCAGAATGCTACAAGCGAACTCAATTCTCTCATGGGTCAAATGGGAGATGCTCCTTTCAACTGGGGCTACAACAACGGTTTCATGCTCTTCACTCCACGTGAGGTGACAATCGAGAACCCGTTGCAGCCTGCAAGCAACAAGATTTCGAGCGACCTAACCAACTTGATGAAGAATCGTCGCGAGGTAATCTTTGTCAATGTTGACAAGCTGAGCGGTTTCACTTCACAGCTTGATGGCGATGCCAAGAAGGCTTCCAACGCCTTTGCCGAGGTGCTCGATAAGGTGAAGTTCATCACCATCAGCTACAAGTAAGTCGCGGGCGTTTTTTAACAGTAAATTATTTGCCGGGGTGTGACTTGACCTGTTCTCAGTCACATCCCGGTTCTCTTGTTTAATTAATTCTGCGCTTTCACAGTGAAAGGAATAGCTCGCTCACGGCAGTGTTATACTTTGCCATCGAAGTTGCTTTCTTAATTGCCTTGAGCGCTTTGCGTGGAGCTGTGGGAAGGAAATAGTCCCACAGCGATTTCATCTTCGTCAGCAGTTGGTGCTCGCCGCCGTTGAGCTGTGACTCATAGGCCGCTAGCAGTCGGCTGTGAAACTCGCGATAGTTGGCAGCCAATGCCTTCTCGGGACAAAGCATGGCGGGGTCTTCAATCAATCCTCGTCCAATCATCACAGCCTTCACCTCTGGGAACTGTTCATTAATTTTGTCGATGTCATCGAGCGTTTTCACGCCTCCGTTATAGACCAGCGGATAGTGGCACTCTTTAAGAATGGCCGAGAACCCGTCCAGGTCTAATTCACCCTTGTATTGTTGCCGGCCGGTGCGAGGATGGATGGTGATGTGCAGCGGGTTAATAACCTCCATCAGCGGTAGGATTAAGCGCCATTGGCCCGGGTTGTCCCACCCCAGGCGCATTTTCACGCTGTAGCTAATCCCCTCAATCGAAGCCAGAGCATTGAGCATTGCTTCCACCTCGGCAGGATATTGCAACAGCCCCGAGCCCTTGTGATGCAATGCGATGGGCGGGAATGGACAGCCCAGGTTGATGTCAATCTCGTTGTACCCCATCTCCTTGAGTGTTCCCACCATTTTCACAGCGTCCTGCGGTTGGCAGGCAAGAACTTGGGGCGTGAAATGTGACACGGTGTTGCTTGCAGGGTTCACGTCGGCGAGGTCGCGCTTGCGCATCTCTCCACGTTCAATTCTCATGAAGGGACTGTAATACCCGTTCACGCCGCCAAATATCTCGTTGTGTGCGTTGCGCCAGTGTCGGTCGGTGATGCCTTGCACCGGTGCCGCAAGTATCTTGAGGTTGTTGATCATTGCTTATTCAGTTTTTTGCTTGCGCAAAAGTAGTGTATAAATTTCTTCAAATCAAATAATGTGAGTAATTTTGCTCACGATTTTAGAATTACAGTAATGATATCAATTAATAATCTCAAGGTTGAGTTCAGCTCCCGGCCGTTGCTCGACAATATAAATTTCGTTATCAACAAGAATGACCGCATCGCGCTTGTGGGCAAGAATGGTGCTGGCAAGTCGACCATGCTCAAGATTATTGCCGGCCTGCAGGTTCCCACTGGCGGTAGTGTGTCAAGGCCCACCGATGTCACTATTGGCTACCTGCCACAGCAGATGCGGCTCGTTGACAACTGCACTCTGCGTGAGGAGGCTGCCAAGGCTTTTGACCACATCAAGGAACTCAACAATGAGATTGATGCTATCAATGGTGAGGTTGCACGGCGCACCGACTACGACAGCGACGAGTATCAGGCGCTGCTTGAGCGGTTATCGCGCAAGACCGACTTGCTGGCGGTGATGAGCAGCGACAATAATGAGGCCGAACTTGAGAAGACGCTATTGGGATTGGGGTTTGAACGCACCGACTTTGACCGTCATACCAGCGAGTTCAGCGGCGGTTGGCGCATGCGTGTGGAGATAGCTAAAATTTTGCTTCAACACCCCGATGTGTTGTTGCTCGACGAGCCCACCAACCACCTTGATATCGAGTCGATTCAATGGCTTGAGACATTTCTCAAGAATCGCCGTGGAGCACTGCTGCTGGTGAGCCACGACCGTGCATTCATTGATAATGTGACCACTCGCACAATTGAGATTTCACTTGGCAAAATCTATGACTATCAGGTGAACTACTCCCATTTCGTAGAGCTTCGCAAGCAACGGCTGGAGCAGCAGCGGCGCGCCTATGATAACCAGCAGAAGATGATTCAAGACACCGAGGATTTCATTGAGAAATTCCGCTACAAGGCCACCAAGGCGGTGCAGGTGCAAAGCCGCATCAAGCAGTTGGCCAAGGTAGAGCGCATTGAGATTGACGAGGTCGACAACTCGCGATTGAGACTCAAGTTCAATACCGCGCCACGCTCGGGCGACTATCCTGTTATTGCCGAGGATGTGACTAAGAGTTATGGCGACCTTAACGTGTTTCACGATGTCACCTTCACTATCAAGCGTGGCGAGAAGGTCGCTTTTGTGGGAAAGAACGGTGCGGGAAAGTCAACTCTTGTGAAATGCATCATGAATGAGATACCCTTTGGCGGCAGCCTAAAGATAGGTCACAACGTCAAGATTGGTTATTTTGCACAGAACCAGGCACAATTGCTCAATCAGGACCTCACTGTGCGTGATACAATCGACTACGAGGCTACCGGCGACATCCGCCTGCGCATCAACGACTTGCTTGGCGCTTTCATGTTTGGTGGTGAGGCGGGTGATAAGCGTGTGAAGGTGCTCTCGGGTGGCGAGAAGAGTCGCCTGGCGTTGCTTCGATTGCTGTTGCAGCCGGTGAATCTGCTCATCCTCGATGAGCCCACCAACCATCTCGATATGCGCACCAAGGATATCCTAAAGGATGCCATTAGCGACTTTGAGGGAACTGTGATTGTCGTCTCCCACGATCGTGACTTCCTCGATGGACTAGTCAGCAAAGTTTATGAGTTTGGAGGTGGGAGAGTGCGCGAGCATCTTGGGGGTATCTATGATTTCCTGGAGAAAAAGAACCTACAGTCGCTCAGTCAGCTTGAAGTGAAGGAGAAAACCGCCGCCAAGCAGCAAGAGGAAAAAGAGGTGAAGGCTTCTAAACTCAGTTATTTGGAGCAAAAGGAACATGAGCGAGAGGTTAGGCGGGCCGAGAAGCGCGTGAAACAACTTGAGCAACTCATTGCCGATACCGAGCAACAAATAGCCCGGCTGGAGCAACAACTCGAGCAGGGCGACACTGCCGATGCCTCAATCTTCACCCGCCACGCGGCTCTTAACGCAACTCTTCAAGAGACCATGACACAATGGGAAGAAGCCTGCGAGCAGCTGGAAACGCTTTCGCTCTAGTCTTCCGGCTGCGTTGGTTACTCCAGTAACATCAATGCGCACTGATTTCACTAGTTGGAACTAATCATTGCATAAGGTATTTGTGATAAAATAGTTTTCCCGGCAATTCTCCTTAATAAGCATCAACAAGGGCATTGTCTTTAATTGTCGTTGTGAAAAGCATGTGAGGCATGCTATTTGGTTTGTTTGAAATAAACGCTGCACTCGCAATTGTCCTTAATAAGCATCAACAGTGGCATTGTCTTTAATTGTCGTTTAAAGCAAAAAAACTAATTAAGTTTTGCGGCACAGGAGCAGCGTTTGCTGGCCGCAGGCCAGTGTGGTTGCCAGCAAATAAAGGTCGCCTCCATCGTTGACGCCCAAGCGTTTTTTGAGTTGGTCGGGAGTGAGGCGAAAGTTGCGGGTAGTTATGTTGAGTTGCCTGTGTTGAGAGGCAAGTTGCTTGATTTCCTTGTTCTTGAAAGGAATGACTTGGAGAATGGAAAACTGCCGTCCGGGGAAGGAGGGTAATGGACCGGGCGAGATGAAAAGGTGAGAATTGGTTGCGATGGGATTGACGCGAAACTGCTGTATGAGTGAGTTGAAACACCCCAGCTTCATTACACTGGCGTTGGGCTCAAGCAGATAGTCGCCTGTGGCAGGTGTTGCAAAAGTGACAGTAGCCGCGGTGGGGAAGAGGTGAGCATGAAATTCGTTCCACGAGTTGTCGTGGTTGAGAGCACACAGTTCCACATGTTGTGGTTGAGCATTAAAGTCGAGCTTGAAAAAGAGTTCTTTGCACTCGTTCTTTATGCTCACAGCCCACACGTGGGTGAGATAAGGCCCCAGGTCATGGATTGACCGAGTGACGTCGAGCATGGGGGAAGCTTTTATGTAGAGAAGCGGAGTGTGGCGCTTGATTGCGGGAAGAAGCTCCAGCACGTTGGGCATGCAGTCGGCCAGGCCATAGAGGCGCTTGCCGCTATCGCCGCGGCGAGCCGGGTCAATAAATATGGCGTCGAAGCGGGTATCTGAATCAAGCTTGTTAAGGTATTCGACCGAGTCGGCATTTACTACGTTGACGTTTGGCGCCAGTCGTGAGAAGTTAAATTGTCCCACTGCTGCAATCTCGGCATCAAGTTCGATGGCTGTAACGCGGCTGGCACACTGTGCGAAGTGGAAGGTGTCAACTCCCAATCCCATGGTCATGTCAAGCAAGTGGCTGATGGTACCCACTTGCCGGGCATGAAACTGTGCCACAAGTTGGTGGGTGCACTGCTCGGCACTGATAGCCTTTGGAAACAGAAAATGGGAATCTTGTAGTAAAGTGGGAATTTTGGAGCGTGCCCGTCGCCTGCACTCGATTTGTGTAATAGCAAAACTCTTGTCGAAGGTGAGCGATGGCTCAGCCTTCAACAAGAGTTTAACTGTGTCGGCATCGGCATTACTGGCAATGTAGCTGAACATTGCGTCATCTACCTGGTGTCCGGCAATTATCATTATTGCAATGTGTTATTTAGTGGCATTAACACGTGCCTCGTCAATCTTGAGATAAAGCTCGTCGAGCTGACCAGGCTCAAGAGAGCTTGGAGCGTCGAGCATCACGTCGCGGCCACTGTTGTTCTTGGGGAATGCAATGCAGTCGCGAATGCTGTCGAGACCAGCCATAATCGACACAAAGCGGTCGAGACCAAAGGCAAGACCACCATGAGGTGGTGCGCCATACTTGAAAGCGTTCATCAAGAAGCCAAATTGAGCCTCGGCACGCTCGGGAGTGAAGCCCAAAATGCGGAACATCTTCTCTTGCAAGGCGCTATCATGAATACGGAGGCTGCCGCCACCCACTTCAATGCCGTTGCACACGAAGTCGTAGGCCTTGGCACGAACTTGCTCGGGATGGTCCTCAAGCAGAGGTATGTCGTCGGGGTTGGGCATGGTGAATGGATGATGGGTGGCCATGAGACGCTGCTCCTCGTCGCTCCACTCAAAGAGCGGGAAGTCGACAATCCATAGGCACTCAAATTTATTCTTGTCGCGCAGACCCAAGCGCTCACCCATTTCAAGGCGAAGCGAGCATAGCTGAACGCGTGTCTTGTTGGCATTGTCACCGCTGAGGATTAGCATCAGGTCACCTGGTTTTGCTTCCATCTTGGTGGCAACAGTCTGCAGCTGCTCGGGTGTGTAGAACTTGTCGATGCTACTCTTGATGCTGCCGTCAGCATTGAGTTTAATCCACACTAAACCCTTGGCGCCCACTTGCTGGCTCTTGACAAAGTTTGTGAGCTGGTCGAGTTGCTTGCGGCTGTAGTCGGCACAACCGGGAGCGCAAATGCCACCAATGTAGGTAGCGTCGTTGAATACAGCAAAATCGGCAGTGCCCTTCAGCTCATCCATGAGCTCAACAAAGGTCATGCCAAAGCGCAGGTCAGGCTTGTCGCTGCCATACTTTTGCATAGCCTCGTGCCAGGTCATCTGCTGCAACTTGGCGGGCAAGTCGACTCCACGAACCTCCTTGAACAAGTGACGTGCAAGACCTTCAAAAACCTCAATCACGTCTTCCTGGTCGACATAGCTCATCTCGCAGTCTATTTGGGTAAACTCGGGTTGGCGATCGGCACGCAAGTCCTCGTCGCGGAAACACTTGGCAATCTGGA
>DGWL01000044.1:43553-44507 GCA_002396125.1 Porphyromonadaceae bacterium UBA4259
TGGCAATCTGGAAATAGCGGTCAAATCCGCTCACCATCAGCAGCTGTTTCAGTGTTTGGGGGCTTTGGGGCAGAGCGTAGAACTGACCGGGATTCATGCGGCTGGGAACAACAAAGTCGCGGGCTCCCTCGGGGGTGCTGCCAACCAATATTGGAGTCTCAACCTCGATAAAGTCGCGGCTGTCGAGGAAATTGCGAATCAAGATTGTCATCCGGTGACGCAATTCCAAGTTTTGGCGAACACTGGGACGGCGCAGGTCAAGATAACGATACTTCATGCGAAGGTCGTCACCACCATCGGTGTTATCTTCAATTGTGAATGGGGGAGTGGCACTCTCACTCAAGATGTTGAGTTCATTAACGATAATCTCGATGTCGCCAGTTGGCATATTGGGATTTTTACTCTGGCGCTCACTAACCGCACCTTTAGCCTGAATGCAATATTCACGGCCAAGCTTGTTGGCACGAGCGCACAAATCTGCGTCTTTCGACTCGTCAAATACTAGCTGGGTGATACCGTAGCGGTCGCGAAGGTCAACAAAAGTCATGCCGCCCATCTTGCGAGTGCGTTGAACCCAACCTGCCAAAGTTACATCCTGGCCAGCATTGGCAAGGCGCAACTCTCCACATGTGTTTGTTCTGTACATAATTTTTATGTTTGTTATATTGATTTTGTTATATTTATCAAAGCCGATAAATGCAATAGCTTTAAAACCTACAAAATTAATAATTATTGTTTATAATACGGCGATTTTGAGTTCAAAAAATCCAATACAATAAAAAAAAGAGCTTTTTCTTAATTTTTTCGGGCAAAACTCTTGCTAATATAAAAAAATGTTGTACCTTTGCATCGCTTTTCGAGTTTGGTGCCTGATGGCATAAATTATCAAGCAAATTCGGGGTGTAGCGCAGTCCGGTTAGCGCGCCTGCTTTGGGAGCAGGAGGTCCCAGGTTC
>DGWL01000044.1:44564-49768 GCA_002396125.1 Porphyromonadaceae bacterium UBA4259
CGAATCCTGGTACCCCGACAAAGAAACTAAAATATTGTAAATTAACTGATTAAATTGTTAAATTTACAATATTTTTTTGTTTTTATGCGTAAAACTGGCCATAAAGGCAGTGGAAAAAAGGTGGATTTTAGATGTCTTTTAGAGCTTTTTTACTCTTTTGACTTGAGAGTAGACTTGCGACTTATTAGAGCAAATTGCTGTTAATTCTCTTATTATGCCGGATAGATTATTTTTTAGTTTTCTGGTTATTTTGAATTTAATTGTTCTTCCAAAAACTCGGCGGCATCGGCTACGCAAAGTGGACATTGGCGAAGAACGACTCCTGTGCTCACACCCTTTAATAACTTGCATTGAGTGGCGCCATTGCGTTCTTGGAATTTGGTCATTACTTGTCGCATCTGTTTCAATGATTTCACTTTGTCCTTGTTCACTAAGCCAAGAACAATTCCTGCACCCACGAGTGCACCGCAAGTGCCTTCCATGTTGCCCATGCCACCGCCGAAAGCTGCGGCAATCTCCATGGCTTCTTCTTCGCTGATGTGGGCCACATCGGCATAGGTGTGGAGTATTGCCTGTGCACAATTATGGCTGTTACACCTTTTCTTTTCAGCTGCTATCAGTTTTCTTGATTCCATAATTTTGTATTTTCGTTTAGTGCTTTTTTTCCTGATTCTGTCATTAATCCACGTCTTTCAAGGTCGTGACATCTCTGTTTGTTTAGTTCAGTCCAGTGGCTGCCTTTCCGCCGTGGTGAGAGTCGCTGAGCATGTCGGCCGTCTGGGATTCGTTTAAAGGTAGAGTCAATCCACCCGAAACACAATGCTTCCTCTACGATTTCAATGTAAGGAAGGGTGCCGGGTTTGGGCTGTTTTGATCTGTTGCATGCTACCCAACAATAAGGCTCTGAGAGATGATTTTTTTCAAACCACTCTCTTAATTGTTTGCGATTGTTGAATGTCTGTAGATTTGTGACTTCCATTATCAGCGTCCCTTATTCTATGCAATTCCCAGCAATTCAATCTCAAAAATTAGTGTAGACCCACCGGGAATCCCTGGTTGAGAAAA
Source organism: Porphyromonadaceae bacterium UBA4259 (assembly GCA_002396125.1). Lineage (GTDB taxonomy): Bacteria > Bacteroidota > Bacteroidia > Bacteroidales > Muribaculaceae > Sodaliphilus. The sequence goes on from DGWL01000044.1 coordinate 45,630, forward strand.
CTTGCCATAGCCCATCTCGGCGGGAATGTATAATTCCCATTTGTCGCCGATGTGCATCTGTTGCAGGGCTATAACCCAGCCTTTTATGAGGTCGCAGAGTCGGCATGCTAAAGGTGCACAGCCACGGCTGCTGTCAAACTGCTTGCCGTCGATAGTTTTGCCTGTATAATGGGCCATTATTATGTTTCGCACCGATGGTTGTGCGCTCAACATGTCACCCTCATTCAAAACCTTGTAGAAGATACCTTTAGATAGTGATTTTACATCATCTTCTCGTGACTTGTTGATTAGCCATTCTTTATTTTCTTGTATGTATGCTTTTTTATTCATGTAAATGCTGTTCGTGTATTGAGATAATCAATATTTATTACAACCGATATAGTTGTTTTTTATCTCTTTACAGGTGTATATTCTAGCCTTGCTTCCTCGCTGGTGGCTTCCAATTTTATGATGACAGGACGAAGGCCATCGTTGCAGCTAACAATGGCCACACCGGGTTCTTTTATCCAGTCGCCATAGTAAAACAGTTCTTTATCGGCACCATGAGCCAATGCAAATACATATTGGTAAATGGCTTTCCATGCTTCGTCGCAAAACCCTTTGGGCTTGGCATAATCGGCATAGAACACATCACCCACTTTCATCATTGGGCACGCCTTGAGTCCATCAATTCCGTACTCCTGTGCTAAATCCTCGTTTAGCATCGTTTTGAGGATAGTAATCTTTACTCTCTTCATTTAATCGTACACATTATTATTCTAGGTTACCATATTTTTTTTCGAACAATTCTTGATGCTCTTTTCCCCATTGAAGCATTGAGTCAATAATGGGGATAAGCGTCATTCCGAGTGGCGATATTGTATACTCGCTGCGAGGTGGCAGCTCTGGAAAGATGGTCTTGGTCACTAGTCCGTCGTCGACCATCTCTTTGAGTTGCAGGTCGAGCACTCGTGGTGTGGCCTCGGGCAAAGCTTTGTGTAGCTCGCTTGGACGCATGCTGGAGTGACGCAGCTCGTCGAGGATGCATGATTTCCACTTCGAGTCAATCAGGCTGATTGTCAGCCGCAAGGGGCAACTCAGGTCAACAGGTATTTTCCTCTTATACATATTGTTGTAATTAATGAATTATGGTGCAAAATTAAACATTTGTTATCAAAATAATGGTATGTGGAGAAAATAATCAGTACCTGAAAATTTTTTCGGTACTTGCACAAACTGTGGTTAGTGTCTAATTTTGCACACAAAATATTAATTATTAAACCCCGACTTTTATGAGATCTACTATCGCAGAGTACGCGGCCGTCGAAGAAGCCGCAATGAAGTTTGTCAAGAGTGTTGCTGAGGGCAACAGTAAGTATGCCAAAGAGTTGTTCACCGATGATGCTGTGCTTTTCGGTTATTTGGACGGCACACTTGAGCATGGTTCCATTGAGCAATTCTATCATAATGTAGACACCGTGGGTGCAGGGGCCGACTTCAAGGCACGTGTCGACGTTGTATCTATCGAGGAGACAGTGGCTGTTGTGCGTGTTCTTGAAGAGAAATGGGGCGGTCGCATCGACTTCACCGACTATCTGCTGCTGATGAAGATGAATGGTGAATGGAAGTGCGTGGCTAAAGCCTACAACCAGAACTCCGACACCATTAAGAAGTAAGATAAAAACGGCTTTACATGATTAACCAATTGCGGCCTGCCGTTAGCAGGTCGCTTTTTGTCGTGAGCTATCTTTCTCGTTAAGGCACTAAATATTAAATCATGGTTATCAATTATGATTTCGTTGCCTGACAAGTTCGATGGCTTCCTTACCTGAAAGATGCTCTATGTCCATGCGTAAGACTAACACATGATTGATGCCATTGTCTATTTCTTTCTGTAAAGTGTTATGATGCCCGGGACGAAATTTCTGACCGAGCAATTGCAACGCTTCCAAACGCGCACGGTTGTCATTGACTATCTGGATTTTGCCGAAAGCGATAACACTGCGGAAATAAGTTGTGTATTCCGACGGTTTCACGTCGTCTTTAGCAACGACGCAAAAAGAACAGCGGCTATCGTTAAGGATGGCATCCACTTTGTGCCCTTCAACCGCTGAATGGAAGAATAGTTTGCCGTTCTTATAGACGTGACTCATGGGTACTGTGTAAGGATAACCGCCATCACCAATGAGTCCCAGCACTCCTGATGTGGCATTTTCAAGGATAGCAACACTTTCGGCTGCGTTAAGTTCTTGTCGATGACGGCGCATTGGTCTGAATTCCATTATGATACTATTTTAAGTCCAACAATTGACAAAATGAGTGTGGTGAGGAAAAGCAATCTTAAATAAGATGTGGGTTCTTTAAAGCAAATGATACCCACTAATACCGCTCCAACTGCACCAATACCTGTCCAAATGGCATATGCTGTGCCTATTGGCAACGTCTGAGTTGCCTTTGCAAGCAATACGGCACTCAGCACATGGAAAAATGCAAAGCCGCCTGTCCATATCCACCACTCAGTTCCCATCACACTTTTTGCGCGACTCAGGCAGAAGGTAAAAACTACTTCACATAGTCCTGCGACAATAAGTATTATCCAATTCATTGTAGTTTTCAACCTGTTGAGGGCTGCAAGACAATCTCGGCAACTCCTTCTAAGGTGCTCCAAAGTTACAATAAATTTTGTAACTCATGGCAGCTTTAAATTATGATATTACATTATTGTGTAAAGTGTTATATTAAAGGTTGAGGTTGTGTTATCTATTTATTTGATTTAAAGCATTATGTGCTTTACTGGCTTTTTTCTAACAAAGACCGATTTAATTATGTGGTGTTTTGATTGGAGAATGCTCTAGTTGATTACATCTAAAAAATCACTGCATGATATTTTATTAATATACTCGCAATCCTCAATCGGTTGCGAGTTGTTTTTTATAATTCCAATCCACACCCATTCACGAGAAACGGAGCAAACTGTCACTCCAAGAACTGGGCATTAAAGTTCAAAACTGTTTATTGGGAAATTATAATGTTTCCATATGGATTAGGCAGTGCTAATATATATGAAAGTATAAATATCGCCAAGTAAATTGCTAAAACAATGATGGCGAAAGGTATGAATGCCAAGAGTATTCGCCAGATAGTGCTAGGGTAGCTGTAGCCAGACAGCTGCTTGATGGGGACGATGGCCAGTAGCATGACAAGTGTGTCGAATATTGCCTCTGCTTTGAAACTGAAACACAGCAGGGATGGAATGATGATGCATATTAGAAGCATATTGGCGATATAAACTACCGCAACGAAGCACTCCGAAAATCGCAAGTCGGGTATGGCGGGACTATGACGGAACAAGATATAGAGTGGCCCTGAAAATAACAACATATACGCGAGGACCATCAGCTGAGGATTCTGCCTAATCTTATCTTCGAGTGTGTAGAGCATCTTGTAGGTAGCAATACTAATATCCCTTCTTGTCTCCGAGATGGTGTTGTCGGCCATTGCTTCAGCTTGCTTTTTTTCAGTATATTCTTTTTCCGCTTCCATATACTGCTGGTATCGGTTTATGCCCTTGATGTTCAGGCCCGTCTCAATCAAAAGCGACAGGGCGCAGATGAGGAAGAGCATCTTGAATGGCGGGAAGTAGGCCATCTGCATGCCTCTTAGATAGTCGCGAATCATGTAGCCTGGCCGCAGAAACAGGTCACGAATGGAACGAAACATGCTCCGGTTGCCTAATCCCCAGACATCAATAAACAGCAGAAACGCATTCATGAAGGAGTAACGACCAACCTTTGAAGACTGCCCGCACTGAGGACAAAAGTTGCCCGTATATTCTCGGCCACACGTGGGACAGACGTGATTTTCCTGCGACATCGGTTTTACATGATGTGGAACTTTTTGCCACTCGCAGAATTTCTTATATTGTTCTTTTTTATTTTTAAGCAACATGTGTACAGGGTGTTATCCTGGATTAGTGTGTGCATTATTGGAGTTCCATACTAAATTGGGAAACCGCCGACATTGCGAAACGACCATATTTTAGATATGGTACATATTTTTGCAAAATTACAACATTTCTTGCAAACGAGGTGATTTATAACGTTTTTTTTCTTGCAAGGAGCCAAGTGAAAGTTCCATGTAGAGTCAACTGGCAAGTGCAA
>DGWL01000102.1:0-51609 GCA_002396125.1 Porphyromonadaceae bacterium UBA4259
TGCCTATGCTGCACAAGCTATTGACTTGGCACGCTCCCAGACCGTGAACTTCACCTGGTCGCAACCCGACTATGGAGGCTTCCCTGTGGCTTGTGAATATACTGTTGAGGTTTCGGCCACTAATCAGTGGACCACTCCCTATAGCGCCGAGGTTGCCGACGACAGTGGCGCAACTCAGTGCGACTACTATACTTTTGAAAACGTCTTCAGCACCTGCGAAGCTAAAATCAACGCTCAGGACTTGGCTAAGGCCCTGGTGGTGATTTGCAACTACGTGGATGGCCAGGTTCCTGCCCAGCAGGAAGTCTATGCCCGCGTTAAGGCTAACACCGCTGGTGCTCAAGAGGTCGTTTCTAATGTGGTGAAACTCCTGGTTAATCCTTACTACATCGAGCTCAAGCCTGCTCCTGTCCAAATATGGTGGCTCACCGGTAATTTTGTGGCTACCAACCACTGGACTAACACCGGTAGTATGGATAATCCTCCCTACGGAGACATGGGTATGATACCAATGTATCCACAGCCAGGAGCCGACGTTGACATGGATGGCAACACAATTCTTGAGTATTCAGGCTGGTTCGTTGGTGGCGAGGGCTTCAAGATCATCGCTCCCGAGGGATTGAGCAACTGGAATTACGGCATGTGCGGCGGCGACGAGACCGGCGGACAGACCTACCGTGATGGTGGCGATGACCCAGGCGACATCAAGGTGAGCGAGAGCGGTTACTATCGCATCGTGCTCAACACAGCTACCAAGACCATGACCATGGAGAAGATAGAATCCATTAAGGGTGTCTTCACCACCATCTGCATGCCTGGCACCTTCGTTTCATGGGATCCCGACACCAGCCCAATGACCTCGATGGGCAGTGTTGAGAACCACGACTGGTATGCCAAGATTACCTGTGACAGCGATGGTGAGCTCAAGTTCACTAACGGCACTTGGGACGTGAACTGGGGTAATCCTGTCGACTTCCCATTGGGCATTGGCTCACAAGGCGCCGATAATATCAAAGTCAAGGCAGGTACTTACCATGTTTACTTCAACGACATCAGTGGTATCTACAACTTTATTGCTATTGAGTAATTAATGAACCAATAAAACATTGACGACGGATCTGGGGCGGACAACTCGCTCCGCTCCACAGCCCCGAGTCAATCTTAAAAGAAGAAATAAACGAACAACATGAAAAAGTTATTTTATATTTTAGGTATTGGTTTGCTCATGGCAAGCTGTACCGAGGACTTTAAGGACTGGGCCGACCCTCAGAGCAACACTGAGAACGGCAAGAGTGCTACTGCTACCGCAGTGGCAGCAGGAGCTATCGACTTCACTGCCATCAACACCGACAGCATCCAGCTCTTCACGCCCACCTACACTATTGAAGAAGGCGTTACCGCCAGCAACCAACTCACCATCTACGGTGCCGACAAGAGCGAGGGCATCGCTGTTGCCACCGACGAGTTTGGCCGCGTGAAGGCTAGTGACCTGCGCGACGCCATCGAGAAGCTCTACGGCGTTACCGAGGGCACCTTCGAGGTTCCTTTCAACGTGTTCACCACTCTCACCGACAATGGCCAGGCATTCAGCAGTGCAGGCGACTTGGTTACCAACGTGACCATGGCAGCCGGTGTTTACATGGTAGTCGACGGTGTGAACAAAGCTATGGAACTCTCGGGCGACAATCAATACACTATCACCGTTGATGTTCCCAAGGTTGACAACGTGAAGCAGTCAATGAGCTTCCACTTCCTGCCATTCAACTACCTCAGCAACGAGGCCGAGGGCAAGTTGGGCAGCAGCGAGGAGACCTATGGCTTCATCATGGGCGGCAACCTGGCTCAGGGTGCCGACGCTTTTGAGATTAAGCTCGACCCCGATGATGAGTTCAACCAGTACACCATCACCGTTAACACCAGCAAGATGACCTATGAGATTGGTGGTATTGCCTATGCCGACATGATTTGGCAAGCCGGTAACGCCAACGGATGGGGTTCTCATGCAGCCGGCCTCAAGAACCAGGGCTGGAAGGCTCCAAAGAACGATGGTGACTACTACGGCTTCATGTATCTCAACGGCGAGTTCAAGTTCCGCAGCCAGCAAAACAGCTGGGACGCTCCCGACTGGGGTATTGGCGCTAGCGAGGGCACTCTGGCAGTTCAGAGTGGCAACCTAAGTGCCGATGCAGGTTTCTACATGGTTAACGCTAACCTTGCCAACATGACCTACAGCCTCACTCCTATCACCACTATCGGTGTGATTGGTGGCTTCAACGGCTGGGCAAGCGACTATGTTAAACTTCAGTACAACACCGCAACCGGTGCATGGGAAGGCAATTGCGATATTCCCGCAGGCACTGAGTTCAAGTTCCGCGCCAACGATGGCTGGGACATCAACTGGGGTGGCGACATCAACAACCTGAGCTTCGATGGTGGCAACATCACTCTCGATACCTCTGCCAACTACTTCATCCAGCTCTACATCACCTATCAGGGTGACTTCCACGTTGTGTTCACTCCCGTCATCAACTAAAGTTTAACCGGGACTATATAACCCAACATCCATAAAACAGGCTTTCCCCAAGTTGCGGGAAAGCCTGTTTTTTTACTAGTGTTCGATTACAGTTTTTAAATCTTCTGCTATGTGGTGATATTCAATGCAATAATGGCAGGAATAAGAAATGGGGCTTACTTTTGTGATAAGGTGGATTTCAGCCTTAATTATTTATTGAAATTAATGGAGAAAATTAATGTAGATGTGGTTCCTAGCTCTTTAAAAGTTGAAGCCGGCCACTAGTGTAAGGTCTTCGGTGGAGTTGACAAAGTTGTGGTCTTTGCTGTGATAGAAGTGCGCGTCGATAATGAATTGGAGTCCGTAGAAGAAATTGCGTGAGCGATGCACCAGACCCAGTCGTCCGCGCAGGTCAAACGACATCATGTTGCGACTGCCGTCGACCGAGTCGGCAAACGAATGGTTGAGACCAATCGATGGCGCCGCGGTGACATTAAAGAGCCAATTGCGGTGAAATACCCAGTTGTAGGCATAACCGGCAAGCAAACTATAGACGCGATAGTGATACTTATACACGATGGGCACACCATTATTAGGCAAGAACGGTTTCATGTCATGATCCAGGTAGTTGAAGTCAATCTCCACATTTTGAGAGGTAACGAGAACACCGGCGATGACTGTGCCGGCGCTGCGTTTTTGAATCTTGGAATAGCTATAGGCCGCAGCTTGTGAATACTTGCGGTGATTAAAGAAGTAATAAAGGTCAAATCCCGTCGATTCCCTTTCCAGTCCATTGAATTGCTTGTCGATTGTCTTGCCCTTGTTGTAATCGCCAAAGCGGTGGATGTTGACAGTGCCAGTGTTGCGGCTGTGATAGGCTTCAAACGAGAAACGTGATGTGGCAAATGTCATCTCCCACTTCTTGTGGCGAGTGGGGTCGCCGCCAAAGACGTTGTCGAGGTCGAACATATAGGTGTAGCCTATGCCTAAATAAGAAAAGCCAATGCCAATGTTGGATGTGATATTGGAGTTCATGTACACTTTCATTCCCTGATTGGCAATGGTTCCGCCATAGCTATCAATCCAATCGTTGTTCTTGATGATGATGCGGTAGTTCTTTTTTACCGAAGCCACATAGGCCGTGTCGTAGTTGTTGAAGGCCTTGGTGTAGAAGCGGTAGACCTTGGCTGCGAAGTTGAGGAGTCCCGGCAACTTCACAGTGGGGTCGGTGAAGAAACCAAAACGTCCATTGACAATGCAACGACGCCAGTAATCGTCGTCGCGAGTGGTGTCGAAGGGGATTGCGTTGATGCTGTCGCGAATGTGCTTGAGAAAAACTTTGCGGTCGGCAATGTCGCTCGTGGGTGAGCTTCCGCGATGGAAGGCGGCACTGTCGACTGCCAAGCTCGACACCGGGGCTTTTGCCTTGTAGCTACTGCTATCTACCGCACCCCCTGCCCGGTAATCAAGGTTTGTGGTGGCGGCAAGATTTAGCGCAATGAGGAGGAATAATATGGTTAGGATTTGCTTCTTCATGGGGCGGTAGTAGTGGCGGTGCCGGCCGGGCGGCGAGTGTTAAACTTAATCAAGGTATCGGATGGAGCTTGAACGGGCACTACTGGCGGTGTGGTGTCGGCAGGCGAGTGTTTCTTGCCGAAGAGGCGGTCGAAGTCGTGCTTAAACACAACCCCCACGCCCTGTGTGGTCATGGCATTGCGCACGTAGTAGTTTTGATCGTTAAAGTGGTTATAGGCCTTGAGGCGAATCGAGCCCTTGCGGTTGAGCAGGTACTCTAGGTCAAAGTCGCCAATGAAGTTGCTGTTGCGCGTGTTATAGGTATTATCGCGGTAGCCGAAGTTGCCGTTGAAGATAAGGCGGTTGTTGAGCAGCTGGCTCGAGAGTGCCAGGTCAACCTCCATGTCGCTGAAATCGCCCTTGTTGCTGCGGAAGTTTGGCGAGATTTGCCAGTTGTCGCTAATCTGCCCAAGGATGCTCGACAGCTGCGACGATATGGTCGACGACGCCACCGAGGTGAGCTGGTTGTTATTGTTGCGCGACTGCATGTAGTCGGGGGTGTAGAAGCGGTTCAGGGCGAGCAGGTATATGATTTGCCTGTTCATCATCTCGTCGGTGCTGATCACGCTCTTCACCTTGCGGTAGGCATCGCTGGTGAGAGTGGGGAACTCTAGGTCGAACGACAACTCGGGCTCGCTGATGCCACCCTTCACGCGCAGCAAAGCGTTGACAGGCACATTGGTGCGATTGATGTCGCGGTCGGTTGAGAAGGAGTCGTCAAGGTCGCTCAGGTTGGCGTTGAGCGAGTAGATGGCATTGATGTCGAGAATGGCGTTATATGGGTCGCCATCGAAGCTGATGGTGCTGCCGTTCCTGATGGTGAAGTCCTTGATGATGATGTCCTGAAGAGTAAAGTTATAGGATCCTTTTTCAAGAGTGTATTTTCCAAACATGCCAAACGACTCGTCGATGCTGTTGTAGTTGATGCGCAGGTTACCCGACCCGTAGGTGCGGATGCGGTCGCCGCCCACGGGGTCCATCACGAGGACAATCTCAGCCTCGGGAGTTATGTCGGCTTGCAGGTCGATGCTGTATTGAGTGGGTGCCGACTGCTGCTGGGCGGTGTTCTCAATCTTTTGCGCCAACTGCCGCACAATCTCGGGCACAGTGTCGGTGGCAATGGTGTCGACAGCGGTTATCGGCGGCGCGTTGAGACGGTCGCGGTCGCGGAAGGTGATGAAATTATACTCACTTGCCTCCTGAGTGTCGCTCAACACAAATGTGAACTTGCTGCCTGCGGCACTCTCCATGTTCACGTCGATGCGCACCTCGCCCGGCTCGCCGGCAATAATCGCCGACCCGTTGCCGTAGACGGTGCCATACCAGTCGGCATTCATTGCGGGAGTGATGTCATAGACGAGGAAGTTGCGGGCATCGGTGATGGTGAAGTTGAACTCGGGGTTGTGAAAAGCGTCGTGCTTGAGATAGCCATTGAGGTGGGCCGTGTGATTGTCACGGTCACGAATGGTGATGTTGCCGAAGTCGATGTAGCCCGGGCGAATGTGAACCGAGTCGGTGCAGGTATAATAGGTGTTGGTGTAACCCACGCGAATGCCGAAGTCCTCGGCATAGACATCACCCTCCAGGTCGATTGTCTTGAAGTTACCGTCAAGCACCGCATGCCCCGACACCAAGCCGTGCACCTCGTTGGTAAAAGCTTCCATGAACGGCTTCATGAACTCAACATTGGCCTTGTCGGCGTCGAAGACGATGTGCAGCGAGTCGTCGGCAGCAAAAATCTTGCCGTCGATATAGGTGTGGCGGCCGTTCTTCTGCGCGAGGTCGCACTTGAGCGCCACGGCTGTGTTCTCCACGTCGAAGTGGCTTTCAATGTCGCCGTCGCCCATCATGGCGCCGTTGTAGGTCATGTTTTCCACGTGCAGGCGGTCGGTGTAGATGCGTGGCGACTTGGAGTAGACATCGGCAAGCTGGAACTCTCCTGTAGCGCTGCCGCCAAATGTCACATGGTTTATCTTCAGCGTCTCAAAGATGTAGTCGAGATGGATGTTCTGCAGTGCCACGGTGAGCATGTCGCTCGGGTCGCGCGACACGCGGCCGGCAATCTTGATGAACTGGTCGGCACAAGAGCCTTCAATGCCCTCCACGTCGAGAGCGCCGCCATGGTAGCTTAGGCTACCCTCATTCACATTCCACACTGTGTCGTTGACCACAACCTCGGTGGGATTGACATTGACCGTCGTCATGAACTTGTCATCACTGTCGCGTCCCAGCAGTGCCGAGAGACTCACGTTGCCATGATAGTCGGTGGGCCGGTTAAAGTTCCACCCCAGGTTGGCGTCAACGACATCGTTAACGGCGTTGGCATCGAGATTGATGGCAATGTTGCCCTTCTTGTTGGGCATGATGGTTTGCGCGTGCAATGTCACGTTGTCGGCATCGGCGGCTTTAGCCACGTGTAGCCTTGTGCCTTCTATAATCTTGTTGCCCTGTTGCAGGTAGGGCAAGTTGACGTCGGCGTTGAGCTCACCCAGCCGCTCATTGAACGAGCCGTCGATAGTTGCCTTGTAGATGAGCTTGACGGGCAACTTGACATAGGAAGAGATGTAGTTGTCAAACTCATCGTTGGGTTCGACAACAAAGTTGAAAGTGAAGTTGTTGTCGCCGGTGCTGGGTGGTATGTGCCCATGCATGAACTGTGGGAAACAATGTGATGCGATGCTCTTGAACGCCGGAACCAAGCTCTTGAAATCGTAGTTGCCTTCAATTGAGCCATGCAGGAAATCGGTGTTTATGTCAATGTTCTTGGCCCCGTCGCCACTGCTGGCGTTGAGGGTGAAGTTGCTCAAGTGGAACCCCTTGCCGGTGTTGCTGTTGATAAACGACACATTGTCGATTGCCACGTTGCCGGCCAGGTTGTCGAGGTCGTTGCCTGTCACAGCGCCGTGAGCGGTGAGGTTGAGATTGTTGGCGGGATACTTGTTGGTGAGATTGAGCTTGGCAAAGTTCACGTTCTTTGCCACGATGTCGAAGTCGTAGCTCGACGCGGTGCCATTGAGCGTTGCCCGCCCGTTGAGGTCGACCTTGCCGTTGGGGTCGTTGATGGCAAGGGTGCCGCTGTAGGTGTTATGGTCGATGTCGACGTTAGCATCAACGTTGTGGTAACGGTAACCCTTGAGGTCGATGTGGTCGACATGACCTGTAACGTTGCCCACCAGAGCGTTATCGGCAGTGACAACTCCATCCACGTTCACGTTCATCGCCACGTTGCCTAGCAGGTCGGTCTTAGCTAGCAGATTGCCAAGTTCCAGACCGTCGGTCTTGACGTTGGCATTCACACGTCGTGTGCCGCCATCGTGAGCATACTGGCCATTCACAGCCACGTTGCCCATTGCGGTGGCAAGAGTGGCATCGGTCTTGATGTGGTCAACGTTGCCCTGAGCCGAGCCCTGCAAGTGCAAGTCGCCACACTTGTCGACAATGGCCTGCACATTGGGCGGCAGTTGGGCAAAGTTGCGGGTGAGGCGCGCAATCTCGCCTCGCGAAGCCTGCAAGTCGATGTGGCGCACATCAAAGTCCATGGCGCGCGGTGTGCGGTAGTTGGCGGCAGAGCCTTCAAGGTCGAGCTTGAGGCCTCCGTCCTGAGCATTAATGTTGAGTCGCCGCACATCGAGCTTGTCGCGCGACGCTGTGGCGTCGATAGTGAAATTGATGGGCTCAGTCCACTGCCCCAACCGTGGCTCAAAGGTCTTGAGGTCGGCAAGAGTGATGTGGTTATCGGTCATATCGAGCACCAGTGGCTGCACTTTTATCTCGTTGATGGCATTGCTCAACGAGGAGTAGTGGAAAGTGGCGTCGGCGGGAGCAATGTGTGTGCCAGGCAAGTCCACCACCAGATTCTTGATTTCGGCACGCGTATCATCAATCTTGAAATCGCCCCCCAAGTGCCTGAGTTGCAATCCGTTTTTCTCGTTAAGCGACAGGTTGTTGAGATTGACAATAAAGTCGTTGTTCTTGATGCGTGGCAGCACCACGTCGGCTGTAACGTCGCTCATTTTAATGTGGTTGGCATCGAAGCGTCCGCTCGCCAGGTGTGGCTCATTGAGCACGTCATAGCTCAATTGAGTGTTGCGAATCACGGCGTTGTGAATCTTTATATCAAAGGGTGTGGGCGGCTTGCCGGGCTCACCTTTGAGCTTGTCGATAACAAACTGCAGATTGGTGGGGCTGTTCTTGTCGGGGCGTGTCACCGTGCCGCGCAGGCCGTCAATCTCGGCATAGTTTATCACCACCTTGTGTTTCACAATCAAGTCGTAGAGGCTCACGCCAGCACCGAGCTTGTCAACCTTGATGAGGTCGCCTCCATTCTGGTCGGGGATGCTAACACCGGTGAGCACCACCTGGTTGAAAGGAGATATCCTCAATGCGTCGATGGTGACGTGGGTTTCAAGAAACTTGCTGAGCTCACGCTCGCCCACCGCCTTGATCTTATTTTGGAAATAGGGCATGCTCACGCCCACATAGATGGCGCTATAAGCCACTACCAGCAGCACAACCACCGTCATGATGGTCGCCCGCAGGGTATTGTATGTCCATCGCAGAGCTTGATGCATCAACTATAATTTATACTAAGCATTAAAACCTACAAAGTTATGTAGAATTTTATAAATATTCCACCCTACCCCTTCAAAAAAAACAAAAAAAATCGCCAACCACTCATTAACAAGTGATTAGCGACTTGGAAGCGTGGTCCCACTTGGGCTTGAACCAAGGACTCCCTGATTATGAGTCAGGTGCTCTAACCAACTGAGCTATGGGACCGCTTGCGACCCACTGGAGTCAAAAGCGACTGCAAAATTACATCTTTTTTTTTAAACCTCCAAGCGATTGCCTATTTTTTTTCACTTTAAAATAGTCACTGCAGTAGCACAAACGGAGTATTCACAACCAAAGAGGGCCAAGCAGTTAATTGCTTGACCCTCTTGGAGTTGTCCTACCCGGACTCGAACCAGGAAATGCGGCACCAAAAACCGTTGTGTTACCATTACACTATAGGACAATCTTAACATCATGAGACCGCGAAGTCCCAAATGCGGTGCAAAATTACATCAGTTCGTGCAATCTACCAAATTTTTTAGGATTTTTTTTATCTTTGGCGATTTTTTCGCACTAATTTCACTTTGCGATGAGCAGGAAATAGTTCTTCTTGCCGCGTTGAGCGAGAATATACTTATCGTTGAGCAGCATTGAAGAATCAATAACCATGTTTTGGTCGGTGATTTTCTCCTTGTTGATGCTCACTCCACCACCTTGGGTCATCTTGCGCATCTCGGCCTTGCTGGGGAAGACTGCGGCATGCTCGGTGAGCAGCACAATGGCAGGCACGCCGGCACTGATGGCATCGCGGCTGACCTCAAACTGTGGCACTCCCTCAAATACCGAGAGCAGAGTGGCCTCATCAATCTTGTGAAGAATGTCCTTGGCCTTGTTGCTGAAGAGAATTTGTGATGCTTCAACCGCCATCTCATAATCCTGAGCCGAGTGAACCATTGTGGTAATCTCGCGGGCAAGGCGCTTTTGCAATGGACGCATGCCGGGGTCGCGCTCCTGCTCTTCCTCGAGGGCCTTGATTTCCTCCTGGGTGAGGTCGGTGAAAATCTTGATATACTTGGCAGCATCGGCATCGCTCACGTTGAGCCAGAACTGATAGAACTTGTAGGGCGAGGTGCGCTCGGGGTCGAGCCACACGTTGCCACTCTCGGTCTTGCCAAACTTGCCACCGTCGGCCTTGGTAATCAATGGGCAAGTGATGGCATAGGCCTCGCCACCGTTGATGCGGCGAATGAGCTCGGTGCCGGTGGTGATGTTGCCCCACTGGTCGCTACCTCCCATCTGCAGGCGGCATCCCTCATGCTCATAGAGGTAGAGGAAGTCGTAGCCCTGGAGCAACTGGTAGCTGAACTCGGTGAACGACATGCCATGGTCGGCGTTGGCAGCAAGGCGCTTCTTCACGCTGTCCTTAGCCATCATGTAGTTGACGGTGATGTGCTTGCCAATGTCGCGAATGAAGTTCAGGAACGAGAACTCCTTCATCCAGTCGTAGTTGTTGACGAGCACGGCATGGTTGGGGGCATCGCTGTCGAAGTCGAGGAAGTGAGAGAGCTGCTTGCGTATAGCCTCCTGGTTGTGGCGCAGTGTTTCCTCGTCGATGAGCTTGCGCTCCTGCGATTTCATCGATGGGTCGCCAATCATGCCGGTAGCGCCGCCAATCAGTGCGATGGGACGGTGCCCCGCACGCTGGAAGTGCTTGAGCATCATGATGCTCACCAGGTGCCCTATGTGCAGTGAGTCGGCAGTGGGGTCAATGCCCACATAGGCCGAAGTCATTTCTTTCTTCAATTGTTCTTCAGTACCGGGCATGATGTTGTTGATCATGCCTCTCCAAGTTAGTTCTTCTACAAAATTCATCGATTTATAATGTGTTTTGGTGAATAATCAATGTGTTTTCTTCGCTGCAAAGATAGTGAAAATAAGTGACAAGAATTAAGTTTTAGGAGTTAAGTTGCTGCAGGTTTATCTTTTTTTTGTACTTTTACACGCTAAAAATGTTTTTAGCACACTCTTTGCAAATAAAAAACACTCACAAGATAATGAAAAAGAACACCCTTGACAAGAAATTATTAGGCACACTCACTGTGCGAAATGTGGTTACATTTGTGCTCTCGATACTGGCCTTTGCCGCTATATCGTGGATTTACTTCTACCCTAACGACGTGAATGGCGACGTGCTGCAGCAAAACGATGTGATGCAAGGAGCAGCCAACGGGCAGGAGGCTAAAGTCTATAACGAAAGTCACGACGGAGAGCCCACCTGGTGGACCAACAGTCTCTTTGGTGGCATGCCCACGTTCCAAATTGCACCTAGCTACAAGAGCAACGCCATCATCAACAAGATAGGCCGCGTGCTCACACTTGGCTTCCCCGAGCCCGTGAGCTGGATTTTCCTTCTCATGCTGGGATTCTTCATCCTCATGCTATCGTTCGACATGAAGTGGTACTTGGCGGTGCTTGGCGCCATTGGCTATGCCTTCTCGTCCTACTTCTTCATCATCATCGACGCGGGCCACATTTGGAAGTTGCTCACCTTGTGCTACATTCCACCCACAATAGCAGGCATTGTGTGGGCCTATCGCGGCAAGTATCTGCTGGGAATGGCAGTGGCGGCTTTCTTTGCAACCATGCAGCTAATCAGCAACCACGTGCAAATGACCTACTACTCGCTCTTCATCATTGTGCCACTGGCGATTGCCTTCCTTGTAAAGGCTATCATTGACAAGAAAATCACACGATGGCTCATCGCCACCGGCGCTCTTGCCATAGCGGCAGTGCTGGCGCTCGGTGCCAATGCGTCAAACCTGTATCTCTCCTATAAATACTCACAGGAGACCATGCGCGGCGGGCACAGCGAACTCACACCGCTGCCCGGCGAGGGAGGCGAGAATCAGGTGAGCAATGAGCCCACCAATGGCGGCTTGAGCAAAGAGTATATCACCCAGTGGAGCTACGGCATTGGCGAGACATGGACTCTGATGGTGCCCAACGTGAAAGGCGGCACCAGCATGAAAACGCTTGCCGACGTTGAAGGATCCGATGAAATGGCAGCCGACAGCGAGCTTGGTCCACAAGCGATGACCGCCTTTTCGCAATACTTTGGCGACCAGCCGTTCACGAGTGGTCCCGTCTATGTGGGTGCGCTCATCTTTGTGTTGTTCATCTTGAGCCTCTTTGTAGTGAAAGGGCCGGTGAAATGGGCTCTGGTAATAGCCACAGTGCTGTCGATATTGCTCTCGTGGGGCCACAACTTCATGGGCTTGACCGACCTCTTTATCGACCACTTCCCCATGTATAACAAGTTCCGCACCGTGTCGAGCATCCTTGTGATTGCCGAGTTCACCATGCCCCTGTTGGCAGTGATGGCACTCAAGGAAATGTTCACTCAAGAGGATTTCTTCAAGAAATATGGCACGTTAACCTATGGCGTGTTTGGCATTTGTGCCCTGCTGTGCGTTATATTTGCCTTGTCGCCGGGAATGTTTGGCGGCTCACCCAGCGCCGAGGAAGCCGACCGCATCAATCAAGCACTACGTGGTCAGGCCACTCTCGACCAGCTGCCCGGCGTGACAGCGGCAGTCGAGGCCATCAGGCACAGCCTGGTGAGTGGTGATGCCTGGCGCAGTCTATTCGTGATTGTGCTTGGGTTTGCACTCGTAATGGCCTATAAATTCAACAAAGTCAATGCTATGGTTACCACTATAGCCATCGCGCTGGTGGTGCTCGTTGACATGTACACAGTGAACAAGCGTTACCTCAACGCCGACCGCTTTGTCGACCGCGCCGACCTGCCCGAAACCACCTTTGAAGCACGCCCGGCCGACAAGCAGATTCTTGCCGACACAACACAGAACTACCGCGTGCTCGACTTGCAGAACTTTGCTTCGCCCATGCCCAGCTTCTTCCACAAGACCGTGGGAGGCTACCATGCAGCGAAGCTCACGCGCTACAACGACCTGATTGAGCGCCAGCTCTCCAAGAACAACATGGCAGTGCTCAACATGCTCAACACCAAGTGGGTGATTACTGCCGATGATGTGGCTCAGCAAAATCCCGACGCGCTGGGCAACGCTTGGTGGGTTGACACCTTGACCTATGTCAAGAACGCCGACCAAGAGATGAAATTCCTCGACAATTTCAATCCTGCTACTTCGGCCGTCGCCGATGCCAAGTTTAAGCAAGCACTGGGGCAAGCCAAGTCCAAGCAACCAGGCGACACCATCTACGAAACTGGCTACGAGCCTAACCGCCTAACCTATCACGCCCACAGCGCGCAAGGCGGCGTGGCGGTGTTCAGCGAGATTTACTTCCCATGGGGATGGAAAGCAACAATCGACGGCAAGGAGGCAAAGTTGGGCCGCGTGAACTACGTACTTCGCGCCATGCAGCTGCCTGCCGGCGACCACACCATTGTAATGACCTTCGATCCGCAAGAGGTTAAGGACACCGAGGGCGTTGCCAAGGCATCGGTCTACGCCATCCTGGCCATCTTGCTCGCGGCATTGGGCTGGGGAATATATTCCGGCACTCGCCGCAAGGAAACGCAAGAGTGATTAACCGGGGATTCCAGAATTTCTGGAGAGTCTAGTTTTTCTGGAAATTCTAGAATTCTGAAATTCTAGAAAATCTAGAAATTCTAGATAATCTAGACAATCTATTTTTAGAAGATTATTTAAGCTTTGGGGCGCATTAAGAGATATCGCACGGCACTCAGCCGTCATCACCGCAGCAGGGGGTTTGGAATCCATTCCCCCTATGCGTTTCACTTCGTGTGCAACGTGCTGCGAGAGAAGAACCCCTACTACTGCTATGACTACCTCGAAGACCTGCGTCAAGCAGTCATCGAGGAACTGCGGGGCAAGAAACGACACACCCGTGTCATTTCATTCAAGGGGCTGAAAATGGTGTTTCGCATCGCCAATCATTTCAATCCATTTTGTTTCATGCAGGTGGGATCGTGCTATGGTCTCACGGTAGCCGGCATGCTCAGCGTGTCGTCATCGAGCCGACTGCTGCTCTATGAGCCTGCACTCGATGAGTTTCCCGTGTTGGCACAAGTGCTAGCCCCCTATCTCGATAGTGTGGAATGCTACAACTCACTGCCTGTGGCCATTAACGACTACAAGCAAGCAGTCGCCACCGGCGCAACAGCCTTTGTTCTAATCAATTCCATCCCGCTTGCACATGACATCCAACCACTGCAACAGTACCTGCTTGAGTTGCTCAACGGCGATGACAACGTGCTGGTGTTGCGCAACCTCAACCGCGACACAAGCATGCACAGCTTGTGGCTCAAATTAAAGGCCGCCATGACTTGCGGCCAGTCGTTCACCAACGAAAAAACCGGCATCATCGTGGTCAAGAAGAAACTCAACCTTGAACACTTTTTCTTGTGGTTCTAACAATGAACGGTTGTGCAATCTGAACAATTTGAACTAAAATGAACCAAAAATCGACTTCATTTTGTAGCAAAAACTTAAAATCTTCATTTTTAATGTTAACAAATATTAAAACATACTTGCGAACTAAAAATTCTTTTGCAATAAATCAAAATTGTGTATAAATTTGCAATGCAAAAACCGAAAATACATTCATCATTATATAACCATCGTAATTAATACATTCCTTTTTAGTTGTCTGCGTCTGCTTTGTTTGAAAAGCGGGCGTAGGTTTTTTTTATGGCATTGTTTGGTAAATTACCAATTTTATGGTAATTTTGCCAAAAACAAAATCACACTATTATGGCCGACAATGGAGTAGCTGAACGTATTAAGTTCTTAATGAAAGAGTTGAACTACCGCCAGGTGGATTTCGCTCAAAAAATTGATGTTGACACCTCTAATCTGTCAAAGTATCTTAACGGTCGCCTGACAATGAGTGAGGCGCTTATCAACAAGATTGTGGTCAACCTTGGGGTGTCGAAGCAGTGGCTCGAGACCGGCGAAGACTTGCCGTTTGCCAAGCAACAGCCACAACAGCTGGTCACCGTGCCCGAGTCGAGCATCGTCACCCAACCCACCAAGGCACTGGTCAAGAAGGGGACGCCAGTCTACGACATTGATGTAACCGCCGGCTACCAGCCCCAAGCACGCATGTTTACCGATGATCAGATTATTGGCTTCGTCGACCTGCCCGACATGACCAATTCCAACTGCCGCATCGTGCGCGTGAGCGGCGACTCGATGAGTCCCGTGATTCGCAATGGCGACTACATCGCCGTGCGCGAGTTGAGCAACCTGCGCCAAATCTTTTGGGGACAAATCTATGTGGTCATCCTCGACGACTACCGCCTAGTGAAATACGTGCGTCGGCACGATGACCCGTCAATGGTAATCCTGCGCAGCGAGAACAAGCGCTATGACGACATGGAGATTGACCGCACCGAAATTCGCGACCTGATGTTTGTGCAAAACATCATCCACGTCGACACCCGCATGTAAGCGCTAAGTAAAAAAGGAGAAAAACGGTACTTTCAAAGATTTTATCCTAAAAAATGACCAATAGACCTCTTTTGAGGAAATAGATAATAAAATTCGATAATAATGAATAGCTTATACAAATACATTTGTAACATATCAGTAATCGCTTTTTTATGTATTTGCTTGTCATGTAATACATTTACTAATTCATGTGAGAGAAATAGCGAAAGTGTTAATTCTACTAATGAATTAGAATTTATTGGCATATTGGATTCTATAGAGATAGATAGTATAATTATAGAATATGATCTCAATAGGTTTGGTGAGTTTTTTAAATTTGAGTTATCAAGATCCTCCTCTTTTATGGTTGGACATGATTACAATCCTATGGTCTTTAATAAAAAGATGACTATATCGGATACCGATAGAGACGAGTTGCTAAGATATATAATTAGTTTTTACTATACAAAACAACTTAATATAATAGAAAGTCGCACAAAAACTGATGGTGAGTTGATAGGGGATTTTACCGAAATAAAAGTTAATATATTTCGGAAAGGTAATTTATTGGAATCTCATGACATATCAACTAATGAGATTCAAGATGGAGAAGAGGTTGTGTTTTCTGAGGATTTTATGAACTTTGAAAGATTATTATTCTCTAATGCTTGTAAATACAACAAGAAGTATTTGCATCATTAGTCCAATCTAATATTCTAAAAAATTGTTTTTTATCAAAAAGATGATGTACTCAAGTGACATATCATGTTTCAAAGGCAATAAAACTGGGTGACTATAACGTGGGAGAAAGCGGCGGAATTTTGACGCTGCCACTCTACATGGCTTTTCTTCTCAGGGAACCATGATGTTATGGATTCATTGTGTTACAAAAATTTACAATTAATGCTGAATAACGAAAATATAAGCCTGCACACGTTGCCCAACGGGCTACGACTTGTGCATGTGCGCAGGCCATCGCCCGTGGCATGGTGTGGACTGGCAGTGAATGCCGGTAGCCGCGATGAGGAGCAGGGACATTATGGCCTCGCCCACTTTGTGGAACACACAATCTTTAAGGGCACTAAGCGTCGCTCCTCGACTCGCATCAACAACCGCATGGAGCAAGTGGGTGGCGAACTCAATGCCTACACCACCAAGGAAAGCACCATGCTCTACTGCATCTTCCCCGGCGAGCATCTGGAGCGAGCGGTGGAACTGATTGCCGACTTGGTTACCAACTCCGTCTTCCCCGAGCACGAACTTGAGACTGAGCTGGATGTTGTGCTTGAGGAAGTAGCGAGCTACCGCGACTCGCCCAGCGAGGCTGTCTATGACGACTTTGAAGACATGCTGCTCGCCGGAAGCCAGCTGGGACACAACATCCTGGGTGATGAGAAACAACTGCGCACCCTCACCAGCACCCACTGCCACGACTATCTTAGGCACCTGTACGTGCCGGGCAACATGGTCTTTTTCTCGGTGGGAGACACGCCTGCCGGTCGCGTTTTTCGTCTTGCCGAGAAGCACTTAGGGCTCATGTCACACACCAAGCAGGGCATCGAGCGCATCGCCCCTGCCATGCTGGCGCCACAGCACAAAGTGGTTGACTTGGGATTGCATCAGTCCCACACCATTGTTGGCGCAAGGGTGCCTGGCATGTATGACGACCAGAGATTTGCCATGTCGTTGCTCAACAACATCCTTGGCGGGCCGGGCATGAACTCGCTCCTTAACGTGGCTCTGCGCGAGAAACGTGGACTCGTCTATACAGTAGAGTCCTCGCTTGTCACATTCACCGACTGCGGCATGATACAAATCTACCTGGGATGCGAGCAAGACAAGCTCAAGAAGGCGATGCGGCTCATAGGCACAACCATCGACTCACTAGCACAAAGTCCTATTAGCGAGCGACGCCTCGATGCCTACAAGCGCCAGTATTCAGGACAAATGCTAGTGGCCAGCGACAGTGCCGAGGTCACTGCCATGGCTGCAGGTCGTGGGCTGCTCTACTATGGCGACGTGAGCACCCTCAAGGAAAACATCGACTGCATCTTGAGCGTCACCCCAGTCCAGCTTCAACAAGCCGCCCAAGCCATCACCCTCGACCACTGCTCAATGCTCACCTTCAGGTAAAGCAAGACTTCTCATGCAAATTCTTCTATGGCTCAATATCATCGCACATTAACAGTTGTTACACATAACTAGAAACATTTAACTGCGATTATTAAAAGAGGTTAGCAATTTATGCTTACTTTTGCCCACCCTATTTTAGTAAACCTATTTTTTAACAAACTACAAATTGAATCATGAGAAAGTTCTTGATTATTCTTATTAGTGTTGCCTTGGCAACAGGTGCCGCAACGGCTCAAAAACGCTTTACTTTTGGTCCTAAGATTGGTGTTGACTACACACACTTTTGGGGCAAGAATCGCTTGCATGGTGGTCAATTGAACTATCAAGCGGGTTTGTTCATGGAGTATCGCTTTAACAACAGGTTCTCAATCGCTCCCGAGGTTGTTTTTGCTGCTCAGGGCGTTAAGAATGATGGTGTAGAGATTATTTCGCCCACAGATTATTTTGATGTAGTTTACGCCGACAACTTGAACTACATCAACATTCCTGTAATGTTGAAATACTATGTATGTCCATCATTAAGCATTGATTTTGGTCCACAATTGGGCATAAACGTTTATCACAAATACACTGTCAAAGGTAAAGATGGTCACAAAGATTATAAGAAGACCTATGACACTGACGCGAAAAGTATCGATTTCGGTCTTGGCCTTGGTCTAACATATAACATCACTAAAGATGTGTTTGTGCAAGGTCGTTACACAATGGGGTTGACCAATGCCTTTAAAAAGGTTGACGAAGGTCCATTTCCAATTGAGGACAAGAACGGCAATGCCCAAATTGCTATTGGTTTCCGCTTCTAAACTGAATAAAGTATCAAGGCACTTTGGGGAGGTACTTGCTATGGCGTTTTATTGTCAGCTTGTTGCTCTGCAATCGGGTTGATAAATATGCAAAAAAGCAAGTTTTTTGATGATTTTCTTGCAACGATAGTAAAAAATGTATATTTTCGTGGTTTGAAAATGAAAACACGATAATAATTAACTAAAAAAATATATCATTATGGAAGATGTAAAAACCTATCTTGACGCAGCCGAGAAGAAGATGAACGAGGCTGTTGCTTATCTCGACGAAACCCTCTCGCGCGTGCGTGCAGGAAAAGCCAACCCCAAAATCCTTGACCCCGTTAAGGTGGAATATTATGGCTCAATGATGCCCATCGCCAACGTGGCCAACGTGGCAGTGCCCGATGCCCGCAGCATCACCATCACTCCCTGGGAGAAACCCATGATTAAGGTGATTGAGAAAGCTATTCTCGACTCTAACATCGGCATCACCCCCGAGAACAACGGCGAGATTATTCGCCTCAACTTCCCACCACTCACCGAGGAACGCCGCAAGCAGCTCGTGAAGGATGCCAAGGCCGAGGCCGAGAAGGCCAAAGTGAGCGTGCGTAACGCTCGTCGCGAGCTCATCGAGGGCTTGAAGAAAGCTGTGAAAGACGGCATGCCCGAGGATGCCCAGAAAGACGGCGAGGAAAAAGTGCAAAAGCTCCACGACAAGTTCCTCAAGAAGATTGACGAAGTCTTCGCCGCCAAGGAGAAAGAGATTCTCACCGTGTAAAAAAATCGAATCGTTTTTTTTCAACACAAGATAACCTGCACACCACCATGGCTGTGCAGGTTTTTTGCCGATTGCAGAAGCCTTGAGGCTTTAAATTCTTTAATTCCTTTTTCCATATAAAAATAATGTGTAACTTTGCATCGTTTTTTGAAACGACACCACATTAAAAACAATAATAAACTATAAAACTTACAATGATTTACCCAATTATCACAGCCGAAGAGGCTGCCGAGTTTGTCAACAATGGTGACAATGTGGGCGTATCGGGCTTTACAGCTCCAGGCTGCCCCAAGGCCGTTGCTCCTTTCATCGCCGCCAAGGCCCGTCGTGAGCATGAGGCTGGTCGCGAGTTTAAAATCAACATTTTCAGCGGTGCGTCGACCAACGACTTCATCGATGGTGAGCTCACCCGCGCTGAGGCTATCAACTATCGCACCCCCTACCAGTCGCACCCCGACTTGCGCAAGGCTATCAACAACAACACCATCCACTACAACGACCGTCACTTGAGCGAGCTCTCGCAAGAGTTCCGCTACAACTACTACGGCAAGATGAACGTTGCCATCGTTGAGGCACAAAGCATCACCGACGATGGTGAAATCGTGCTTGGCACCTCGGTGGGCTGCACTCCCACTTGGCTCATGTGTGCCGACAAGGTTATCATTGAGCTCAACGACCAGTTGCCCGAGAGCATTCGTGGCTTGCACGATATCTACATTCCTCTCGATCCTCCCAACCGTCGCGAGATTCCCATCTACACTCCTCACGACCGCGCAGGCTCACCCACAGCCCATGTCGACCCCAAGAAGGTTGTGGGCGTGGTGAAGACTTCGTTCCAGTTGGGCAAGGCCGGTGCCTTCACTCCAGTTGACGACACCACCCGCAAGATTGGCCACAACGTGGTTCAATTCCTCATCAACGAGATGAAGTGTGGCCGCATCCCCAAGTCGTTCCTGCCATTGCAGAGCGGCGTGGGCAACATTGCCAACGCTGTGCTCGATAGCCTCGAGGAGAGCGACGAGATTCCGGCATTTGAGGTTTACACCGAGGTTATGCAAGACACATTTGTCAAGCTGTTGCTCGATGGTCACTGCAAGTTTGTGAGCACCTGCTCACTCACACTCTCTCACGAGACCATGGCCGAGTTCTTCAACAACATCGACAAGCTCCACGACAAGGTGCTCATGCGCCCCAGCGAGATTAGCAACAACCCCGAGGTTATCCGCCGTCTGGGCGTGCTCTCAATGAACACCGCTATCGAGGCCGACATCTTTGGTAACATCAACTCGTCGCACGTGAGCGGCACTCGCCTGATGAACGGCATTGGCGGTAGTGGCGACTTCACCCGCAACGCCTACACCAGCATCTTCATGTGCCCGTCAATCAAGAAGGACGATTGCATCTCTACCATCGTGCCCATGTGTACTCACATCGACCACACAGTGCACAGCGCCGACATCATCGTTACCGACCAGGGTGTCGCCGACTTGCGATTCAAGGATCCCGTGCAATGCGCCGAGGAAATCATCGAGAATGCAGCTCACCCCATCTACCGCCCATTGCTGCGTGAGTACTTGAAGACTTGCAAGATGGGTCACGTGATGCAAAACAACGAGATGGCACTTGCCTTCCACGCCGCACTGGCAAGCACAGGCGACATGCGCAACGCCAATTTCTCAAGCAAATAAAAAAACGAGAACAACATCTCAACAACTCATTGAGACTCGGGCTTAGGTCCGAGTCTTTTTTTATAGCGTTATTTTATAAATATTGTAATTTTACCTTAATTTATTTGCATTTTACCATTAATCATATTATCTTTGCACAGTGAATTACGACAACATCTTATATTAACCTTAACAAAAACACTACAAATGAACTACTTGAACATGAGCGAAAGCGCTCAGCGGCGCGACTGCCGCGACCGGGAACTTACCGAACTTTATTGCGAAATCTATGACAATCTGCGACAACGTCGAGTCAAGAACCTGCGCCGAGTGGCGCTCAACATTGCGCTCACCACTGGCGCCCCACCCTATCATGTGGGCTATGACCGTGCTTGCGTGGTGGTGTCGCATCTGCTGCGCGACGACACCGGTTTCAGCCTCAAGAGCACAGTGAATCAGGAAATGTGGGCCGATCTCACCGCAAAAGTAAAATGCCTGATGTCAAGCGGCAAGATGTCGATGTCGCAAGCCGTCACCTTAGTGCTTGAGCAATGCCGAGCCTCGAGGTTTTTCCTCACCGAGCAACACGCCTGGGTCATCATCAAGCGAACCTTGAGCCGCATGAACATACGCCGCCCCTATGGACGCGTGGCTTGACCGACAACTAAAAAGTATAACCTAACTCATCACACACTCAACCCATGAACAACATTATCGTTACCATCGACTTCGATGAAATATTGAACTATGTGTACGCGCAAAGCGCATGGTACACTGCCCACGAACCCAATGCCAGGGTTCTCACCCCCGACTCCGGCAAGATGCTGCTGCTCAAGCTCAAGGAAGGCTATGCCGACCTGCGGCAGCGAGTGCTTGGCTACCTTGAGAGCGACAACTTCAACCCCAACATCGACAAGGGCAACATAACAATGACATTTACCTTCAAGCACCGGCAACAGGCAGGCTTCGACACCGCTCTGCACGACACCATTGTAGCACTGCTCGCCCACTTCGTGCTCATGCGCTTCTATGGCGAGGTTGACCCACGCGGCAAGCAGCATGGCAGCAGTATCTACAACCTGGAATGGCGCCGCTACAAAGCCAAACTAATGCTCACTTTCGCCCACGACGAGCTGTAACACCGCCGCACCCTTGAAAACAAGAAAAGTGAAGAAAAAGAAACCTATCTTTTTTCTTCACTTTTTACTTTAAAACAGTACTGAACTGCTACTTGAATGCTTTGTCGATTGCACGCTCAAGCATTTTAGCGCCTTGCTTAGTGGCAATCTTGGCACTCTCCTTGATTAGCGTGTCAACCTCGGCCGGCAAGTCAAACGATGACTCGGCCCTGTCCTCTGGAGTCACCTCTTCTTCTTCGGGCACTTGCGGCTCTTGTGGCTCCAGCGACGGCTCCACAATGCTGTTATCCTCTTCAACATCAGGCTCAGTGCCCAGCATGCCGCGACCAATGTTCAAGGCATCCTTCACACTGATGCCGATTGCCTCCTGAAGTTTCTCATTAATCTGGTTTTTATCGAAGGTGAACACATGACCCATAATACCAAGCGAAATGCGCGATTTCTCGGCTCCGGTGTCGATATAGCCCAGCGAGAAGAGCACGTAATTGTCGACCTCAACCACCTGGTTGACAACGCCACGAATCAGCTGAGTGGAGCCCACCTTCAGCAAGCCGCCTATCACTCCCGAGCCGCCCATTTCCTCAATCGTCTGGCTCATCCACGAGCGCGACACGCTGGTGATGGCTCGACAATGGTCATCCTTGGTGGGATTAGTGACAGCAAGCAATATCGCGAGCACAGCAATCACTATCAGTGTAACCCACAGTGCGGTGTGACTCTTGCGAGGTTTAACGGGAACAGGCTCAGCCTCGGCGGGTTGCGGGTCAACTTGCTGCCTTGCGCCATTCCATTGTGGCGGCCTGGCACCTTGCGGCTCACCTTGCTCGGGTGCTGGCGCACTTGCCGCTCCGGGGGCATAAGCCACCATGTGCTGCAACTCGGCCACAGCACTTGCCGGAGCCCAGTCGGGCATTCCGTCGTGCCACACGGGAGTGTCGGGCATGATGCTCATGCCACCCAACTGCTCAAGCGTGAAAGGACCTTGCTGCCTGTCATTCATGATTATAAAAAATTCCATAGTACCTAAAACATTTAAAGTGAAACAAATTGAATTAAAAGTAAATATAGAAATTTTTAATGTTCGCCAATTTTTCGAAGCATTAGATGCTCGCAAAGGTATCGAAGTTTAAAACGTAATTGCAACAACCGTGCCATTTTTAACTATAAATTAACTTTTTAGGCACGATTCACCCCACCCTCCGCTAAAATCTTCTTCTTTCACACCACCTTGCACCAAGCGGCCAAAGTAGCAATCTTATTATTTTTTGGCATAAAAATTGCGCACATTTCAACAAAAAGCATTACTTTTACAAAAAAAATTTTAATCACTTTTTAAAAAACTCTAAAATTATGGATCAGAACACAACAGGTAACAATCCTAACGTGAACAACGTTAATCCCATGAACAACGCAATTGGAGGTAACGCCGCCAAGGGATGCTTTGGCATGGGCAAGATGGGATGCATTGGCATTGCAGTGCTCGCTGCTCTCGCAATGTGGGTTTACAGTGGCTACAATGGCCTCGTGACTCAAGAAGAGGAAGTAAAGACCGCTTGGTCGCAAGTTGAGAATCAATATCAGCGCCGCATCGACCTCATCAAGAATGTGGCTGCCAGCGCCAAGAAGTATGCCAACACCGAGAAGGAAATCCAGCTCGGAACCGCCAACGCACGCGCGCACAACAATACCGGTAACGCAGCCGACCAGCAGATGCAGGCCGTTGCCGCTACCGCCGACTCGCTCGCACGCGTGAAGATGGACCCCAACAATGCCCAGTCGATGCAACAGTATGCCGCAGCTCAGGACAAGATGCTCGAGCAGGCACGCCTGGCTATCAACGTTGTGCATGAGGCCTATCCCGAGCTCAAGAGCGACAAACTCTTTGAGAACCTGCAAGTTCAACTCGAGGGAACCGAGAACCGCGTAGCCACCGAGCGCAAGAAATTCAACGAGACAGCTCAGCAGTATAACACCAACATCCGCAAGTTCCCGGGCAACATCCTGGCTAAGTTCTTCGGCTTCAACGAGCGTCCCTACTTCGCTGCTCAAGAAGGTGCCGACAAGGCTCCCGACCTCGACAACATGTTTGACAACTAAACACGCACTATGCAACTCGACGATTTTATCAGCATTCCCGACCAGGGCCGTGTGGTTGACGCCATTGGCGAGGCCGAAAAGATGACCTCGGGCGAAATTCGCGTGCATGTCACCCCAAAGTGTGGCAAGGACGTGATGCGCGACGCCATCAAGACCTTCAACCGCCTTGAGATGTACAAGACCCGCCACCGCAATGGTGTGCTCATCTTCCTGGCATTTGAAAGCCGCAAGTTTGCCATCCTGGGCGACTCGGGCATCAATGCCGTTGTTCCCGCCGACTATTGGGACAACGAGAAAGACACCCTGCAGCAGTATCTCAAGCAAGGCGACCCCGCCACAGGCTTGTGCAAGGTGATTGCCAGCGTGGGCGAGAAGCTGAAAACTCATTTCCCAATCGAAGAAGACGACGAGAACGAATTGAGCAATGAAATATCATTTGAACAATAAATTATCGCTAACCCTCGCACTGGCAATGCTGCTAATCGTGGCATTGCCAGCTTGCAAGGGCAAGAGTGCCGGGCAATCAACCGCCTCACTCTCCACCGAGCAAGTCGATAGTGCCATCATCAAGGGCACATTTCCGGTGATGGACTATGCCAAGCTGCTCAGCAAAGCCGACCTGGATGCCATCAACAAGGTCATCATCGACCTCGACTCCAATCATGTGGCACAAGTGGCAGTAGTCACGACCACCGATTTAGAGGGAAAGGATGTTCACGACTTCGCCACAGGCTTCGGCAACAAGTGGGGTGTGGGTCACAAGGACAACAACGACGGCATCACCATCGTCATCAAGCCCAAGACGGGTGACGACCCCGAACAGCGCGGGCAGGCCGCAATAGCCACCGGCATCGGCATGGAAAAAATTCTCAACGATGAAATGTGCAAGCGCATCATCGACGAGATAATGATTCCCGAGTTCAAGAACAACAACTACGGCGAAGGCATCAAGAAAGCCCTCTCACACATTAAGACGACTCTAGCAAAACAAGATAAGTGATGACAACACGCAACACCGCCATAGCCACATTCCTGCTACTGTGCATGGCCCTGACCATGAGCGCGGGCGTGCCTGGCAAGCCCACCGAGAAACTACTCACGTGGGACTATGCCGGCATCTTCTCGCCAGGTGAGAAAGCTCTTATCGAAGACTCACTCGAGGCCTTCTCTCGCAACACCAGCAACCAAGTGGTGGTGATGACCGTTACCAACGAGATGCTCGACGGCATGGACATGGCCGAGTTTGGGCAGCAAGTGGGCGAGACTTGGGGTGTGGGTTATAAGGGCAAGAACAATGGAGTGGTGATTCTCATCAAGCCCAAGACCGGCGACGACGCCATGGGCAAGGGACGGGCATTTATCACCACGGGCTACGGCTCTGAGGGGCCGCTCCCCGACCTGCTGTGCTCCAACATTGTTAATGAACGTATGATTCCCCACTTCAGGGAGAACGACTATGCAGGCGGCGTGATGTCGGCTCTCGAAGTCATCAAGCCAGCGTTGCAAGGCGACTTCAACGAGGCCGAAAACCTCATGAGCGATGATGGCGGCGCTATCTTTGTGCTCATTGTGTTGATGATATTCCTGTGCATCTTCTTTGTGGCCATGAGCAAGAACCAAGGCAATGGCAATGGCAACAACACCCGCACCTACACTGGCGGTCCAATCATCTTCCCCGGCACCTTTGGCAGCGGCAGCTCATCAAGAGGCTCGTTTGGAGGTGGAGGCTTCGGTGTCGGAGGCGGCTGGGGCGGCTTCGGCGGCGGTTCGTTTGGCGGCGGCGGTGGCGGCGGCAGCTGGTAATGAGAGATAGCAGCTGCCAGTTGACAGTTTTTTAGTTTTAAACTTTAGGTTTACCGACATCCTTCCACCCGTTAAAACAGTCATTGCCTCGCAAGCTATCATTTTTTAGTTTTTAATAATTCTATTCCTCATTTCTATTATGCTACATCCTAAATCAGTATTATCGTTGTTGCTGGTAACAGTCGCGTGTCTGGTGGGTAGGGCTCAAGTGCCCGATGCTCCCGCCAAGGCATCGCCCATTGTCGACCTGGCAGGAATTATCAACAACGACTCGCTCGTAACAGCACTCAACACTCAACTCGACACCCTATCGCACCAGACGGGGAACCAAGTGGTGGTAGTCACAGTAAACGACATGGGAGGACTCGACCCCAAGGAGTTTGCCACCGAGCTAGGCAACAAGTGGGGAATAGGTGGCAAGAATCTTAATAACGGACTTGTCATCGTCATCAAGCCTAAAAACGAGAGCGGAAGCGGCCAGGTGGGATTTGCCACTGGCTATGGCCTTGAGGGCTCGTTCCCCGACGTGTTCTGTAAGCGCCTTCAGGCCGACTACATGATACCTCACTTCAAGGAAAACGACTATGCAGGCGGCATTGAAGCGGCTGTTGCCGAGATTATTCCTGTCATCCAGCAGGAATACAAGGAAACCCAAGCACTCGCAGGTGATACTGCAGCCAAGAAAAAAGGCGGTGGAGGTGGCAACGGCTGGTTCATCATTGCCATCATCGTGGGTGTTATAGCTCTGTTCATGCTGCTTCGCAAGCGCAGCAAGCCGGCTCAGCCAGCTTCACAAGCAACACAAGCGGCCGAGCAGCCACAGCCTCAAGCTAAGACCGGCAGCTCAGCAGCCAGTGCGGCGGCAGTGGCAGGTGCAGCAGCTACAGGTGCAGCGCTAGCAGGAGCGGCACAAGAACCCGAGGAAGAACCCGAGGAACCAGTCGAAGAAGAAGAACCCGAGAAGCCTAAAGAAGAAGAAAAAGAAAAAACCGAGCCCTATAAGTACGGCTACGGCGGCGGCTCATTTGGCGGTGGTGGTGCCAGCACCAGTTGGGATTAATCATTTTAAGTAGTTTTTCTTGAGTTATAAAATAATCTAATCTTAACTGATATGAGTGATTTTTTTAATGCGATTGGTGAAGGAATTGTGTGGCTCAGCGATGTGCTGTGCAATTATCCTGAGTTTTTCCTTCTCATTGGCGGTGGATTGTTCCTGTTTTGCTACTCGGGAGCCATTTCACTGCGCAGGTTGCCTCATGCCATCAGAGTGCTGAGAGAGAAACAAACCACCGACAGCGGTAAGGAAACCGGGCAAATCAGCTCGGTGCAGGCGCTATTAAGCGCCATAGCCGCCACTGTGGGTATGGGTAACATTGCCGGTGTGGCTGTTGCCCTGACGGTGGGTAACGGCAACCCCGGTGTGATATTCTGGATGTGGGTCAGTGCCATCGTGGGCATGACAACCAAGTTCTTTGAAGGCACATTATCTATAATGTATAAGGGCAAGGACAGCAATGGCGAAGTTCAGGGCGGTCCCATGTATCTCATCACAAAGGGTATGGGCGAAAAATGGAAGCCTCTGGCCATGGCTTTTGCCATCTTCGGACTTGTGGGCACGCTGTGCGTGTGGCAGTCTAACCAGCTGGTAGAATCGGTAACCACCGTCATCACCAGCCCCATGGGTATTGATAACACCGTGATGTTGCGATTTATCATGGGAGTGGTGATGGTGCTGATTGTGGGAGCTGTGATTCTTGGCGGCATCAAGCGCATCGCCTCAATTGCCTCTAAAATAGTGCCCCTCATGGTAGCGCTCTACTTGATAATGGTGCTCGTAATCATGGCGTTGAACTACGACAAGGTGCCTGGTGTATTCTCATCGATATTTGAGGGGGCTTTCTCCTTTGAGGCTGGACTGGGTGGATTTGCCTATGTGGCATTGATTGGCGCTCGTCGCGCAGCCTATGTCAACGAGGCCGGTGTGGGTACAGCATCAATGATGCATGGCGCAAGCAAGAACACCGAACCCGTGCGCGAGGGTCTCATTGCAATGCTTGGACCCGCCATCGACTCGGGTCTGGTGTGCACACTCACAGCCATTCCCATCATCATCGCAGGCAACTACGTGGGAGTGGGTAACGACCCCAAGGGCCTGGCTATAGCCTTGCAGGCTTGGCAACAACTCATTCCGGGCTTTGGACACTATCTGCTCATGATTATTGTGTTCTTCTTTGCGTTCTCTACAATGTTCACCTATAGCTACTATGGCCAAAAGTGCACCAACTACCTCTTTGGTGCCAAGAATGCCAAGTATTATAACTACTACTACCTGGTGATGATTGTAGTGGCTGCCATCGTTCCACTGAAGGTGGTAGTGGGATTCATGGACATTGCTTTCTTCCTGATGGCCTGCTGCACCATGACAGCGCTCATTGTACTATCACCAAAGGCCAAGGCCGCTGCACGCGAATACTTCGCCAAGCAGCGCAAATGACGTTCCACTGCGGCACATTTTCAATTCAAAAAAACAAAATAATGCGGCAATTTAAATAAAAATTGTCGCATTTTTATTTGTTTTTAAAATAATTTTATTATATTTGCGCATCAATACTGACTATTGTTAATTCACTAACTATAATCTAAAACGATTAAGAAAGCACATTTAAAGTAAATTTTCTCATACTCTAAAATCCTGCCGGAGCGACTTTGTGAAAAATCGCTCCGGCACTTTCTTCTTTAAAAACCGAAATTGAGTGCTTTGCCTCAAAACAACTCATCATGTTATATATCACAACCACCCGGCCTGGCGATACCAGGCGATTGCTTTGTGAACGCCTTGCTTGAGGGAGTGCTGAGGATTAAAGTTAAAGT
Organism: Porphyromonadaceae bacterium UBA4259; assembly: GCA_002396125.1. Classification (GTDB taxonomy): domain Bacteria; phylum Bacteroidota; class Bacteroidia; order Bacteroidales; family Muribaculaceae; genus Sodaliphilus. The sequence continues at coordinate 28,349 of DGWL01000102.1, forward strand.
CGCGGCGCGCGTCGGTTGTGTCGCACAGCCAGTTGCGTTGCTTGAGAATGCGGAACTTGTCGGGGTTGAGAGTGCTGGCCTTGCCGGTGAGTTTGCCAATGAACTCAGCCACATGGCACACAATCTTCACCAGCCACAGCGGACAAGTGACAGGAACCACCACGCGCTTGCCCAGCTCATCACACACAATCTTGCGAAACTCCTGCTGAGTGTAGCTCTGGGCCTCACTGATGAAATAGGCCTTGCGCTTGGGACCCGCCTCGAGAGCGTCAATCACGGCAGTGGCAAGATCCTCAACATAGATGAAGGTGAGTAACTGTTTCTTGAAACCAACACTGAAATCGAAGCCGCGCTTTATGCTCTTCATCATCAGGAAATAGTCGCGCTCGTGAGGACCGTAAACACCGGTGCAACGGAATATTGTGTAAGGGAAACCGGTCTGCATCTGCAAGTAGGTCTCACCCTTGAGTTTCGACACACCGTAGCGGGTGTTGGGTGCTGGCACATCGGTGCTGGTGAAGGGTTTGTAATCCACCTCATCACCAGGTCCCATCACGCTTAGGCTACTCATCATGAGAAAGACATTAGGCACGGCATCCAGTGCCTTGAGTTCGTCAACAATGCTCTTGAGGCAACCATAGTTCACTGTCTCAAAGTCGAGATAGTTGGTGGCCTTGGTGAGTCCCAGGTTGTGCACCACATAGTCCCACTTGCCATGCTGCTCAATGGTGTCCTTGAGAGTGCTGTGAAGCGCATCAGTGTCATTGAAGTCGAGCACGAGAAACTTTATTCGCTCATCGGTTAAGAACTCACGGCTAGTGGTCTTGCGCACAGCCGCCCATGTTTCATATCCTCGCTTGAGTGCCTCCTGCACGAGATAACCGCCAATGAAGCCACCGGCTCCTGTAATGAGTATTTTCTTTTTCATCTTTCAAGAACAGTTTTCACTTTTTCTATTATCATTTCGGGACTAATGTCGCGCATGCAGTGATAATCACCGTAGCGGCACTTCTTGTTACCGAAAACCGAGCATGGACGACAGTCAAGGTCGAGTTGCACAGTGTCGCGCAATGCCTGATGCCATCCCAGGAAACCGCATGCCGGGTGAGTTCCGCCCCACACGCTCACCACCGGTAGTCCCACGAGCGATGCCAGGTGCATATTGGCACTGTCCATTGTGAGCATCACGTCGCATTTCGCCAGCAGCGCCAGCTCGTCGGCAAAGGTGTGCTTAATGTGAGGCAACGATATCACATTGGAATACAGTTTCATGATGCGTCCCAGCGCCTCTTTTTCTTTCTCGCCACCTCCCATGAGGAAAATGTGGATGTTTTCCCATCTTGAAATTTCGCTAATCACAAGTTGCATCTGCTCCAGTGGATATTCCTTCGACTTGTGCTGAGAGAATGGCGCTATGGCAATCCACTTCTCGCCAGCAGCCTTACTCGGCACGATGGGACTGCCGGGCTCCTCGCCGCCGGCAAAGATGCTGGAAAACTCGTCGCTTGCGCCCAATCCCAGTTGCCCGAAAACTGCTCTATAGCGCGAGTGAGTGCTGGCAACCGGCTGGCGCGACTTGCCACTCACAATCTTCTTTTTTTCACTGTGTCCCTTATCGATTGTAGCCACCGTCACTCCCTTCCACTTGAGAGTGGCTCGCATCACCTTGGTGCGAAGCACATCGTGCAAGTCGGCCATAGCGTCAAACTTGTAACGATAATGCAGATTCTTGGCAAGTTTTATCAAGCCCAGCACTCCCTTGTAGTTGCTCAAGTCAATTCCCAGTACAATAAGGTTGGAGGGACGATTGACAAAGATGCCGGCATGTTCCTTGCGAGTAGCAAGAACAAAGTTCACCTTGGGATTAGCTAGACACACCTGATAGACGATGGGAATGGTCATTGCCACATCGCCCAGTGCCGAGAAGCGGGTGATGAGCACCGTGCGCAAGGGTTTGTCATTATTTTTTGCCATACAACACGGGGTTGGTTGCCGGGTCGTTATACATTTTCATCTGCCGGTATACCTTCATGTATTTGCGTCCCGCGGCGATGTCGTCGAGTAGTTGATCAATGGCGGTAGTGAGGTCGGCACGCTGCTCCAGTAGCACATCGAGCTTTGCATGGCACAGTGCGCAATGCTCGGCTGTGGCATCACTGCGCTCAGCCTGCTCCCGCATGTGATAGATTTTCAATGCGAGAATCGACAAGCGGTCAATAGCCCAGGCGGGACTCTCGGTGTTGAGAGTGGCATTGTCGAGCACCTCAACGCCGGCATAGAGCTGGCGAAAGTAGCTGTCGATATCCTCAACCATGTCGGTGCGCACCTGGTTGCTGCGATCGATGCGCCGCTTGATTTTAAGCGCCTCTACTGGATCGATTGCAGGGTCGCGAATTATATCCTCAAGATGCCATTGCACAGTGTCGACCCAGCACTTTGCAAAGAGCCGGTCTTCGATAGTGCCTTCTCCATAGGGCGATGGCACTTGAGCATCAACATCGTCGGTAACATGATATAATTCAATTATTTTGTCAAATAAAGCATTAGCGTTGTCAGCAAATTTCATGTGTTATATCGGTTTAAAAAAACTAGCCACAAAAGTAGCAATAAAAAATGAATTATCGAGGAGCTAGATGTTAAAATCCAGATAATTTGACCAAAACGCACGGTTGCGCCGGCGGTAAAAGGCGTGAGTGCCCATGGGGAGTTCGCCACCGGTGAGACGCATTGCCATCTCGGGATGACCCTCAATCGAGAAACGGGCAGCGGTAGCGGCATCGGGAATGCGCAGGCTGCCATGCCACAACTCATTCACGCGCACACTCCACACCACGTCTTCAAAACCTGCCACTCCTGTTGTGGCATCAGTCATGGCCTCTATCTCATGTCCATGCTCTTCAAGCACTCGCAGCATGGCGCCGGTGCGCCTGAGCGAGAAGCCTCCGTTTCCCACCTTCCACTTGAGCATCACGGGGTCAAAACCACCCTTTAATCGAGCCCAGCCACGTCTCAGCTTGTAGGCTCCACGTTTTATAATGTTCCAGCCCTCAACCTCGCTTCTGGCAGGCAACCACGGCGCACCAATGTAGTCATAGCCGAGCGAGCACCAGTAGTCGAGATTGTCATGAAAGAGGGCTACATCGGTTTGACACACAACTATAAATTCCGAGTCAACAAAGCGCGAATACAGTTCGCTACTAAGCATGAATCGGTTATAGCCCCGGCGACCGTCAAAAAAATGGGGCGCGAAACGTTCCACACGACAACGGCCGGCCTCAATGCCCAGCAAGTCGTCAAGCGGCGAAAAGTCAAGCCCATGAGGGCACACCACAACAATGTCGCGCCCGGGAGCCAGCACACGCATATTGCGCTCTACAACCCACCGCTCAATATCGTTCAACTGATTGCGATACAGGGGAATAACTACTGTCACAGATTGTAAATGGTGCGAAGTTGCGGCCATGTTTATATCATTTATACTTAATAATTCTCAAGGCGTTGCGGCGCACGTGGCGCTTGATGCTACGAGCACTGCAACCTCGAGCTTGGGCCACAGCTTGAACCACATGGTCGATGCCTGTGGTGGTGTCGTCGTCGGTTTCCACCAGCAAGCGGTCGAGAGGTGTGATGGAAAGAGCTTGCGCATTGAAGCGTGCGCCAAACGAGAGATAGAACCCTGCGTCAATCAACTCGCGAGCCACATTCTCATTGCCGCGAAAGCCGTGAATTACCCACGCCACATTGTGAGCCCGCTCATTGTCGCGCCACAGCTTGAGCACCTGTTGCGAGGTGCGCACGCAGTGAATTATGAGCGGCTTGCCCAGCTCGGCGGCAAGGTCAATGTGGGCCTGCATCACTTGCTGCTGCAACTCGAGCGACGCTCCCTTGAGTGAGTCAAGGCCTGTCTCGCCAATAGCCACCACCTGGTAGTGTTGAGCCGCTTGCTCAAGTTGAGCCATGCGTTGCATCCACTGCCCGTCTACATCCCATGGATGAATTCCCACGGCATAGACCTTGCCGTGCTGCGGCTTGTAGGCATCAGGGTCGACACTGATGAGCGCTTGAGTGGCGGCGGTGTTGTGGGTGTGAAAATCGGTAATGATGGGCGGCACGGGGTCATAGCCGTGACCTCCCCAGGGATTACAACTCACGATGCGCTTCACTGCCATCCAGGTGCCACGCAACGGCCCATGACGTTCAATTGCCTCGATGGCATAGGTGCTGCACGATGGCGTGTAGCGGCACACGGGCGGCGTGAGCGGCGAGATGCATCGCTTGTAGAACTTAATGGGCAGGATGAGTAACTGCTTGGCTATGTTGGTTACAGTGAGTTTCATTATGACCTATAGTTGTTGCCGGTCATTGAGATTGGTAGCAATCTTCTCGAGCAGCGAGCGCATGCAGCGGTCAATGGTGGCATAGTCCTTCTCGTCAGTTGCCAGCCAGTTGAAGCCAATGAGCACTGTTTTGCCAGCGCCAGAGGCAGCAGGTTGAAGCAGGTGACGATTGAGGCGATAGCTCTCGCGGGTGCGCCTGCGCAGCAACACGCGCTGCACGGCATGGCGAATGCGTTTCTTGGGAATGGAAATAAGGAAGCGGGCAGGCACCGGGTGGGCACCCTCGCCGGCATCGACAGCAAGCCACACGGCACGAAGCGGGTAGGCAATGATGGAATTGCCCTGCTTGTACAGCTTGTCAATCTCAATCTTGCTGCACAGTTTCTCGCTCTTGTATAATTTAAGTCGTGTCATGACCGGTTGCAAAAGTATAAAAAATCTCGCTATAGACCCCCAAAACTGCTGGGGAAAATGAGTCTTGGGGGTCTATCGATGTCTTCACAAAGCGAGAAGAGCATTGCAATTTTACTTCTCGTCCTTCTTGACTGTTTTTTTAGTAGTAGCCTTCTTGGCTGTGGTTGCCTTGGTTGCTGTGGTTTTCTTGGCCGGAGCTGTTGCCTTCTTAGCAGCAGGTTTTTTCTCAACAGCTTTCTTAGCAGGAGCAGCCTTGGCTTCGGTAGTTTTCTTGGTGGCAGCCGCCTTGGTTGCGGTTGTCTTCTTGGCCGTTGTTGTCTTCTTGACAGCTGTTTTTTTCTCGGCGGTTTTCTTTGCCGGGGCAGCCTTCTTAGCCGGAGTTTTCTTGGTAGCTGTAGCCTTCTTGGCAACCGGTTTCTTGGCAGGCTCCTTCTTCTCGGTCTTGGCCTCAGCTTTCTCCGTGGCCGGTTGTTCCTTGGTGACAGCCGCCCCGGTTGCAGCCACAGCAGCGGGAGCTTCCTTAAATCTCTCTTGCTCAACGCGTGGCTCATCGGGGTCATTGAGGTGAGCCTCGATATATTGACCCATTGCGGCGGCAATCGATGGCGCCTTGGCCGATGTTGTAAAGTCGAGCCTTAAGTTGTTATTCTTTATTTCCTCAATTGTCTTGCCTCCCATTGCGCCAAGGGCGATGTTGCCTTGATGGAAATTGGGGAAGCTCTGCAGCAGCGACTTCACGCCCGAAGGAGTGAAAAGGATAATCATGTCGTAGTCGAAAGGCTCGTCGTTGCGAATCACGTTGCTCACCGTGCGATACATGATTGCCTTGGTGAACTTGATGCTTCCGTCCTCGGGGATGTGGAGCTTTTGTTCATGAACGTCGCTCACGGGGTAAAGATAGGTTTCCTTGTTGTGCTTGGCGAGCAGCGGCAGCAACGCTTCGGCATGACCGGTCTCGCTATAGAAAATCTTGCGCTTGCGGTAGACGATGTATTTCTGCAGATAATGTGCAATTGTCTCGCTCACACAGAAGTACTTCATTGTGTCGGGCACATTGTACCACAATTCCTTGCACAGGCGGAAGTAATGGTCGACAGCCGCACGGGCAGTGAAAATCACCGCAGTGTGGTTGTTGATGGGGATTTTGGTCTGTCGAAATTCCCTTGAAGTCAACCCCTCGATCTTGATAAATGGCCTAAAAACAACTTCCACTCCATACTTGCGCTGCAGGTCGTAATAAGGAGATTTCTCGGCAGCTGGCTTAGGTTGAGAAACCAAAATTTTCTTAATCTTCACTGTTACAACGTTTTAGTTTATAATATGCTGCATACATAAACTGTACCGGCAAGAGCCAAGAGAGGGGGTACAATTTCGATGGCGCAAAGGTACAAAATAAAATAAATACTAGAGGATAAATTGTTGAAAAAAATTCTAAAACCCTTCCAAATAAACACTATTCTAGCCAAAATGTATAGTATAATGGCTATAGTAATCATCAATTTTATCGACGACGGAAAGACAAGAGTGATGACTGCTATTGGAAATAGCAGCAAGCCCAGCATGGCTTGCGACGAGAGAAATCCTCCCACCCACAGGTCGGTGAGGCTGTCGTCGCTGAAGGTGAATCCTATCAACCGGTAAAGGAAGAGTTGCAGTGTTACAAATAGTCCGGCCGAGAGCACCAACACAAACACGTGCAGGAACACCGAGTTCTGCAGTGCCAGCGTGAGTTGCGGGTTGTACCACGACAGGCCGTAGAAGAGCAGCAGTCCCTCCATGAGACAGGTGTTGACCATCAAGGCAATGATGATGCGCGTGTCGCTGGCCGTGTGGTCGCTATAGAGATCATCCTTGCCCTTGATTGAGAACATGTTGTGCGTGAGGTTGGCAATGTAGACGTGCCCCAGGCGATAGCTCGTTATCAGGAACAGGCATGAGAGCAAGAACATTATCATCGAGCCGGTGTCGTGCAATGGCGAACTGTTGTGAGTGCGCGCGTTACCGGCCGCCGGCACCTCGAGCACCGGCATCTGGTTGATGTGGGTGATAACGGTGTCGTTACCTCCATGCTCGGGAAAGCCTCCCAAGTATTGCGCGCGGTGCACCTGCGGCTGCTGCCTGGCTGTATCGGGCCTGGTGGCTCCCGTGTCCTGTGCCGTGGCTGTGCTTATATTTTGAATGCTGTCGGTGGGCATCGCTTGATTGTTTAGTAAATTAATTTTTTGGTTCTATGCTTGCGGGACCTTGCTGGAATTCTTCCTTTATTGCCTCGATGGCTTGCCGCGGAGTGTCAACTACCCGCCACAGGCGGCTGTGGCTCTTCTTCATGAAGCCGCCGGCAATGGCATCGTTAAGCATGTTAACCAGGTTGTTGTAGTAGCCACTTGTGTTAAGAATCACAATGGGCTTGGGCGAGAGGTTGAGCTGTCGCCAAGTTATTATCTCAAGCAGCTCCTCAAGAGTCCCCACTCCACCGGGCAGGGCTACCATTGCCCGCGACAGGTGGGTCATAGTCTTCTTGCGCTCATGCATGTCGCCGGTGGGCACAATGTGGGTGAGAGCGTCGTAGGCCCAGCCGTTGTCGATCATGAATTGCGGTATCACGCCTGTCACCTCGCCTCCGGCACTCAAGGCACCATCGCTCACGGCGCGCATCAGGCCCTCGCTACCGGCGCCATTGACGCATCCCCAACCTTGCTGCGCAATGAGAACGCCCAGCTCATGGGCTGCGTCGATGTAGTCCTTGCCCAAATTGCGACTTGAAGCGCCAAAGACGCAAATGTTGATTTTATCCATGTTCTTGATTTCGTTACTCATAGCAGTGCGTGCCGCCGCCGGGGTTTTACTCTTCGGGGGCAGGGTCGTCGTTAACAATCTGGAAATCTCGGTCGGGGTCGTCATATTTCTCGGCCCAGTATTCATCGTCCCATTCCTGCTCGTCGACAATCATCTTGCCTCCGGCATCGGGCATGTCATCCTCCCATTCCTGCTCTTCCTCGGCGGCAAAGATAAAGTCGTCCTCCTCCTGCACTCGGTGACGCTCGTCGAGGTCGCGCAGTGCCACGGTGTCGGGGATGCGGTTGTGCTCGTCGTTTATGGTGCGCCACAGCAGGTCTTTCAGTTCGGTGAGACCTTGCTGTGCCACGCTCGAAATGAACACAACGGGCACGCCCTGGGGCAACTCGGCACGAAGCATTTCCTTGAGGTCCTCGTCGATGAGGTCACACTTGGTGATAGCCAGCACGCGCGGCTTCTCCACCAAGTCGGGATTAAAGGTTGCGAGTTCGTTGCTTAAAATGTCATATTCTCGCTTGATATCATCGGTGTCGCTGGGTATCATGAACAGCAGCACGGCATTGCGTTCAATGTGACGCAAGAAACGCAATCCCAGGCCCTTTCCCTCGCTAGCACCCTCAATGATACCCGGAATGTCGGCCATGACAAACGACTGCTGGCCGCGATAGGTCACGATGCCCAGGTTGGGTTCAAGTGTGGTAAAAGGATAGTTGGCAATCTTGGGCTTGGCTGCACTGATAACCGAGAGCAGTGTCGACTTGCCTGCATTGGGAAAGCCCACAAGGCCCACATCGGCCAGCAACTTGAGCTCGAGAATAATCGACTTCTCAACGCCATTCTCGCCCGGCTGGGCAAAGCGGGGAGTTTGCCGTGTAGCACTCTTGAAATGAACATTGCCCAAGCCGCCACGACCGCCACGCAACAGGCGAACCACCTGCCCGTGCTCGGTCACGTCGCACAGGAACTTTCCGGTCTCGGCATCATAAACCGCTGTGCCACAAGGCACCTCGATTGTGCGGTCTTCACCTTTCTTGCCGGTGCACTGGTTCTCACTGCCCGGAGCACCATCGGTAGCAAAGATGTGGCGGGTGAACTTGAGGTGAATAAGGGTCCACAAGTTGCGGTTTCCTCTCAAGAAGATGTGCCCGCCGCGGCCTCCGTCGCCACCGTCGGGACCACCTTTGGGTATATACTTAGCGCGGTGCAGGTGTCTTGAGCCCGCGCCTCCGTGCCCGCTGCGGCACAGTATTTTAACATAATCAATGAAGTTGCTCTCGGCCATTTTTTCAGTGTTGTGAGTTTCAGCCTGCAAAGGTACAAAATAGTTTTGAGTTATCAGTTATCAGTCGTGATAATTCACATGTGATTTCACACACTAAAGGGTGAAAATGATTTTCAAGTGCAACATTTTGCCTGCTTGTTACGTCTAAAATGTGCGAGCGGCCCACAATGACCGTGACCCAAGAAGATTTAAATCGACGCAAAATTTTAACAACACTGAATATTACACTTGAAATGAAACGAATTACAATCTTTATTGCATGTGCTATTGCAACCATGAGCATGATGGCAGGTGATTTCACCGGCATGGTGACCGATGAGAACAATCAACCATTCCCCTATGCCAACGTAGTGCTGCTTAATCCGTCCGACAGCACCTACTTGGGTGGTACTACCACCGGCGAAAATGGCTCTTTCACTTTGCCTTGCAACACGACCGGCTTTATTGTCAAGCTTAGCTACATTGGCTACGAAACTAAATATATCGTTGCCGACAGTCAATCGCTCGGAACAATCCAGTTACTGCCACAGGCCACGATGCTGGGAGAGGTGGTGGTGAAAGCCACGCGTCCCGTCTTCAAGCTTACCACCGAGGGCATCAAGACCGACGTGGATGGCACCCTGCTGAGCCGAGTGGGCACTGCTGGCGATGTGCTCGGAAACTTGCCCGGCGTGCAGAAGAAGGCCGATGGTCTCGAGGTATTCGGCAAGGGCGCGCCACTCATCTACATCAATGGCCGCGAAATGCGTAACAAGAGTGAGCTCGACCAGCTCAAGAGCGACGACATCGTGAGTGTAGAACTCATCACCAATCCCGGAGCAAAATACAAGGCCGATGTGGAGAGTGTAATCCTCATCAAGACCAAGCGTCCGCAAGGCGAAGGTCTCTCGTTTGATGCCGAGGCCAACTACTATCAGGGCACAAACGTTGATATAGCAACGGGCATCAACTGGAACTACCGCAAGGGAGGCCTTGATGTGTTTGGCGCCGTGTGGTCCAACGACGACCGCTGGGAACAAAAAGACAAAATAATTTTTGACATTCAAGCCGACACCACTTGGCTCCTCGACCAGCATCTCAAGGACAAGAGCCACAGCCAGTCGCTCTACAGCTCGGTGGGTGTGAACTATGTGTTAGGCGACAACCACTCGATGGGCGTGCGCTACGATACCAAGTGGTACTTCAAGAACCACGACACGGGCACAATGATAGCCGACGTGATGGCCAATGATGAGTTCTACGACCACGTTGAGAACACTGCCGATTATCACTCAACCTACAACATGCCCCACACCCTGAATGCCTACTACAACGGCCGCGCAGGAAAACTGGGCATTGATGTGAATCTCGACTACATGTTCAACAAGAGCCGCAAGCACCAACTCAACGACGAGGTGAGCCAGGAACGTGACAGCCGCATCGTCACAGCGCAGAGTATGGCACGCAGCCAGCTGCTGGCAGGCAAGCTCGTGCTCTCATGGCCTGTGCTGGGTGGCAATCTGCAGGCAGGCACCGAGCTGAGCAACACCCGCCGCAACGACGAGTACCTTAATCCTGAGCAGGTGGTGCCGTCGTCGGTAACAGAGCAGCGCGAGAACAACTATGCTTTCTTTGTGGAGTACAGCCGCCCGTTGCCCTTTGGCTCGATGCGCCTGGGCTTGCGCAACGAGAATGTAACAAGCGACTACTACAGCATGGGTGAGCGAATTGCCGAGCAGAGCCGTACCTATCATCACCTGTTCCCCACAGTGGGCTTGCAGGCACGTGCCGGCGCAGTGCAGCTCATGCTCAACTATAGCATGAAGATTCAGCGCCCCTACTACTGGCAGCTCACCAGCAACGTGTCCTATGGCAACCGATTCACTTGGGAGAGCGGCAATCCCACTCTTAAACCATCAATCAACAATCAGGTAGGACTCATGGTGATGTGGCGATGGATGAGCTTCATGGCCGAATACAAGCACGTGAGCGACCACATCATCAACGTGGCGCATGAGGTGCCCGGCAGCGAGGCCACAACCCTTCTCACCCGTGAGAACCTCGACCACAGCCACAAGATGCGCTTGATGCTTAACCTTAACCCAAAGTTTGGTATCTACGAGCCACAGCTCTCACTGGGCATGATTAAGGACTGGACAAGGATTCCCACACCTGTTGGCTACATCAGCCCCAAGCGCCCCATTTTCCTGATTCAGTTCAATAATAACATCAAAATTTTGCCCACGCTCACTGCTAATGCCAGCCTAGACATTACCACTGAGGGCGACATGGAGAACGTGTCGCTAACCCGAGCCGTGTTCAACCTCTACTTGAGCTTGACAAAGACCTTCCTCAACGACCGCCTGAGTGTGAAGATTGCCGGTCGCAATCTGCTCGACGCGCAGGAGAGTGTGGTGCTGCGTTATGGCTTGCGCAACATGTGCCAGGCGCAGCACCGCGACTCACGTGAGCTCCAAGTTACAGTGCGCTACAAGTTCAACGCCGCCAGCAGTAAGTGGCGTGGCAGCGGCGCGGGAAATGAAGAACGCTCCCGCCTAGAAAAATAACCTTGCTTTATCCTGTTTTTTTCCAAAACGCACTTCACTTCAAATGGGAGGTGCGTTTTTTCATGCCTCTGTTTTATTGCATCGACTCTTCGTCCTCAACCATGACAATGGAGTGGGTGGTGGCATTATAGGTAAAGTAGCAACTCAAGGCAGTGCTGTAGACCGAGAATGTGTTCATCTGGTACAGGTCATGACCATAGAGGAGGAAAGTGGCAACATCGGTGGGAGTGATGTAGGGATTGTCCTTGAGGTGGGAATGAGTACACTTGCGAATGTTACCTTCCTTTTGACTGAAATCGATGGGAATGAACGAGCTGTGATACTTGCGGCGAGCCAGCAAGCGACCTTGTGAGTCAAAGTCAAACGAATAGTCGTTGCCGAATGGGATGAGTTTGCTGCGATTGGTGCCCTGAAGTAGGTAGACGCGCACCAGGTTGTCGCCCATTTCCACCACGTCGGGGTTAAGGCTGCCGGCCTCCTTGATGCTCACAATGCCGTCGAGCTCACCAAGTTTCTCCAGCAGCATCACCTGCCGCTCGGCTCGCTCGAGCTCTTTCTTGCTCAGGCCACGCACCATGTTAAAGGGTTCTATTTCGCCCGTGTTGAGATTCAACCGGCATTCAAACACACACTTCAACTGGTCCACATCAATCATGATGCCGCTCATGAGCGTGTCGCTCAGCATTCCCACTACCGAGAGCGACGCCGTCTTGCTCGAGCATAGTTGCTTGTAGGCATCACTCATTGTCCAGGCAAGCTTATCGTGGAGATAAAGAGTGTAGCCCTCGTCGAGGATGCTGTCGTTGATGGCGTTAATCTCATGCAAGGCCGGACGTTGCGCACTCAACGAGACAAAAGTGGCAATCGCCGCGGCAATTGCCAATAATGTTTTATAAAATGTGTTCATGATAACTACTCGCTAGAACTCGGTGAAAGCCAGCGGCAGCAACGACTTGATGCTGTCGAGACGATACACCTTATCGCGACCCGCAAGCAACACCTCGATGGGCTTTCCTGCCTGAGTTTCAAACTCCAAAAGCGCCTGACGGCACACTCCGCATGGTGCTGTGGGATGCTCCACGAAGTTGTCGTGCTGGAAGGCTGTGATGGCAATCTTGACGATGGGCACGCCGGGATAGTTGGCTCCGGCATTGTAGCATGCGCTGCGCTCGCCACATGTGCCGGCAAAGGCTGCGTTCTCCTGATTGGCACCCTTAATCATCACCCCATTCTCGAGCAGCAATGCGGCTCCCACATGGAAATGGCTGTAGGGGGCGTAACTGCTGTGGGTTGCCTCTCGAGCCATGTCGACGAGTTTTTTATCGTCATCGTTTAGCTCGGTATAAGAGTAAATTTGTATCTTTGTAACAAAATTCTTTTCGGTCATGATAATGAATATTATAAATAGCAATCGCAAATTTATTGATTATTTTTCAATTATCAAGAAAAAAAGTGCGTTTTGCATCATTTTTTGGGTGTTTTTTTGCCAAATAGCACTCCCAACCACACGCGAAGACGTGTATCGCTATATCGACAAATATAAGAACGCCGCTCTCATCGAGCAGCACAAAAACGGCATTCCGGCATGTATCACACTGGCGCAAGGACTACTGGAGAGCGCGGCAGGTACCAGCAAGTTGGCACGGGAGGGAAACAACCACTTTGGCATCAAGTGCCACCGCTCGTGGCGAGGCGACAGCGTGTTCTCGGGACGCACTTGTTACCGACGCTACCGCTCGGTGCACGATTCCTACGTCGACCACTCTCGCTTTCTCAAGGCCAAGCGCTACGAGTCGCTCTACCAACTGCGCATCAGCGACTATCGAGGCTGGGCTCATGGCCTCAAGCGTTGCGGCTATGCAACCGACCCGCTCTATGCCGAGAAACTCATCAGCATGATTGAAACCTATGGGCTCGACAAATATGTCGACGAGAAACCGGTAAAAACCAACGAAGAGGAACCGCAAATACGCAAAAAGCGCGACCGCCCACTCTTTCGACATCCCACTAAGCGACGCCACGACCTCAACTACATCATGGCTGTGCTGGGCGACACCTACAAGGACATTGCCGACGAGTATAACATCAAGCTCACCAAGCTGCTCGACTACAATGACTTGCCTCACGATGTGAAGGCTCCCGAAGTGGGCGACATCGTGTATGTGAACAAGAAGCACAGCGAGGCGCGAGGCGTGCATCAGCAGTATCGCGTCAAGAGCGACGGCGAAACGCTGTGGATGGTGTCGCAGATGTTTGGTATCCGCCTCAAGGAACTTGCCAAGATGAACGACCTCCCCACCGACGCCAAGTTACACAAGGGCGATCTCATCATCCTGCGATATGAGTAGCGGGGACACAAGGAATGTGAATCGAGATTGTTTTCAATCTTTTATCCAGGGAAGGATCACTCGGTCGGCGGGAAGCCAGTCGACTGAGTGAAGCGAGTCCGGGCTGAGCCATCGCGCCGACTCGTGCTCGAGGAGCGTGACGTGACCGTTTTTCACATGACAACGATAGCAGTGCATTGTGAGGTGGAAATCGGGGTAGTCCCACTCCACTGTCCCCAACGCGTTGTCAATCTCAATGTCGACCGCAAGTTCCTCTCTAATTTCACGCACTATAGCCTGCTCGCCAGTCTCGCCGGGCTCTATTTTCCCGCCGGGAAACTCCCATCCATCTTTCATGGGCCCATAGCCACGTTGCGTGGCAAGAACACGGCCGCTGTCATCAACAATCACAGCGGCCGCAACTTCAACAGTTTTTTTCATTGCAAAGTCTTTATAACAGTCTTTTTATCAACTAATTAAAGACAATAATATTTTTTTAGACCTAAATTATTTTTTAGCGCCAACCAGCCATTTTTCACTCGGCCAATCGCTTGAGCTCATAGAGCGCATCTTGTGCCTGGCCGTTGTTGTTGTCGAAGAGGCTGCCATTCCACCACGTTCCGGTGACATGATTGGTCCAGGGTATGCCATGCTCGTTGGCCTCGGGCCACCACCAAAAGAGGCCCTTTACCTGGCTGTGCTGCTTGAGCGCGGCAATCATGTCGATGGTGAAATTGCGCTGTCCATCGTTGCTGTAGGGATACAGGTTGGCAAGATTATAGTTGGTGCCGGGCAGTGCCCAGGCATAGCCGTAGCCACACTCCATAATCATAATGGGCTTGCTTGATGCCTGCTCCATCTTGGTGAGCACGGTGTGCAGATTGCTGAAATCGCCATGGTAGGCGCTGTAATAACTCAATCCCATGATGTCATACTCGATGCCATAGGTATTACAGTTGGCGAAGAAGCCGCCGGGCTGGTTAACATTGTGCATCTCAACGTGAAGGATTATCTTGGTTGAAGGGCTCACCTCGCGCACAGCTTGAGCTGCCCGACGCTGATAGGCGGCAAAGTTTTCCCAAGAGCCACCTGCCGGTGCTCCGCCTGTGGGATAGACTTGCCCCGTGGGCCACAACATGCCGCCGGTAATCTCATTGCCCAGCTGGATTGCTGCTGGAGTCGCCCCCGCAGCTTTCATCTCAAGCAACACTTGGCGAGTGTAGTTGTAGACGCTGTCCTGCAAGTCGGCAACACTGGCGCCCGCCCATGCGGCCGGCACAGTCTGCTTGCCGGGGTCGGCCCAGCTGTCGCTGTAGTGCAGGTCGAGAATAAACGCATAGCCGGCATCCTTGATGCGCTTGCCCAGCGCCTTCACGTAGTTGAGGTCTTGAATCACACCTTCTTCCTTTGCGGCGTCGGTTGCATTCTCGGGGTTGACAAAGAGGCGCACTCGCATGGCGTTCCACCCCTGCTGCTTGAAGAACGGCAAGATAGCGGAAATCGAGTTACCGTCTTTGTCATAATACTTGGCACCACGCTCCTCATATCGAGTAATCATCGATATGTCGCCACCCACTAGCACCTCGGGCATTGACTCGCCGTTGAGTATCACGTTATAGACGGCAGTGACATCGGCCGAATTGATAGCGCCATCGCCATTGACGTCGCAGGTTGCCGCATAGGTTTGATCATTATTAAGGATGTAGCGGTAAAGGGCAGTGACATCGGCCGAGTTGACTGCCCCATCGCCATTCACGTCGCACACGCTTGCCTGAGCCACAACAGGAGCAACGGCAAGCATAGCCAAAGCAAGAATATTTTTAATATTGCTTTTCATTATTCGGTTTATGATAAACAAGTAAAAGTGTTGAACAGTAGACCAGCCGACTTGCACTGATTTTCCAGACGCCGGTGTGGCATGTTTCATAATTATCTAACTACCACTTTGCGCTTGCCCACGATATAGAGGCCGCCGGGCAACCCTTGAGTTGCGCCTTGTGAGGCTACCTGATAGCGAACAAGGCGGCCATCGATGGTGTAAACGTTCACGGGGCCGGGTGTGCCATTGTCGACCTGAACACCGGGAATAGCGGCATACTGGTCGCTCACGTCATTAACCTTGTATTTGCCATCGGTTTCCTTCTCGCTGGAGATTTCGTAGTACTTATCGGTATTGGCATACATCACATCGAGCGTTTGTGGCGAGCCGCTAGTGCCGGTGTTGAACACGAAGTTCATGTAGCAGTCATCGTTAGCCAGCTCATATTGCTTAACGTACCATGTCTTGCCGTTAATCACGCGTGTCTCGGTGATAGCCTCGCCGGGCCAGTTGCCGTTGTGCTGCACATTGTCCTGGTCCCATGTGTAGAAACGCACGGGATCCCAGTTAACCTGGTCGACATTGACATAGACATTAATAATCTTAGAGCTACCCTGGCCAGCAAAGTCGTAGGTGCGAGTGACGATACCCTTGACCGCGCTACCGTCAAGGATGCCCACCTTGAGAGTGCAAGGTTGAGTGATATTGACAGTGCCGCCACTGGCAACCTTGGTGCTGCTTGCGGTGGGTGTGCTGCCATCGAGAGTGTAAACCAGTTGAGCGCCACTGTTAGCGGTCACGGCAGTGAGCGTGGCTTTGAACTCGCCCATATACTTGCCGCTGGCCTTATCAACCCAAGCTGTCTCACAGTTTTTAGACATGTAGAGGCGATAACCGTAACCCTTGGTCACCTGCACGGCGTCGCCCAGCAGAGCCGAGCCGTAGAGCTGGTTCACCAGGTTGTCGGCAGCCACGCGCTTGGCGTCGCCCACAACGCAGTACATATACTTGCCGCCGGCACCGCTAGAGCGGAAACCTGCCACGGCATAGCTGGTGTTGTTGGTAGCCTTTTGCGCTGTGCTCACATTGGTCACGCCCACAGCCTTGCGCACATCAATCATGTTCTTGATTTCCTGCTTATAGGCCTTCCAGTGAGGCAGGAACACGCATGGAGTGCCGGGCATGGTAAGCAAGTAGGCATTGGCGGCCAGAGTGTCCTTGCGCAACGGGTCGTTCTGATTGCTGGCATCACGATACTGAGTGTCGTGATTCTCAACGAAAGTCACCGAGTAGCGCTTGAAAGCCGAACTTGCTGCCAGTCCACCAAAGTTGAGGTCTTTCCAGTTCACCGAGTTGGCAGCGCCACCGTCGCGATTACCGCGAATCACGTCGCGCACGGTGTAGCGGAATGGGAAGTCAAACGATGCGCTCATGTTCACACCATTCCACTTGCAGTTGTCAATCCAGGTTTGGATGTCGTTTTGGCTACTCCAGTTCTCGCCAACCGAGAACTGCACGCCAGCAGCGTCGTTGTACTCAGCCACACGATTGGCCCAGAAACCACGGGTCATGTCGTAGCGAAAACCTGTGTAACCCAGGTCGTTAGCCAGGAAGTTGACATAGGCCTTAATCACGTTGCGCACGTTATCGCTCTTGTGATCGAGGTCGCGCATGCCGCTCCAGTCCTCGCCCTCGTCATTGTTGGCACTCAGCGATTCTCCTGCGGCAAGGTGCTTGGCAGTCTCGCCGCCATCGTCATTCTTGCAAATGTCGGTCGACGACATTTGGTAAGTCACGCCATTATAGGTCTCGGCGGGGAAGTCGGTCCAGGTGCTGGCGTTGCCGCGATGGTTCACCACCACGTCGGCAATCATGCCGGTGCCATAGCCCTTGAATGTGTTAATCATCTCACGAAGCTCATCCTCGGTGCCGAAGGCGCTGCGCTGGTTGAAATAGTATTTCACGTCATAGCCCATGGAACTTGTGCTGCCGGTCCATCCACTTTGTGGCACCCACACCAGGTTGAAGTACTGCGACAATTCCTCGGCCTGCTTGGTGAGATTTACCCACCTGGTGTCGCCAAAGGAGTTCCACGAGAAAGCTTGCAGCATCACGCCGCCATAATTATCAGGCCACCCCTGGGCCTTGCCCATGAACGGCATCATGGCGATTGCTGCCAGTAATAGTAAATGTTTCTTCATGTGTTCTTGGTTTTATGTGTGTTAATTTTTTTGTATTTGTAAGCCAGAATACTGTAAACCCGCTTTTAACGCAGTTTATTAAAATTTTTCCAAATATACGCATTTTTTCATTCACGGCAACACTTTGCCACTTTTTTAACGCTACTGTAACAACCGCAACCGTTTGCATCCCGCACCGAGCGGGCAGGCTGCGGCTATCACAGCCTTGGCACACTTATTGCTGTTGGCCAAATGAGAAGTCAACCATTATTTTTTCTTAATTCTTGTTTAATTAATGTGTAAATGAATATTTTTTTGTAGTTTTGCAAGTTATAATTGATAATTTTGGCGTAGTAGACATTATTGTGCTGCGACGTTATTAAAACATGGTTTTAAAAACACATTGACTATGAACACAATAAGACGAGTATACGGGCAACTGGCTGCCGTGGCAGTGATGGTTGTGGCATGCCTCACGCTTGCCGCCTGCGGCGGCAGCGGGCTAGAAAAGGCTATCAAGCGCGCACTCATCGAGGGTGACACCACCCAAGCGCGTTACGACTCCATCTGCTCCATTATCAAGAGCAGCCCCAAGAGCTACGGCGAGTTTCTCACCGAGGCAGGAGAAATCAATGTTGAGGCACTTAGCCGCTACATCAACGAGGTGGGAAGCAACTTGCGTCCACCCATGTCGTGGAACATCAAAGCCTACGGCGTGAAGGAGCTCACACTAACTATCTACTTCGAGCGCAGCGGTTCCATGACACCCTACGACACTCCGGGTGGCGGCGGACAGCTGAAAAAGGCCGTCAACGACCTCATCAACTTCTTCCCGGGCAAGGAAGGCACCAAAATCAACATCGTCAACGACAACATCTACCCCTATAGCGGCACGGTCGACTCGTTCCTGCAGGACCGCAACATCTACCAGAGCACAAGTGGCACAGGAAATGCCAGCTACACCGATTTCAAACTCATCTTTGAGAAAATCATCCAGGCTCAAAATCCAGGCAACGTGAGCGTGCTCGTGACCGACCTCATCTACTCGCCGCAAAACACCGCCGACGTGAGTGTGGAAAAAATACTCAACGAGGAAAACAGCGTGGCTACCTCGATTTTCAAGACCTACAAGGGCAAGTCGATTATCGTGAACCAGCTCATGGGCGACTATAACGGCCAGTATTACCCCTATAATGGAGCTCCATTCAGTTATAACGGCAAGAGACCGTTCTACCTCATCATTGTTGCCGACGCTGCCACCATCGACCGCATGGCGGCCGACGACAACTACAGCAAGTTCCTACATCCTGGCGGTGCAGTCCACAGCTACCGCTTCAATCAGGCGCAAGCCAATATCAACTTCAAGCTCGTGCCCGACTGGAAAGACAACGTGGGCCGCTTCCGTCCCGACCATGGCGATGCCGGCAGCCTTACCCACTGCGAGGGCGACCGCGAAACGGGCGTGCTGTGCTTCACTCTGGCAGCCAACCTCAAGGCGCTCAACAAGGACGACGCTTTCTTGACCAACACCGCCAACTATGCCGTGCAGTCGCAATCGGGTTTTGAAATATCCATCCGCCCCATCACCGCAGGCGATATCACCAACAACAACCGTCCCTACCTCGACGGAATGACCCACCTCATCACCGCCAAGGGCAAGTTCAACATCTCGCGCGACCAGTTGAGCATCACCCTCAACAACCAGTTCCCGCAGTGGATTAACGAGGCATCGACAACAAGCGACACCAACCCCGCCGACCCTACTTTCTCCACCACCACATTCGGTCTCAACCGTTTCCTGCAAGGCATCTACGACGCCTTCTCGGCCGGCAACGATTCTTACGCAAATATTGTGGTCAAACTTGAAGATTAACTCTGAAACATATTTATAAACACAATGAGAGATAAAGTAATATTCCTTGTGATTGGAGCTGTGATTAGTGTGCTCTTTGGCTTCTTTAGCGAGCCGGTGTATGAAGCGCTGTACTATAGTAGCGGCTTCAGTGAGGCAATGCACAACAACGACGCCTATGGCATTGTTGCCATCATCGCCATTGCAATGACATGGGGCATCGCAGCGCTCTATTATTATGTGATTAACTCCGTTAAGTTCGACCGCTGGTATCACTGGATGTCGATGCTGGGCGTGGCAAGTGTGCTCACCCCTGTGGTGTGCTTCATTGTTGTGGGCAATCTGCTCGAGGGCATGGACTACCCCACGGCCTCGGCAACATTTGAGATTTACAATGTGATAGTATCGGCCCTGCTCTTCACTATCGCGTCGTTCTCGATGCGCTGGTGGAGCAGTAACTGCCGCCACACTCCCATTCCTCAATAAAGAACTACTCTACTATTCCACTACTCTACTGATATAAGAAATGAAACTATTTGTATTTGCTATAGGAGGAACCGGATCGCGCGTGCTCAAGTCAATGATTATGCTGTGTGCCGCCGGAGTGCGTCCTGTCGACGCCAACGGCCGCCCGCTGCAAGACGTGGAGATTGTGCCCGTGATTATCGACCCACACAAGTCGAACGCCGACCTCAAGCGCACCGAGCGACTGCTGAGTGCCTATAGCACCATGCGTGAAAAACTCTACGGCAAGAATGCCAACGCCAATGGCTTCTTCGCCACCAAGATTTCAAGCTTGAAGGAAGTGGTGTCGAGCAGCCAAGTGCCTCTCGACGACTCGTTCATCTTCAACCTGGCGGCTGTCGAGAACTACAAGTTCCGCGACTTCATCAGCTACAACACCATGAACGAGCCCAACCAGGCATTGACATCGCTGCTCTTTGCCGACTATCAGCTTGAGAACAAGATGAGCATTGGCTTTGTGGGCTCGCCCAACATTGGTAGCGTGGCTCTCAATGGCGTTAAGGACAGCAACGAGTTCAAGGCTTTTGCCAACGTCTTTGCCGACGGCGACCGCATCTTCTTCATCAGCAGCATTTTTGGCGGCACCGGTGCGGCAGGCTTCCCTATCATTGTGAAGAACATTCGCCAGGCTCGCAACATCGATGCCAAGAACAAGGCATTCCTGCAGCGCGCTCCAATTGGCGGCCTCACGGTGCTCCCCTACTTCTCGCTCATGGAAAGCGAGGACAAGCAAGACAAGCGCATCGATAATGCCGACTTTGTGGTAAAGACCCAGAGCGCCCTGGAATACTATAATAATACCCTCACCGGCAACGGTCGCAATGCCGTGAACGCCATTTTCTATCTTGGCGACCACGGCCACAATGCCCCCTATGCCTACGACCCGGGCGACAAGCGCGACCAGCACGACCCCGCCCACCTCATCGAGCTTGTGGGTGCCATGGCTCCTTTCAAGTTCATGAGCATGAGCGACAGTGAGCTAAGCGACCCCGCCACCGGTCAGCCGTTACCCACCAAGGCGTTTGAGTACGGCCTGGAGAAGGACACCGACTTTGTCGACTTCTCAAGTTTCGGCCAGGAGACGCGCCAGCTCGTCTATCGCCCGCTGGTGAAGCTTCACTTGCTCTACATCTTCCTGCGCACCGGTCTCAACGGCATGATAGGTCAAGGCTTTACCGAGGATGCCCCCAAGATTACGCGCGAGTTTACCGGCACACAGTTCTACCGCGTGCTCACACAGCAGTTCTTCGACAGCTACCTCGAGTGGCTCACCGAGCTGCTGCACAACCGCCGCCACGTCACGCTCTTCAACGAGGGCGAGATGGAGATGGCCAAGGCCATCCACAAGGTGGTGACCAAGAAGTCGCTCTTCGGCTACAAGAAGGTTGACAACGATGTGTTCAAGGCCGAGATGAACCGCCTCAGCCGCGACAACAGCAGCTACGGCAGCAACGCCGAACTCAAACTGATGGACCTCTTCTACACCGCAGCCGAGAAAATCATCACCGAACGCTACGACAACATCAACTGACAACTCATAACTGATAACTGACAACTAACTATGAGTCAAGTTTTATCCTACAATAACAAGACCACCAAGACTAGCGCGCAGGACTGGATTCCGGTAGCGCCCTATGTCGACGATGATATCAAGCAAATCAAGGACCCCAACGGAGGCCTGAGCGAGAATCCGCGCACAGCCATCCCCAGTCCATTTGCGCAACTCGACCTGGTGAAGAACGCATTTGAGCATCTGGCCGGAAACGCTCGCCTGAGCGGCACCATGATGGACAAGCGACTGGTGTCGAACGCGCTCGATGTGGCTCAGTTGTTCTTCGACTTCGAGAATCACAAAGACTATCTGCACATCGTGCGCTGGAACCGCGAGGAGCAACTGGAGCGCCTCAAGAGCAATCCCGAGCATCGCCTCTATGGCGAAACGCTGGAGCTTTTCCTCGCCAGCGACACCAAGTATAACTTCAACATGCTCACCGACTGGTACATCCTGTTGTGGAACAGCCAGGTGATAGGCGCCACGTCGCCATCGTCGCTCACCATTGCCGTGCCTCGCGAGAGCGAACTCCCCATCCATGACATTAAGGTGGAGCAAGGCATCTCGCTTTTCGACAGCGACACTCGCGACCTGTGGCAACGCGACGAGGACTTCGTCTACTACATGTTCATGCTCTTCAACGCATTCCCCACGCTGCGCACCACCATCAAGGGCGTCTATGACTACATGCTCAAGAACAAGGACATCATCATGCAGGAGAAACCCGCGCTCTACAACCGCCTCACTCAAGTGGTACCCAACCTTGAGGCGCTGAGCCAGGAATTGGCACCGCGACTGGTGGAGAGGCTTGACCTGGAGTTTGACCCATTTGTGGGCGACGACGAGGTGACAGTGCTTGGCGCGCGCTTCTACCACAAGCGCGCTCGCGACATTCGCACCGCAGCCGCCACCAGCGACTTTGTCATCGCTCCCACCCGCGAGGTTGAGGGCGCATTGCCACTGGTGCTGCGCAACAACTTCAACGGCAGTGTTGACCACTACATCTACATTGACAAGGAATGGGACAGCTCAACGCTGGTCTACACCGGCGGCGTTCCTGTAGCAAAGCGCAAATTGCCCGACACCAGCATCGTCTACCCCTTCCTCACCACAGGCGACTTCTTGCAGGACACCCTCATTCGCCTTTCAGGCCCCATCGACAGCGACCATTTTTTCAATGGCAACGTCATCAACAAGACTATGGTGAGCCGCAATGGCTACCTGTTGCCTTTGACCCAGGAGTTCTTCAAGTATTTCAATGCAGCCGACGTCACCCGCCAGGTGCATGGCCGCAACATGATGGAAATGGAAGAGCTCAACGACGGCTCGGTGAACGTGACACTGCGCATTCCGCTCAAGAAGCGCTTCATTGAGCTCACCCGCAACTACTACCCCATCGACGACCCGTCATGGCACTTCGATGAGAAGCGTGGCACTGGCCGCATCATCACCAATGTGGTGATGTCGACCGCAGTGTTCCCGTTTGTGCGCACCAACTACAAGGACGACTACACCGTGCAGCTCTTCACCATGATTGACGGCGGCAAGGCATCGCTCAGTTTTTTCAATGACGGACTCACACAGGACAATATCAAGTGCAGCGACAAGGTGCGCTCCAGCAGCAGCTACAC
>DGWL01000102.1:51733-56757 GCA_002396125.1 Porphyromonadaceae bacterium UBA4259
GCTTTCACAGGCTATATCGTGCCATTGTGGAAACCCTATGTTGCAAGCAGCAAGGAACTCATATTTGCCGTCGATTTCGGTACCACCAACAGCCACGTGGAGTGGAGCGAGCGCGGACACGATGCCCGCCCGCTAGAGTTTGCCCACGGCGAGCATCAGGTGCTCATCGCCTCGCTGCTCAAGCGCGGCACGTTGCTCTTTGCCGACCAGCTGCAACGCGTGGAATTCCTGCCCAGTGACATCGATAATGTTTACGGCTTCCCCTTGCGCAGCGCGCTTGCCCGCAACGCCATCAGCACCGGCGGGCACAAGCTCTTTGGCGACATCAACATCCCGTTCCTCTATGAACGCCAGTACTTTGACGGCTACGACATCACCACCAATCTAAAGTGGATGGGCGACATAACACTCTCGCGAGAATTCCTGCGTGAGCTGGTGCTGCTCATCAAGGCTAAAGTGCTGCTCGAGAACGGCGACCTCAACCGCACCAGCATCGTCTACTTCTTCCCAGTGAGCATGGGCGGTAGCGACCGTCGCAAGCTCGATGATACCTGGAATGAACTGTATCACACCTACTTTGGCGACGATACCAGCCACTTGCAGGCCTTCCCCGAGAGCATCGCGCCCGCCTATTTCTACAAGGGCGATGACGTGAGCGGCGGCAGCTTTGTGTCGATCGACATTGGCGGTGGCACAACCGACACCGTTATCTATCAACCCACCGAGAACCGCCTCGACACGGTGCCGGTGGCAATATCGTCGTTCCGCTTCGCCGGCGATGCTATCTTTGGCGATGCCTTCACCGAGCGTGATGCCGACAACAACCCGCTCATCCGCCACTATGGCGAGTACTTCAAGCGACTCATTTCAAAGAATAGCGACATCAGCTACCTCAACAGCATCCTGCAAGACGTGCTCAAGCGCAAGCGCTCGCAAGATGTCAACGCCTTCCTCTTCTCGATTGAGAACGTGGAACAGTTGCGCAACCTGCGTGAGGTGGACCGCAACATCTACAGCTACAACACCCTGCTGCGCAACGACCAGCAACGCAAGCTCATTTTCATGTACTTCTATGCCGCTATCATCTACTACATCGCACAGTCGATGCGTGCACGCGGCTACGAGATGCCCAAGCAAATCTACTTCAGCGGCACAGGCTCCAAGATTCTAAACATCCTGGGCAGCAAGGACCAAGTGGAAGAGTTCACGCAGCTCATCCTCGAGCGCGTATTCGACAAGCAGTACACCGAGCGCTTCTCCATCAAGATTGAGCAAAAGAGTCCCAAGCAGATTACCTGCCGCGGCGGCATCAACCTGGAGACGTTGCGCATGGACGGCAATGTGGACGTGCGTCAGCTCACTCCACGCAATGTCAACGCCATGAAGTACTGCTACTCGATGATTGGCGACAAGCCGTTGACAATCAAGAGCGTATATGAGATTGAGACGCGCGACAGGCTCATCGAGCAAGTCAACAAGTTCAATGAGTTCTTCATTGGGCTGTGCGACAACGTAACCAAGGATGAGTTTGGCATCGACAACAAGGTGTTCAAGATTTTCACCAGCGTGCTGGGCGACGACACCGGCAACTACCTCACTGCCGGCATCAGCAGCTATCTCAAGGGGCGATATGAGGGCGACGAACCCATCGAGGACGTGCCATTCTTCTACCCCATCATCGGCATCATTCGCCACAACCTCTTGAAAAACCTGTGCAACGAAGTCATCTCACGCACTGTGTAAACAACTGATTGATAAAAAACAAAAAACACTATAACAACACAAAACAACAATTATCGAAATGAAAAAAATTCTTTTAATGCTTGTGTGTGTCATCGCTAGCATGACCACAATGGGGCTGAAGGCCCAAGATGGTGCGAAACCTTTATCGCAAGGACAATGGAACCACGGCTTGGCTGTGGGAGCACAGTGGATTGCAACCGACCTGGGATTTGCCCAAGCCGAGGAAAAGGTGATTTCACGCACCAACGAGAACTACACACTCGACGACTTGCGCGTGCTCTATGGCAGCAAAGCCAAGTGGGTTACCTACTACGACAAACTCAAAGCCCACGAGAACGAGGGTGGCGACATGGAGAAACTGCTCTCGACCATCGCAGGCGAGTATGAAAAAGGCGCTGTGCTAAAAGGTGGCGTGCGCCGCGACATGGAGAAATACAATGCATCTCACACCGGCGACGAGGTGGGTGCCACTCCTGCCGGTGAACAACCTGCAGCTGCTGTAACTGCCGGCACCGAAGGCGGCAAGATTGAAAACGCAGCCGACAGCACTGCTGCCGGTGCCGACAAGGATGCCAACAAGGAAAAAGACGATGACGACGAACATGGAGGTCACGGCTTCCTTTACCTGCTCACCATCCTGGGCTTGGCACTTGGCGCAATAGGCACCTTCCTGGCTATGCAGGCCCGCAAGGAGAACCAGGCCATCAATAACGACATGAACGACGACATCAAGAACTTGCAGAAGCAAATCGACAAGATGCGTGCATCGCTCAAGGGCGACCAACCCGAGGGAGAACATCGTCATCACAAGGGCAACAAGCGCGACAACCGCATCACCGATGCCGGTGCACCGGTTGCCACCAAGAAAATAGAGTTTGACGACAAGCCCGCTCAAGGTGAGAAGAAACCCGCCGAGCGCAAGCCTGAGCCAAGTGCCTCAGCTTCAGTAGCCGCCGCAGCTCCCGTTCAACCCAAGAAGGAAGAACCCAAGCGCGAAGAATCAAAGCCAGCCTTTGGCGAGCCCCGCATCCTGTTCATGGCAAAGCCCGATGAGAACGACAACTTCTCGCGCTCATCGTCGTCCTACGAGCCCGGCAACTCAATCTTTGAGCTCACCACAATGGATGGCAAGAGCGGCTCATTCACCGTTATCAAC
This sequence comes from Porphyromonadaceae bacterium UBA4259, assembly GCA_002396125.1. Taxonomy (GTDB): domain Bacteria; phylum Bacteroidota; class Bacteroidia; order Bacteroidales; family Muribaculaceae; genus Sodaliphilus. The sequence goes on from DGWL01000102.1 coordinate 54,633, forward strand.
AAGAGCGATGCCCACAAGCTGGCACTGCTCATGCCTGGCGACACTCTCACTCGCGCCTGCTCGGGCAACAACATCCAGTCGAGCGCCGGCAAGTCGCGCGTGGTAACCGATCGCGCCGGCCGTGCCCAGCTCGAGAACGGCAAGTGGCACATCGTGGTTAAAGCCACCATCCACTACGAGTAAATTAATCCTTGACAACAGCTTTCTAGGTATTCCTGAAAAATCTGGAATGTCTAGTAATTCTGGAATATCTAGAAAGCTTATATATTTAACATTAGAAAATGCATTTGTTCTGCCCCGCATGCGGGAAACATATCGACGTCTCAATCGAGGAAATCGAGAACCTGCAAGGTCACCTCGTGTGCCCGCAATGCCTGGAATCAATCGATGTTGACGTGCCCGACAAGGAACTTGGCTGCGATGTTCCAATGCCGAGCCTAACCGATGCTGCCATTGAGGCAAGCGATAGCGTGGCACGCCAAGAGCAACCTGCGGCACGGCAAGAACAACCCGCGGCACCGCAAGCAGAGCTTTCACAGGTCGCACCACCACCCATGCCCAAGCCACAGCAGCAACCGCAACAGCCGCAGCATGTCGACTCGGTGCTGCGCTACTGCAAGCGTTGCGGGGCATTCCTGAGAGAGGGAGCCAACTTCTGCCCCAAGTGCGGAGCATTTGTAAAAGTGGTGCCTACACCTCGTCGCACGGCAGCTGCCACACCTCCACCCTATCGCACCCCAACACCCAGTTATCAACCATCAACACCACGCAACATGGCCTCCAATACACGCAAGCCCACAACACGCAAGAACAAGAAAGCCGGAGAGAGCAGCAAGTTCAGCATCTACACTCCCGGCGGTTGCTTCATCATCACCATCATTGCGGTGGCAATATTCTTCATCGCCTACATCGTGATGGGAATAAACCTTGAGGGATGATTTCCAAGGTGTAACCGGAAATGGGCACAATTCACCCCCACCGACAGCTCGTTCCTTGTTGGCTCGCTTACCCGTCAACTTGTTTACTAAAAAATGAAGATTGAATGTCCCAAGTGTGGTTACATCTCGCAACAGAGCGAGGATGAGCTCGCAAAACTCAACCACACCATTACCTGCCCAAGCTGCATGTCGACACTGAAAGTTGTCGACGGCATTGCTTATATCCCCACCGACAAGGCTCCGCTCGAGGAACTGAAACCATGGGTGGAGCAACCTCCTGAGTTCAAGGGGGAACTATATTATGAGACACATGCAGGTCTTGAAGGACTTGACCCGCTCTACAGCGCAGCCGTCGACTATATCAAGACGTGCAACGCAATCACGTTGCCCATGCTGCAACGCTACTTCAACATTCCTCCCGAGCGCGCCGAGCAGCTCATGCAACAGCTCGAGGACAACAAGGTGGTGGCACCATTCGACGGCATGCATCCGCGCAAGATTCTCATCCCGCACAACACGGGACTACCGGGTGTTTTCTCACGCAACCGGCAATATGACCCCGAAGCCGAGGAAGCCGCCAAGCGTGCAGCCAATGCGGCAGCCGACCCTTCCAATCCCGACCGGCAGCCGCCCAAAACCCGCAGCTGCACCTGCTCGTTACCAGGCTGCGGTATAATAATTTTCGCATTATTGCTCGCCTACCTCATCGCCCAACTTATTAAATAAGGTGTAGCAAGGAGATAAGGAGATGATTACTTGGTCAAGAACTTGCTGTTGATGTAGGCATTGAAGTTGTCGCGATAGCTGTCGCCGATGGGCACTTCCACATCTTCTCCAAGCATGATTCGGCTCTTGCTTATTTCCTTTATTTTCTTGAGGTTGATAATAAACGAGCGATGCACTCGCATGAAGGTTGACGCAGGCAGTCGCTCTTCCATCTTTTTCATACTCAATAGCACAATTATGGGACGTGCAACATCGTCAAGATAGATGCGCAGATACTCGCTCATTGCCTCAACGTAGCGTATGTCGCGAATGTTGATGCGCACAATCTTATACTCTGTTTTCAAGAAAATGGCGTCGTCCTCATCCACACGGCTCACTTCCTGAGTCGACTTCATGGCATCGTAACGCTTCTTCACCTTCTCGGCGGCTTTCTTGAAGTCGTCGAGTCCAAAAGGCTTGAG
>DGWL01000005.1:0-19444 GCA_002396125.1 Porphyromonadaceae bacterium UBA4259
AATAGTTAAAATTTTAATTATTATTATTAGTCACGTCATTCAAAATGATAACAAATGTTTCTAAAAAAGCTCTCTTGAGATATGCTTTCTATAGAAATCAATGCAAAATAAGTAAAACTTTTTTGAATGACCAAACATTTTTATAAAAAAAATAAGAAAAAAACGTTTTTTTATTTTTTGAAATGATTTTTTTGCGGGTGAACCTTATGTGGTAGTTTTTATGTAATTACCAGGATGGGTAGGAATGTGACTTCCAGAGGCTCGGCGAGGGCCGGGAACGACCGCTCCAAGTTGCCCCCTTGCGGAGCTTGATATATGCCTGATAACGTCACGACACGCACCCCGTTGGGGGGGGCGCGCGCTGTGAGGTTATCACTCTTTGTCCCCCTTGGGAGATGTTGTGGTCTCTGGCCACGGTTGCATATCCTGTTCATCTCCCGTGGCTGATGAGGATATTAGGTGTGACGGGGTTTTACGATAGTCACCCCGGTTTCTCCATCATTTTAGCATGGTGGTGAAGTTGGTGGGGATGGGGGAGTTGAATGTGAGAGTTTGCTTGGTGATGGGGTGAACAAGGGTGATTGAAGTGGCATGGAGGGCAATGCGGTTGATGGGGCTGGGGTGGCCGCCGTACTTGCGGTCGCCGCTGACGGGGTTTCCCAGGTCGTGCATGTGCACTCTAAGCTGGTTTTTGCGTCCGGTTTTTATTCTGAGTTCAACCATAGCGAATCGCTTGCCTTGCTGCAGCATCCGGTAGCGTGTGACGGCGAGTCGGCCCAGCTTTTGATCGGTGGTGGAGTACATCTCAAAGGTGTCGGGGTTCTCGGCGAGGAAGCTCTTGACAGTGCCTTCCCGCTGCTGCATCTCACCCTCGACAACAGCTACATACTTGCGCTCAACAACCAAGTCGTTCCAGTTGTTGATGAGGATGTCGCGTGAGTGCTTGGTGCGCGTGAGTAGCATGAGTCCCGAGGTGTCGCGGTCGAGGCGATGCACGACGTAGACGTTGGCCTTGTCGCTGAAGAGGCGTGCGTAGCGGCGGATGATGTTGAAGACGGTGTCGTCGGTGGGGCGGCCTGCCGCGGTGGAGAGTAATCCGTAGGCTTTGTCGACGACGATGATGTCGTTGTCTTCGTAGACGAGCTTGAGTTTTGGGTGGCTGAACACCTGGAATGAGCGGTCGAAGTTTACCCACAGCTGGTCGCCGGCAGCTACGGGGTGGTCAAATTGCGAACAGGGCACACCGTTGATTGCCAGTTGGTTGTGGCGAAGTAGCGACTTGAGTTTGGTGGGTCGATGGTCGGGGAGAGCTATTGCTGCCGCAGCGAGCAGTGTAGTGTCTTGGTTGATAGTGAAGCGGGCAACGTTATCGGTAGCCGGTCCGCGTCGTGGTTGTTTCTTGTTCATTTGTTCTTGTAGTGGTTTGCCACTCCCGTGGAGTGGAAATTATTGAGCCTAACGGCTCTAAAATTATTATTTATCTATTGCGGCTACGCCGCTAAAATTATTATTGTTGCTATTAACTTGCGGTTGCGAAGTGGGGTGCTACATAAGTGTTATTTTCTCGACTTGGTTAGTTTCTTCGTCTAGTTCATACCATTCAGAGTAAAGACTCTTCATGCCAAAGTTAATTAGCATTCCATATTTCTTGTGAGTAAGCCTCATGTAATTGTAAAGCTGTTTCCTGTGTTCATTTATTATTTGTTTGGTTGCTTTTAATTCAATGATAATTTCATTGTTTACCAACAAATCAATGCGATAATGTTCTTCAAGCTTAACGTTCTTCCAATATATAGGTACTAATGCTTGTTGCTCAACATGATAGTTTTTTTGTTTAAGTAAGTATTTTAATGCAGCCTCATAAGCCAGTTCTAAGAGCCCTGGCTTATACTCACGGTGAATAAGCATCGAAATGCCTGTGATGTCTCGAAAGAAGGAATATTTTTTATTATGTTCTTCGATTAAGTCCATGTTGAAAGAATTTTAAAATATATTTTAGTGCGCTTGCGCTCAATGATAATTTTAGCACGTTAGTGCTTTAATTTCCATGTGCTTGCACATGGCATATAAAGAAAGTTGATAGTGAAGCGGGCAACGTTGTCGGTAGCCGGTCCGCGTCGTGGTTGTTTCTTGTTCATTTGTTCTTGTGGTGGTTTGCCACTCCTGCGGAGTGGAAAATCGTATAATTATTAATATTGTTTCTTTTTGTTTCGTGGGTGGTGGTTCAGGATTTCGTTGCGCAGTGTTGAGCGGTCGATGTGTACATAGATTTGTGTGGTGGCGATGCTCTCATGCCCAAGCATTTGCTGGATGGCTCGCAGGTTGGCTCCACCTTCGAGCAAGTGGGTCGCGAAGGAGTGGCGCAGAGTGTGTGGACTCACGTTTTTCCTGATTCCCGCAAGCTGGCACAACTGCTTGACGATGTTGAATATCATCACTCTCGAGAGCTTGGCTCCGCGGCGATTGAGGAAGAGGATGTCTTCGCATCCGCGTCGCACCACCTGGTTGCTGCGGGTTTGCTCGATGTAGAGGTCGACTTGCCGCAAAGCTTCTTGTGAGATGGGGACCAGCCGCTGCTTGTCGCCCTTGCCCACGACAACGATGTATTCGTCTTGTGGAAATAGCTGCGAGAGGCGCAGGTCGATGAGTTCCGACACTCGCAGTCCGCAGCCGTAGAGCACCTCGATGATGGCTCGGTTGCGCTGTCCCTGCTGGTGGCTCAGGTCGATAGCCTCAATCATGCTGTCGATTTCGGCAACGGTGAGCACCTCGGGCAGGTGCTGTCCCATGCGTGGGGCCGGGAGTAGGGTAGTGGGGTTCACCGTGATGAGGCCTTCCATCTCGAGATATTTGTAGAAGCTCTTGATGCCCGAAATCATGCGTGCTTGCGAGCGCGGGGAGATTCCCAGGTCGTGGAGTGTGCACAGGAACTGCTCGAGTTGTTGCCGGGTGATGGTGGTGATGTCAATGTCGTCGCCGTCGCCTGAGGCAATCACGCTTTCCCCGTTCCCCTCAATTTTGGAGGAATGGCTGTGGGACGCTGCGATGAAGCGTTGCAGGTGGTCAACGTCGTGGCAATAGCTAGCCGCGGTGTTGGCCGACAGTCCTTTTTCGATGCGCAGGTAGGCATCATAGCGGGCGAGTATTTTTGACGTGAGCATTCAGTAGTTATCGGTTTTCAGTTGAGATGTGGTCACACTAATTTCGCTAATTTAAACTAAGTATCGTCTTGTGGTATTGCTCGCTGGCGCGAGAAAATTAGTGCGCCGTTGGCGCTAAAATTAAATCAATTTAAAATTTTAGTAAAGAATAACCTCCGTCGTCAATTGTCCTTAATAAAACATAAACTAAGATATTGTCCTTAATTGTCTTAAAGAAACTTTGAGGGCGGCGACTTTACTAGTAACGAGGCACACCAATTCATTAATAATCAAACAATATCAACAAAAAACAACAAAATCAACAAAAATTTTTTGTTTTCTTTGTTAAGGCTTGTTGTTTTTGTTTGACTTCCGTCGGCAATTGTCCTTAATAAGACGTCAACTAAGATATTGTCCTTAATTGTCTTAAAGAAACTTTGAGGGCGGCGACTTTACTAGTAACGAGGCACACTAATTTCGCTAATATAGACTAAATCGCCTGCGAAAAGGGTTAGCTATTCGGTTGCTGTTTCTTGGGGGTTAAGAAAAATGCCATCAATGAGGCTGTTAGACCCATGATGACATATCTTTTGGAGCCTCAAGGCTCTGTTGTTTTACTTACTTCTTGGCAGGAGCCTCTTTGGCGGGAGCTGCGGCTTCTTTGGCGGGAGCTGCGGCTTCCTTGGCAGGAGCAGCTGCTTGCTTAGCGTCGGCTGCTGCAGGAGCTGCTTGCTGAGTTGGGAACTGAGGTGCCTTTTGGTCTTGTCCGGCCTTCATGTCTTCGAGCGTGATTTTCTTAGCGCTGGTGATGATGGTGGGCTTCGAGATGAAAGGAGTTGCGATGCTGAGGACGCAGATGAAGATAGCGAGTCCCCAAGTTGCCTTCTCTACGAAGTCGGTAGTCTTGCGCACACCCATAAACTGGTTGTAGTTGCTGGCGCTAGCAGCGAGACCACCACCTTTAGACTTTTGTATAAGCACTACACCAATCAAGAGGATTGATGCTAAAAAGATCAAAATTGAAATTACAATAATCATGTTATCAAGTAGTTATAGTTTGTTTTTTAAATTTTCGTTAAGAACGAGTTTTCGCAAAAAGCGAATTTGGTCTGCAAAGTAAATACTTTTTTCTGGAAAATTCAAATTTATGCTTTCAATAATTTCAAGAGCCTTAGAATATTTCCCTCGTGCGATATACATTTTTGCCAGGCTTTCACTTAGCATGGAGTCGTCGTCGAGAGAGGATTGCTCAATTGTGTCGTTGGCAGCTTGTTGCGCTTGTTGTGCCTGCACGTGTTGTTCCACAACCTCAGGCTGTTGCTCCATGGCTTGCCGCTCCTGCTTGCGCGAGTGCTCAATGAAGTTGCTGATGAGCTCATCCTCATGGCTGCGTGGCAGGCTTGATGCGGAGTCTTCGTCTTGCGCCGCGAGGATGTCGGCATAGTCGGGGGTTGGGTTGAATATTATCTTGCTCAGCGCGTCAATCTCCTGCCGCGAGTTGGCTCCAGGCGAGTAGTTGGCAAGAAACCGGTCGATTGCTGTGTCGACGTCGGGTGTGGCATCGTGTTGCTTCTCAGCGGGATAGAAACTTGCAAAAGCAGCCGGTGCGTTACCGGTGGTGATGGCGAGGTCGCGCCTGTCAGGACTCATGATTGCCAGCAGTTGCAGAGCCTGTTGATTGTCGTCGCCGGCGCTTCGCTTCACTTGCAGCAACAATGGCAACGAGAAGTAAGGATACAGTTTCCTTGCCTCGTCGATCCACTCTTGTGAAGGCACCGCATTGGGGGTGTCGAGCAGGTGAGATATGTCGTTAGTTATGTGCAAATTCAGTTATCAGTTGTGAGTTATCAGTTATCAGTTATCAGTTTTGAGTTATCAGTTGTGAGTTATCAGTTATCAGTTATTAGTTATCAGTTGTGAGTTACCAGTTGCCTAGTGTTTGGTTGAAGATGAGGTCGACGAGCTCGGTGCTGATTTCTTCACACAACTGGTCTTGCACGTCAATGAGGAGCTGGTTGCTGTCGAAGTCTCGATAGGCCGAGACGTTGATGTCGTTGCTCAAGGCGGTGTTGACGTTGTCGATATACCTGATTCTCACGCCAATAGTTAATCTTGTGCGCGTGGCATAGGCGTTGTCGCCCACAGCCTGTGGCGAGAGGTTATAGGTTGTGATTTCTCCCTCAAAGCGCAAGTCGCTGTTGGGGTTATCAACTTGCTGCAAGCGCGTTTGCTGCGTGATGACATCCTGCAACTTGTTTTGGAACACCTGCTGCAGTGGCGGGTAGACCAGTGCTGCGCGTATGGGGATGTTGTCGAATGAAACGGTCTTGTACTTGTTGTAGTCGATAGCCGCTCCATTGAACTTGTAGCTGATGCAGGCTTGCGCAATGAGCATCACCATTAATGATATGAGCAATTTTCGTGCCATGAGTGAGTTGTGAGTTATCAGTTATCAGTTTTGAGTTGTGTCAGTTGGCCTACTTGCGGTTGTTGCGGTATTCAAGTCCGTACTCTTTGATTTTGCGATATAATGTGCGCTCGCTGATGCCGAGTTCCTCGGCCGTTTGGCGTCGCTTGCCGTTGTTGCGCTCGATTGCGCTGATAATCACCTCTCGCTCGGTGTCCTGCAAAGTTTTCACTTTGTCTTCCTCAACGTCGATAGCGGTGGCCTTGATGTCGTGGATGGCATGGCGCTGTGGCGATGGCTGATGTGCCTCGTGGACTGCCGAGGCCTGGAAGTCGTCGTTGAACTTGTCCCACATGACAGTGGGCTCGGTGTCGATGGTGGTTGCTTGCATGTCGCCGGCTTGTGGCAAAGCTGTGCCTGGCCGTTGAAGATCGCTGATGCTGGAACTGAGGTGCAACTTGTTGGATGACAGCTGTGGCTGGTGCATGGCGTTGCCGGCAATAGCGTCTTTCAATTCCTTGATTTCCTGCTGCATCTGCAATATCATCTTGAAGATGAGTTCGCGCTCCTGGGTGTAGTCGTGCTGCACGTTGTCGAATGGCACCGGGAGGGCAGCGCTGTGATTTTTTTGGCTGAGATACCGCTTCACGGTGTCGCCGTTCACCATTCCGCTCTCAAACGATGACATCTCACGGATGAGGCTCTGCAACTCGCGCACATTACCGCTCCAGCGGAATGCCATGAGTTGGCGATAGGCACTCTCGTCGAAGAGTAGCGGTTGGCGCCGGTGCTGCTCGGCATAGTCGGTGCTGAACTTGAAGGCGAGCATCTTGATGTCGTCGCCGCGCTCGCGCAATGGCGGCACCTCGATGCGTATGGCCGCGATGCGGTAGAAGAGGTCCTCGCGAAACTCTCCTGCCTTGACCATAGTCATGAGGTCCTTGTTGGTGGCGGCTACAACGCGCACGTTGGTCTTACGCACCTTAGACGATCCCACCCTGAGGAACTCTCCCGACTCAAGCACTCGCAGCAGTCGCGCTTGGGCATCGAGTGTGAGGTCGGCAACCTCGTCGAGGAAAATGGTGCCCTTGTCGGCAACCTCAAAGTAGCCTGCGTGCTCGCTCTCGGCATTGGTGAATGCACCCTTCTCATGACCGAAGAGCTCGCTCGATATTGTGCCCGAGGGGATAGCTCCACAGTTCACGGCAATATACTTGTTGTGCTTGCGTGGACTGTTGTCATGAATGATTTTAGGAAAAAATTCCTTGCCGGTACCGTTCTCGCCGTTGATGAGCACCGAGATGTCGATGGGTGCGATGATGAGTGCGCGCTTGACGGCTGCCAGCAGTGCCGGAGCCGCGCCAATGATGCTGTAGCGCTGCATTACTTGCTTGATTTCGGTGTCGGTTATTTTTGCCATTTCTTCATTTTATAGGTTTCTTGTTTCAAAAAGGCTCCCAGCTGCTCGGGAGTGGAGTATTGCGCCATGGTGTCGGGGCTGATGGGCTCTCCCACCGAAACGCGGAAGTTGTAGCCCTTCTTGTTAAACACCTCAACGGGCAGTCGCAGCGTGCGCAGCCGCCAGTCAATCATGCCCAGCAAGGTGAACTTCCAGCTGTTGTGGCCATGGAAGTAGATGGGGATGACGGGTACCTTGAGCTTCTGGATGATGCGGATGACCGATGGTTGCCACTCGCGGTCCTCAATTCGCAAGCCCCAGGTGAGTTTGGAAACAGCCCCGGCAGGAAAGAATCCCAGCGGATGTCCCTGCTTGACGTGTCGCATGGCATCGGCAATGCCCTTGACCGAGACTGCCCGCTTGGCCGGGTCGTCGCTTGCGAGAGCGTCGACGGCGATAAAGCTTGGCTTCAACGCGCCGATGTTGTTGAGAATCATGTTGACCATCACCTTGAAGTCGCGGCGGCAGTGCCCCATGATGTCGATCAGCGCCACGCCGTCGAGCGCACCGAAGGGATGATTGGAAACGGTGATGAAAGGTCCGTCGGGCAGGTTGCGCAACACATCTTCGTTTTGAATGGTGATGGGTGCGCCTAATTCCTCAAACAAGGTGTGTGCAAACTCGGGTGGCTCTCGGTGCATGTTGCGGCTGTGGTAGTCGTTGGTCTTGTCGACTGCGCACCAGTGCAGCAATGTGTTCACCAGCTTTTCTTTCCCTTTGAAAAATGGCGCCACCTTGCACACGTCGTCATAGTCGAGCACCGTGGGCTTGATGCTGGGCTTGACTGGAGTGGTTATATCTTGTGTTAAATCGTTCATTGATATGTAAAGGGTTGATTGATAGTGTGCTAACGTGATGCTTGGGTGAAGGCATAATCATTAGCGACTACAAAGATAAAGCAAAAAACTGAAAAAATGTCAGTTTTTTGCTTTTTTTTAGAGATATGTGAGATTCCGGCAGTGCGCGGGATTTACTTTGGCCACTGGATTTGTTTTTTCAGCTTGTTGATGTAGTAGGGCTTGATGTCGTTCCAGTGGTAGTAGGGGAAAATGTCGGTGTGGAACGGCAACTTGGCCTCATGCTCGTTAAAGAGCACCTTTACCAGGACGTCGGGGGTGCCATTGCGGTAGAAAACCATCTGCACGTTGCAGGCCATGGGGAAAATCTCGTAGTTGCGCCATTGCTCATGCAGCTCGTCGAGGTTGGTGCATGAGAAGTTGACATTGTCGATTTCGAGCAGGCAAGCCAGTGGCAGCACGCAGGTCTCGTGACCAAAGCGCAGTGCAGCTCCGTGCCAGCCTTGTGGAAGGGCGATGACCGAGTCGGCTGTTGCTATCATGTTTTGCAGCAGCGCGCGCTCGATAAAGGGCATGCGGTTGCCGCCCTGTGGCGAATTGGACCACTGCAGGTACCAGTAGATGTTTTTCACCTTCCACAACTCGTAGATTTCTTCGTCGGTGAAATACCCGAAGAGGTTCATGCCGTCGAAGGCATGGTGGTTCTGGAGGCTGCCTGCCACGTCGAAGACATCTTCCATGAACTTTGCGCAATCGTTGAAGTGGGCGGCTGTGTAGTTCTTGTCGGTAACTAGCTGGCTCATGAATCGCTCGGGCCTGATGCGTGCCTTGAAAATACTGTCGCTGATGTGGCGAATCGCCTTGCGCTGCGGGTTGGCGAGCGTGTCTTCGCCGTAGCCCCATCCCATGTAGTGCATGTCGTGATAGCTGGCGTCGGTGGTGATGCGGGCTTGTGGGTTATAGGCCTTGATGGCTTGGGTCTCGTTGCCCATTGAGAGGATGCACCGCAGCCACACTGTTGAGCGCGCGTCGATAACAGCGTCGCCACCAAAGATTTGCGGGAAATTATGGCACATGCGTTCAGCAATGCCTTGATGCTGCTCGGCGCCCACGTCGCTCAGGTCGCCAATGCGTCCTTGCGCCTCGAGAGCCACCTTGGTGAGGTTGTTGAGCATGACCTCGCCCATCTTGGTCAGCAATCCGCTGTCCTTTAGCTTGTTGAGCATTTTTACCGGACGGTCGTAGGTGCTCTGCTTGGTGAGCCACCTGCTGCCATGGCGGCCGTAGTGATTCATGAAGAAAGGCTCATAGCCTGCTGGAGCCGGGGTGAGTTGCGGTAGCGGTTGTGCTGGGAAGGGATAGGCATAGTGGTTGCTGCCGCTGCGGTTGTGGTTGGCTGCCAGCTGTCGCTCGGCAACAGTGGGTTGCGCCATCGCCCCAATCGAGGCGATACACATTAATAAATATATAAAGATGCGATTCATATTTTGTTTTTTAAAGAATAATCAGGATTAGCCGTCGGGAGTGATGTGAGTGGGGAGGCGGAGGGAGAAGTATTGCAATGGTTCAATTTATTTCTTTCCGGTGATAATGCTCTTGATATCGTTGAGCTTGTTGAGGGCTTCCATAGGAGTAAGGTTGTTGATATCGGTGTTGAGAATCTCGTCGCGCACTTGGCTCAGCACTGGGTCGTCGAGCTGGAAGAACGAGAGTTGCACTCCGTTGCGGTTGTTGGCAACATCGTCAAGATCCTTGCTCAGCGAGTCGTTGTTGCTGTTTTGCTCCAGCCGCTTGAGCACTTCGTCGGCCCTCATGATGATGGCTCGAGGCATGCCGGCGATTTTTGCCACATGGATACCGAAACTGTGCTCGCTGCCTCCGGCAACGAGTTTGCGCAAGAACACCACCTTGCCATCGAGTTCGCGCACGCTCACGTTGTAGTTCTTTACCCGCTTGAAAGTCTTTTCCATCTCGTTGAGCTCGTGATAGTGAGTGGCAAAGAGCGTCTTGGGATGGGCCGTGGTCTCGTGGATGTATTCCACTATCGACCAGGCGATTGAGATGCCATCGTAGGTGCTGGTGCCTCGTCCCAGCTCATCAAAGAGGATGAGGCTGCGCTCGCTCATGTTGTTGAGAATCGATGATGCCTCGGTCATCTCAACCATGAATGTGGACTCGCCCAGTGAGATGTTGTCGCTGGCTCCCACGCGCGTGAAAATCTTGTCGACAATTCCCACCCGCGCGGCTTGAGCCGGAACAAAACAACCAATTTGTGCCATGAGCACGATGAGAGCCGTCTGCCTTAGCAGCGCCGACTTACCGGCCATGTTGGGACCGGTGATAATCATCACTTGCTGGTCGTCGTTGCTGAGGTGGATGTCGTTGGGCACGTACATCTCGCCCACAGGTAATTGCTGTTCAATGACAGGATGCCTGCCCTCGGTGATGTCGATGTCGAGTGAGTCGTCGACCACAGGGCGGTTGTATCGGTTCTCGAGCGATACTCTTGTGAACGATAGCAGGCAATCGAGCTGGGCTATAAGTCCCGAGTCGCTCTGGATTGCCGGAATGTAGTCGCTCACGGCAGTAACCAACTCGTTGAAAAGTCGGTTTTCGATAGAGAGAATTTTCTCCTCGGCACCCAGGATTTTCTCTTCCAGCTCCTTGAGTTCCTGAGTGATATAGCGTTCGGCATTTACTAGGGTCTGCTTGCGAATCCACTCGGGCGGCACCTTGTCCTTGTGGGTGTTGCGCACTTCGATGTAGTAGCCAAACACGTTGTTGTAGGCAATTTTAAGGCTGGGAATGCCGGTGCGCTCGCTCTCCTGCTGCTGCAGTCGCATGAGATAGTCCTTGCTGCTCGATGAGATGTTGCGCAGTTCGTCGAGTTCGTCGTTCACACCATTGCGAATCACGTTTCCGCGGTTAACCTGGCTGGGAGCGTCGGGGTTGATTTCGCGCTCGATGCGGTCGCGGATGAGCGGGCATGGATTGAGTTGCTCACCATAGCTGTAAAGCACCTCGTTGTCGCTGTGCTCACACATTTCCTTGATGGGCACAATGGCTTGCATAGCGCTCTTGAGTTGTACCAGTTCGCGTGGAGTGATGCGTCCCACAGCCACCTTCGAAACCAGTCGCTCAATGTCGCCGATGAGTTCGAGCTGCTCCTTCAGCAACTCGCGCCCGGCAGTGTCTTTGAAGAAATGTTCCACCACGTCGAGGCGGCGGTTAATGGCCTTCACGTCCTTGAGTGGGAACATTACCCATCGGTGCAACATGCGTGCGCCCATGGGCGATAGCGTCTTGTCGATGACACTGAGCAGGCTCTTGCCGTCGTCGGCCATGGGAGCCACGAGTTCCAGGTTGCGCACGGTGAACTTGTCGAGACGCACATAGCGCTCGGCCTCGATGCGCGCGAGCGATGAGATGTGCTTGAGTTGGGTGTGCTGAGTGAGGTCAAGGTAGTGCAAAATGGCACCGCTTGCCACGATGGCGCATTCCATGTGCTCCACGCCAAATCCCTTGAGATTCTTGGTCTCGAAATGGCGCAACAGGCGGTCGCGGGCGGCATCACCTGTGAACACCCAGTCTTCCATCTCAAATGTGAGATACTTGCCCGTGAACGACTGCTGGAATCGGGTGCGGTTGCGGCGGTCGATGAGCACCTCCTTGGGCGAGAAGTTGGAGAGGAGTTTGTCGACATAGTCGACCGAGCCCTCGGCAGTGAGAAACTCGCCCGTGCTAATGTCGAGAAACGCCACTCCGGTAGCCTTCTTGCCATAGTGTACTGCTGCCAGGAAGTTGTTTTCCTTGCGGTCGAGCAGTGTGTTGCCTATCACTACGCCTGGGGTCACGAGCTCGGTGATGCCGCGCTTGACGAGCTTCTTGGTGAGCTTGGGATCCTCGAGTTGGTCGCAGATTGCCACACGCTTGCCTGCTCTCACGAGCTTAGGCAGATAGGTGTCGAGAGCGTGATGGGGAAATCCCGCCATTTCCAGGTTCTTGCCACCGGTGCCGTTGGAGCGTCGCGTGAGCGTGATTCCCAGAATCTCGCTCGCCACGATGGCGTCGTTGCCATAGGTCTCGTAGAAGTCGCCCACGCGATAAAGTAGCAAAGCGTCGGGGTGCTTCGCTTTCATCTCGTAGAACTGCTTCATCATGGGAGTTTGACCCACTTCTTTTGCCATAGTGAAAGGAGTTTAGATATAGTGTCGTTAATACACTAGCGCAACGTTGTCGACCCACAGGGCCATGCCGGGAGTGCCGGTGTAGGCAGTACCGCAGCCCGATGAAATCATTATCACCATGTGGGTGGGAGTGGCGTTAGCGTCGTCCCATTCCTCTTCGATGATGGGAACCAGTTTGCCCTTGCTGTTCTTGGCATAGTAGTTCTTTTCTTGTGGAATCAGGCCCATGTAGGACTGATAGCCGGCGTGATGAGTGATGTCGCCATACCAAATGGGGATGCGATGCTTGGTCCAGTTGGGCACGGAGGAGCCGAAGCGTTGACGGCCTGTACCCACGCGTGCGGCGTGGATAATTCCCTTAGAATCTTCCCAGCGGCGCTGAAGCAGGATAAATACCTCGGCATAATCTTGTCCGGGGAGATTCTTTTTGCTGCCAAAGCCACTTGAGTAGATGCGCTGGCCCTTGGGCACAGTGAGCTTGTATTCAAACTGCAAAGCTGTGGGTCTCTTGGTGAATGGCACACCCATGTTCATCTTGCTGTAGGGGTTCTTGGTGCTGCTCACAGGCTCAATCATCTGACCCAGGAACATAGTGCCCGATGCCAGCACGTCCATGTTGATGATACCTAGAGCTTTAACGTGCTCATACTGGGTGGTCAGCTTTGCGCAATAACCATTGCCGTGGCGGTCGGGGTACACCTGGTTACTTCCCTTGACAACGCCTGCCACCTTGGCGTAGACGTTGCTGGTTGCCCATGGCGAGCCGCCCATGTTGGAATAAGCTTTGTTGCCCGAGATTGCCCTGGTGGGACCAACCTCAAAGAGTTTCTTCTCGGCTCCGCCAATAATGGCCGATTCCTTAATGTGGCGAGTAATCCACTGGTCGAAGTTTCCAAAAGCCAAAGGCACAACCGATTCGGCGTGTGCGCTGGCCAGGCTCATGCAAACCATGGCGGCTAACAATAAAGTTTTTCTCATGTTTCTAAAAGTTTTTTTTACATAATTTATAGTTAGTGTTACTTGTTTACTTAGTCGTCGCGATGGGCAGCATTGCTAAGCAGGCGGTGCCCAATCTTGCAATAGATGCACTTGCGCGCCTCGCAATAGCTGCGTTTTAGCTCGATGAGGGCTTGCGATGTGAGCGCGCTGTCGCAGTCGATGCCGGCTCGCTCAAAGGCGCTCACAATCGAGTTGCTCTCGGGCTTGAGGCTCTCAAGCAGTGCCACGGCGCGGTCCATGAGCGTGTAGTCGCCGCTAATCTCGCCGCGGGCATAGTAGAGCGTTGCGACTGTGTTGATGAGCACGATGTCGATCGACCGGTTGCTTAGTGCCGGTTGGGGTTTCTCGCTGGGCTTGCCAAAGCTGTAGTGATTGCTCCAGTAGCCCGTGAGCTCTACCTGGAATAGCTTGCGCAGCTCTTTCTCGCCATGGGCTTCGAGAATGTCGTTCATGAGCCTGAAGCTTCCCTCGATGTAGTGCGCCAGCATGGCGATGCGGCGATAGGGGAAGTTTTGTGGCCTGATGCGGAACATTTTCCATGCCTCGGGTTCCATGGGGTGTAGCGAGAACTTGTTGGCAAGAAAGGCATATTCTCGGCACAGTTGCTGATAGTAGGCATCGGTGCCGGTGGCGGCTGGGTCGAGCATGCCGGCTTGGCCAAAAAGCAGAGCCTCAATCTGCATTAGCGAGTCGCTGTGCTTGTGCAGCAGTCGCAATGGTGTGCGGCGGGCCAGTCGGTCGAAAGCCTCATTGTTGATGCCAAAGCCCAGATTGCGTGCCAGCGTGACGTAGCACACGTCTTCCCAGCTGCCGTGATACATGTCGAGCAAGTCGCGCACACGCTGCACCTTGCCGTGCAGCCGCTCAAACGCCAGTCGCTCAATCCACTCGGTGATGGTGATGGCTGGCACTTGCCTTATCACGCTCTCACATGGCAGTTCCTGACGACTACCCACAAGCAGGTCGTAGCTGCGCGTGAACAGTGGCGACACCTGCAACACCAGTTGTGGAATGCGCTCGCCATTGGTGCGCATGACTGGCGCGTCGTCCTTGTCGACCACATGCAGAATCACGTTGTCGTAGGCCGTGTCGTGGTCGTGCCCATGCCGCTTCCAGTCGCTGGCGCGCACATGCATTTCTACGTTTCCCACCCACAGTTGTCCGTCAATCTCAATCTTTGCGTTGAAGAAGTCGGGACCGGCGTCGGTGTTGAGCAATCCCTGGTCGAGCACGCGCACATGACGGCCATCGTTGGTCACCATGTCTTCGCTTCGCCACAAGCGATGTTGCCAAATGTAGTGCATCAGCTGTTCCATAACGCGCTCAAAACAATCTGCTAAATTACATATTTTTTCCTAAACGAATCGTGTTTGTTCCCCTTTTTTCTCTTTTTAAGCAGTTTTTGAACATTTTTTACACTCGATTGAAAAAATGTGCCTGAAAAATTTGGTCAATTAAAAAACTTGCCGTAACTTTGCAGTCGCAAATCGCAAAACGATGGTGCCTTAGCTCAGGTGGTAGAGCAATGGACTGAAAATCCATGTGTCCCCGGTTCGAATCCTGGAGGTACCACTCGATAGAATTGCAAGTAGCTTTTTAACAGCTGCTTGCGATTTTTCTTTTTGCGCTAATTATCCTTACCTTTCCTGTACCATCCCACGATGTTCCAATCAGAAAAACAGGGCGGGAACGTTTGTGATTTCATTAAGACAATTGCTAGGAGAAACTCTGCCGTAGGCAGACCTTTGAGAACCTTTAGCTCAGCGAAGTGAACAGCACTGTCGCGCGAAGCACGGTGTGCGATAAGTGAACGAAGCTAAACCGGGTGTACCGATTGTGAACGAGCGAAGCGAGTGTAGCAATCGGCACGCCCGGTGCATCTCGCCTCGCATCTTGTCGCCGGTGGCGACCCCCACAAGTGCAATTTTAGCTCGCGAGTAATTCCCCAGGCGGCGATTAGTTTCAATTAGTTAAATTAGTGTGCTTCCACAAACTAAAAACTAAAAACTCATAACTGATAACTGACAACTGATAACTCATAACAGACAAAAACAAAGGCGGCACCTTGCAGCACCGCCTTTGTCAAATTTATAAAGAATAGATTACTTGCGTAACATCTTGCTGGTTGTACGAGAACCGTCTGTGTACTCAGTAACCACGATGTTTACACCCTCGAATGGAGTGTCACTCATGATACCGGCAACGTTCACGTACTTAACGCTCTTGACCTCACCGTTAATACTTACACCGTTGATGGCGGTGGGGACATCAGTTTTCTTGATATCCAATGGGTAAACCTCATACTCATATCCGCTTGGCGCAGCCTTAAGCATACCGGCAGTAAGAGGTTTGAAACGGATGATAGCCTTGAAGTGCTGATAACCCTTGCCAGTGCTTACGCCATCAATAAGTTGAACATCAGCATTTTCATTCAACGACATGTTAACCTTGAACGAGCCTTCGAAACCATTAGAATTCTGCGTGCTATTGCTTGGCATAATCATTGTTTTGTTCGAAGAGTCATAGATTGCCCAAACAATGTCGGCACACTCCTGAGGCTTAGGATTCATGAAGAAGTAACCCTTTTGGCTACCAGTGAAGTTTACTGCCATGTAGAAGTTGGGAGCATAACTGCTTACAGCCTCTTTGATGTAGTCAGCATCTACAGTGACGTTGATGAGACATGGGTTAATTCTGTTTTGTAATTTACCATGGAGTGTTCTACCCTTGATGATTGGCAACTCGCTGATGCCTTCTGGGAGTTCGTCGAACTGCAGCTCGCACCAGTTGCTCTGGTCATAGTCTTTCTGCTCGGGGCGAGTGTTGCCGGTAGCTGAAGGAACTTCAAAGTTCTTATCGCCTTCAGCAGGATTCGACATATAAATCGACTGTCCATTGGCATCCTTAACCCATACGCTATTGCCACTTACATAAACTACCTGGAGATCGTCGGCGATAGTGCATTCGTCGCCAGTTCCGGGAACACCATTCTGGCAGAGTTCTCTCAGTGTTATGACAGGCAGAACATTATTGTCATGGGTGTAGAGGTAAACAGGCTCTTGAGCACTTGTGTAAGTAGAGAATCTTGCGGATCGAGTTCCTGAATTATTGTTATTATACTGTTGGATATATCTTGGCGAAGAAGTGCTTCCTGCATAATCATTGAACACGATAAACGCTTTGTAGTTTTTCGTTTCATCAATGGTAATTGTAGCCTTAGAATTAGACTCTGTTGAAGGAGCTCCAAAGAATAGTCTATTGTCGTTAGAACTTAAATACAAATAGCTTGATTCAAAACCTAACTTCCATGCTCCCTCTTGACCAGAAAGAGTGAAGATTGTTACATCTTCTCCTGGAGTTGCAGTAAGGTTGTCATCAGAGAGTTCAATATTATCAGTTGCATCCTGATAATTGTTCTCAGTATCAACCTTAAGAGCTACATTTGTGATTGCATCACTGCCGTCAACAATCTTTGCAGTACGAGAAACGATGATATACTCATTTCCTGCAACCAACTGAGAAGCATCGGTGACCAAAGTCCATTCACCTTCACCACCTGAAGACTGCTTGGTGTAAGTGACAGTAACAGTAACTGGGAAGGGAGGCATACCGAAACTGTAAGTTCCGTTATTCTCAGTGACAGCAACATCTGATGTGCCACCGTTGTTGTTCACGAACGAAGCAGTAACGGTGTTTACAGTGTAACCCTCATTGGGAGCAACAGTGAAACTAACGGTCTGACCAACGGTTGCGGTTGTTGGGCAAGTGGTGGTTCCGTTAGGACTAACCACGGTGATAGCATAACCACCGGCAATGAATGTGGCTGTGATAGTAACATCCTCATCAGGCATGGTGAAGACGTTGTCGGTAACAGTGATCTCATTGCCACTGGTGGCACCGGTAACAACAACACCGCTTAAGGTGTAACCGTCCTTTGCACTGGTATTGATGGTGACCTTGTCGAGATACTTGGCGCTGGTAGCAGTGCTACCGTTGACAGTTGCGCTGACGCTACCGCCACCATTTGGATTGGCAACAGTTGTGATGTTATGGCTCTCACGGGCTACATCAGCCAGCATCTTAGTAAGAGTTCTGTTGACAAAGATTGTATACTTACCAGGAACTTTAACAACATAGTTGCCATTGGTTCCCATATCAAGGGCAGTACCAAGGAATTCCTCTTTGATCGAAGTACCATTGCCTCCATGCCATTGGCCCCAACCATCTACGAATCCGAATTCGACAAATTCAGCGAAAGCATCAGTAAGTGAAACTGTCCAACCGTCTTCAGTTGTTGTCATTGTAACACCATCAGACCAGTTGTCAAATGATCCACGAATAACAACAGGATCTTTCTGAACGGTGAGTTTATTGTCAGAACTAATAGTTAAATAGCAAGTGCCACCTTGAGACATATAGTAGTTTTTACCACCATCGCCTGCGGTGATGTCCATATCGGTGTGCCAGTTGCTCGTTACATTATATTGATTATCACCGGTACCACCACCACACCAAGTGCTGCCCTTCATAAGTTTAAACTTAGAATAGGCATTAAGGTTTACACCATTGAGGTAATAGTTGCCGTTAGTGTCAAGTGTGAACTTGTAATCAGGATCTTGCTGAGTCCAGTTATTGAAGTCGCCTACAAGATAATAGTCGCCTTCGGGAATTGGAGCAGAAATCCTAACCTCATCAAGGAAGAAACGTTTATTATCTGATGCAAATGTAATGGTTGATGTTGTAGCACTGGGGACAAAGATAACTTCATAATCTTTCCAAGCATTGTTTAACATCGTGACACTTGTGATTGTATTACCTTCGGTGTCTTTAAATGTACCATTGCTTGCGGTAAGGTTCAGAGTGGTGCCATCATTGTTCCAAGCACCGGCTTTGAAGGTAAGAGTATACTCTTCTCCAGCAGTGAAACCGGTAATCCTTGGTGTGGTGGCATAGCCATTCTCGCTACTCTTACCGAAACGAGCACATTGGTCACCGCTATAGGCAGAACTGTAGCTCCATCCAGGATTGTCACATGTAAAAGCGGAACTTGCTATACTTCCACTCCAATCCCCATCTGTAGGACCTGTACCGGCAGCTTTGGCAAAAGACTCATAGAAGTCAAGTCCATAAATAGGGCTCTCAATAATCGTAATTGTAGCTGATTCGGTTGCTATTTTAGTATGACCGACACGCTCATCATCGGCGTAACCGATAATAGTGTAAACACCTGGCTCGGTTAAAGTGAAAGGTGCGGTATACTGTAACTGATTACCATCATTTATTTTATAGTATCTGTGACAGACACCTACATAATTTGTCGGGGCTACTTTTACTTCTACAGGACCATAACCTTCATAAGACATCGGTGAAATACTTACACTGAGGGCAGGAACGGTGTATTGCTGAGACACAGGATCTGTGGTTGTTGTTCCGTTTGTAGAATAAGCATAAACCGTAATAGGCGAAGCGATCTGAGTCAAGTCAATAGACACAGGTTTACTGTATTCGGCATAATTGCCATTTTCACCAATCTTGTAATAAGTTTTTGTTGCATTATCATCTGGAGTGATGGTGGTAATAATTGACTCACTACCTTCTTGGAATGAGCTAAAACTAATGCTAGGATTACCTAGAGTTGTTTCAGAACCACCTGTAGTGTAAGTGACCTCAACTTTCGATAACCTGCGGTTCCCTGATGTCCCTCCTACAGTGAATGTTACAGAACTAGAAATCCCTTGCCAAAAATATCCATTAGTAGCGATAGCACACTTGCCAACATTAGTTGTGATTTCATTGGAACCATCACTGTTGCCAAATGTTAGGTGTATCTCAGAGATGTTTTTTGTAGAAGATGAGAATGTAAAAGTGTTACCGCCATAAATACGAAGTGATGAACCATTTGTGTAGTACTTTGGTGCAGTGTTATTCGTTCCTTTGTCAAAGGTGATGGTGAAATTCGTTCCTGAGTAAGATGTGATTTCTTGTTGATTTGAATAACCTTGCTCAGAGAAAATCACTGTTTCATCTGCAGCCCAGCCTACTCCGAAGAACAGCGTGAGCAACGTTAAAAAAGTTAGTAATTTTTTCATATGCATGAGTGATTTGACGTTAGTAATATAAATAAAAAAAATTGCCTTAAAACGAGAAACGCCCTTGTATACAACGAGTTGTATACAGGAACTCAGCAATGTAGAAACCTAAGAATGCATTTTGCACTAATATTTTATGCAAAGTTATAACAAATTTTATGGTTGCCAGAAATTGTAGGTAAAATTTTTTATAAATTATTCTTTTAGGTAAAAGTAGATGAGGACATGAGATTATCGGCTATCAGTTGTTAGTTGTTAGTTTGTGGAGGCACACTAATTACACTAATTAGAACTAATTCGCCTAGGGAATTAATCAAACAAGATCAACAAAAAACAACAAGATCAACAAAAAACAACAAAATCAAC
>DGWL01000005.1:19544-32306 GCA_002396125.1 Porphyromonadaceae bacterium UBA4259
AACAACAAAATCAACAAAAAACTATAAAATTTTAAAAAAGAATAATTTTAGCGAAGCTATAATTTCCGCCCGTCGGGCGGCAAGTTTTCTGGCTAGTAGGCACACTAATTACGCTAATTGGCACTAACGCGCCATCACGTCGTCGCTGGGGGATTATCGGGCGCTGAAAAAAGAAAGCTGGATGCTCACTCGCGGTGAGCACCCAGCTTGCATGGTTTATTGTAGAAAGTTTTATTATTTACTTAACTTTCTTATCGCTGCGCTTGGCGATTGCATAAGCAACGGGCGAAGCGATGAACAGTGACGAGCATGTACCGATTACAACACCCAGAATCATTGCGAAGATGAAGCTGCGAATTGACTCACCGCCCAGGAAGAAGATAACCAACAGTACCAGCAATGTGGTAACCGAAGTCATGGTCGTACGGGCAAGAGTGCTGCACAACGCGTTGTTGAAGGTGGTGTAGAGTTCCTGCTTGGGATAGAGCTTGCGGTACTCACGCACGCGGTCAAATACCACCACAGTATCGTTCACCTGATAACCGATAACGGTCAGGATGGCGGCGATAAAGGTTTGGTCAATCTCCATTGAGAATGGGAAGATTCCGTGCAAGGTGTAGAAGCCAATTACCACAAATGCGGTGAAGGCAACTGCTGCCAGAGCACCGAGCGAGAAGGCCACGTTGCGGAAGCGGATGAGGATGTAGAGTGCCATGGCGAGCAATGCAAAGAACACTGCCCAGCTGGCGTCGCGAGTCATGTCGCTTGCGATGGTTGGACCCACCTGCTCACTCTGCTGAATACCGATCTCGGTGTTAGTAACGTCAAACTGTTCGCGCGAGGGTTGGTTCTTGAAGGCACCCTTGAGGCTCTCAAAGAGGGCATCCTCAATCTCCTTGTCAACCTTCTTGCTGTCAACATCCTTAATCTTATAGTTGGTCGACACGCGCACCTTGGTGTTGTTGTCGATGGTGATTACCGATGTGTTGGCGCCGGGGAGCTTAGCGGCAACGGCCTCACGCAGAGTCTCGGTCTGCACTGGCTGGTCAAATTGAACAACATAGTTGCGACCACCCGAGAAGTCGATACCCAGGCTCAAGCCACGGCCGGGGATGAAGAACATGGCGATGATGGCAAGAACCACAACGCACACTACCACGAGGCTGACCTTGCGCTTGCCCATGAAGTCAAACTTCACGTTCTCGAGCATGTGACGGGTCCATGGGGTGGTGAGGGTCATGTTGGCATACCAACCCTTGTTGATGAACCACTCCAGCAGCACGCGGGTGAGGTAAACTGCAGTGAAGAACGAGCAGCAAATACCGATGATGGTAGTAACGGCAAAACCCTTGATTGGGCCAGTACCCAGGATGGCAAGGATGATACCGGTGATGATTGATGTCAAGTTAGAGTCGAAGATTGCCGAGAAGGCGTTGCCATAACCATCGGCAACGGCAGCCTTGAGGCCCTTGCCGGCGCGGAGCTCTTCCTTGATGCGCTCAAAGATAAGCACGTTGGCATCCACTGCCATACCCAGCGCAAGCACGATACCGGCGATACCAGGCAGCGTGAGCACGCTCTGGAACGATGCCAAGATACCGGCAGTGAAGAACAGGTTGAGCAACAGACCCAGGTTGGCAATCATGCCGGCCTTGATGCCATAGATGCACACCATGAAAATCATCAGCAGCACCAGTGCCACGATAAACGAGATGAGTCCCTTGCGAATCGACTCTTGACCCAGCGACGGGCCAATCACGCTCTGGCTGACGATGTTGACCTTGGCATCCATCTTACCGCTCTCGAGCACGTTGGCAAGGTCGCTTGCCTCCTCGGGAGTGAAGCGGCCGGTAATCTGGCTGCGGCCACCGTCAATCTGGCCGTTAACGTTAGGATAGGAGTAAACCTGGTCATCGAGCACGATGGCGATGGCGCGGTTGATGTTTTGGGCGGTGATTGACGACCAGCGGCGAGCACCCTCGTCGTTCATGGTCATCGACACCACGTTACCCTGCAGGTTGTCAAATTCGCTCGAGGCGCTAGTCACAACGTCGCCGGTGAGAACGGCCTCCTCGGGCTGATGGCTCTTGAGGGCCACGAGAGCGAAGGCTTCAACACCACCGTTCTCGGTCTCGGGCTTAACAGTCCAGCACAGCTTCAGGTCGCTCTTGAGAGTCTTCTTGGCCATGTCGCTGTTGATGATGCGGTTAACGGCGGCAGTATCGGCAACCGAAACGTAGCCCACAACGGGCATGTCGGCGCGGGCGCCACCCAGCAGTTGCATCAGGTTGTTAGCGTTCTTCTTGGCTGTGGGAGCGGCCTTGGCAGGAGCGGCCTTGGCAGCTGTGTCGGCAGTCTTGGCGGCTGCGTTCTGAGCCACGGCAGCGGTGTCGGCCTTGGCAGGAGCAGCAGCTGCGGTGTCGGCGGGAGCTGCGCCACCACTCTGAGCGTAGTTGTTGCTCAGGGTCTGCAGGTCGTTCTGGATTTCGCTATACTTATAGGTTTCAAAGAACTGGAGGTTGGCAGTGCTCTGCAACAGCGAGGTAACACGCTCAGGCTCCTTGATGCCCGGCAACTCAAGCAAGATGCGGCCGGTGCTCTGAAGCTTCTGGATGTTGGGAGCTACCACACCAAAGCGGTCGATACGAGTGCGGAGCACCTTGTAGGAGTTGTCGACCATCTTGTCGACCTCTTCCTTGAGGTAGCTCTCAACCTCGGCGTCGTTGGCGTTGGGGTTGTCCTTAATCTTTTGAACGCGGTTGCGGAAGATTTGAACCAGGCTGCCTTCGGGAGCCAGCTGCTTGTAGTTGCGGCAGAAGTCGCCCACGAAGTTCTCGCTGCTGGGATTCACAATGTCGATAGCCTTGTTAAACTTCTTGTCCTGGTTGTTACCCGAGAGAACACGCAGAATGTCGGGAACCGAAATCTGGAGCGTTACGTTCATACCGCCCTTGAGGTCAAGACCCAAACCAAGCTGCTTCTCGCGCACTTCCTGATAGGTGTAGCCTAGCCACACTTTCTCTTTCTCTTTTTTGCTGATAAACTCGTTATATGCCTTGCGATAAGCATCGTTCGACATGTCGACCGACTTGATGCCGGCGGCCTTCAGGGCAATCTTCTCGGCTTGACTCTCGATGTTGCTCGAGACAAACGAGAACGACAGGTAGAAAATGCATATCAGCACTAACGCAGTAGCAATAGTTACGATAAAACCTTTAGTTTGCATTTTTAATGTTATTAATTTATTGTGTTTATTGTTTTTCGTTAGCGATAAAATGGTAAAGGGGTCTTGAACCATGCCTTGAAGAGGGACAATTCAAAACTTCTTCACGATTTCAGCCTGCAAATATACAACAAATTATTAATGTGGAAAAATATTTTCTCACATTTTTAAACTTCCCTAGTATTCATTGCTCTTTCACTGCAACCTTTAGCTCGAGGGAGTGAGCAGCATAAGTCGTGCCGAAGGCACGGTGTGCGAATAGCGAACCTCCCTCAATTTCCGTCCCCCGGGCGGCAAGTTGATTATCGGCGAGGCACACTAATTCCGCTAATTAGAACTAATCACTGCCTGGAGGAATTAATCAAACAAAATCAACAAAAAACAACAAAATCAACAAAAAAATATAAAATTTTAAAAAAGGAATAATTTTAGCGAAGCTATAATTTCCGCCCACCGGGCGGCAACTTCTCTAGCTAGGATGCACACTAATGTGGGGTCGCCGGTGGCGACCCCCACAAGTGCAATTTTAGCTCTCGAGTAATTCCTCCAGGCGGCGATTAGTTTCAATTAGTTAAATTAGTGTGCTTCCACAAACTGAAAACTGAAAACTAAAAACTGAAAACTGACAACTGATAACTGACAACTGAAAACTAAAAACTAAAAACTGAAAACTGACAACTATCTCACCGCTCCGCTCTTCACGTCACGGTACTTGTCGCCGGTGTAGGTGCCGTTGTTCTTGAAGCCATTGCTGTTAAATTCGTCGTCTTCTTCCTCTTCCTGCTTCTTTTCTTCCTTTTTCTTGAGCTTGTTGCTGCGCTCCTCGGGCTTGTTGCGCTTGATGGACTCGGGTTTCTGACGGTCGACAGGAATTTC
Organism: Porphyromonadaceae bacterium UBA4259; assembly: GCA_002396125.1. Lineage (GTDB taxonomy): Bacteria > Bacteroidota > Bacteroidia > Bacteroidales > Muribaculaceae > Sodaliphilus. The sequence goes on from DGWL01000005.1 coordinate 23,644, forward strand.
ATAGATGTTCCACGACTGCGTCACGTCGCTGTATTTCTTGAGCTTGATGGCGGTGGGGTAGTAGAACACATCCTCGGGCTGGCGATGCTCGCTGTAGTTGCCGGTGTCCCAGCGGCCGTTGCCGTTGGCGTCAAGCACCAGGCACACGAAGTAGCTTTCGGGCAGCAGGTCATAGAAGTCGGCATAGTTGCCTATCACGTCGACCGTGCGCAGCACCTTGCCCTGCTTGTCGAGTAGTTGGGCGAAGGCCTTGCCTTCGAGGTCGAGGCAGTGCATGTGCAGATTGGCATATTCGTCCTCGTCCTTGACGCGGAATGAGGTGCGGATGGTGTCGCATGCCACGCCATATATCGACTGCAACGCTCCCGCGTCGATGGTGAGGCGGTAGTCGGTGCCGGGCTTGAGCTCCATGGGTGCCACGCGGCGGAACAGGTCCCACTCGTTGCCGGGCACCAGGGTGGGCACTTCCACGGTGGTCCACGCGCTGTCGGTGGGGTTCATTGCCTCCAGGTGCAGGCCTGCCATGCTGATGTGCCCTATGGGCTGGTCGGCCTTGACAAAGAGCGAGTCGGTAATCTCCACCTGCCCTTTGTTGGTAGCCACGCCGAGCACCACGGGTTTCTCCTTGAGCATGTCGCGCAGGTCGTTAAGCTCTATGGCCACGTCGGTGGTGTCTTTGCCTTCCTTGCGCAGCTTGTCGAGTTTCTCCTGCAGCTTCTCCAGTTCCTTGAGGTTCTTTTCACGTTCCTTGGCAGCCTTCTCTTGCTGCTTGCGGGCGCTGTTGATGTTGCGCTGGGCATAGGTGAGAGTGTCGGTCTTGAGGCGCAGCGAGTCGTTGTCGTCGGTGTAGTGGTAGGTCATCGCCAGCTGCACCGTGTCGGCCTTGATGAGGGTGCTGTCGAGCAGCCAGTACACGAGCGAGTCTTGTCCCTCGCGGGTCTCGAGCTTGTACCACTCGTCGAGAGCGCTTGTGGGGCGCAACAGTTGCGGCTTGGGCAGCTCGGGCATGGGGGCCGAGAACAGCGTGAGCAGCTTGTGGGCCTCGGGGCGCTCGTTTTTCCTGAAGTAGATGGAGCGGTGGTCCTCGTTGAAGAGTTGCAGCAGCACGTCGTTGGGCAGGAATTCGGTGTGCACGGCACTCATGATGGTGTCGATGCGGTGGTCGAAGGTGAACACCGTGTCTTGCGACGTGAAGTTGCGCGTCGAGGGCACTATCACGCGGTCGAGGAAGGCGATGTCCTCGGTGCGAGCCATCTTGTAGTCGTTGTCAACGTCGCGCAGGGCAAAGATGTGATACTCGCCGGGAGCCACGTTGCGCAGCGTGAACTCGCCGCGGCTGTTGGTGCGGCTCACGCGCTCCAGTGGCAGCGTGGTGAACGCCGTGTCGCTCAGGTTGCTGTGCAGGCCCACCAGCACGTTCTTCATGGGCTCCAGGTCGCGTGCTTGCAGCAATATTCCGGCCACTTGCAGCGAGTCGATGTGGTCGCCGGTGGAGAAGGCGAAGCTGAAGCCGTCGAGCACGTTGCCCTCGTTGTTGTCCTCGATGGCGTCGGTGAAGTCAATCACATAGGTGGTGCCGGGAAGCAGTGTGTCCTGAAACTCCACCGTCACACGCTTGCCCAGGGCGCGAATCACGGGCTGCTGCTTGGGTGCCGGCGACACCACCACGCGGGTGGTCTGATCCTTCAGGGTCACTATCTCGTTGAAGTAGATGTCCACCTTCTTGCCCTTGAAGTTCACAGCGCCCGGTGCGGGATTGCTGCGCATCATCATGGGTGGGGTGTAGTCGCGCGGACCGCCCTCGGGCGAGCCTATGTTGGCACACGAAGTCACTGCCAGAGCCAACAGCCCCAGCATAACAGTTTGCAATATGTGCCACAAGCACTTCATTTCGCGCTGCAAAGATAGTGTTTTTTCAAACAATTAAAAACAATTACCCCGACAATTATATTTATTTCAAGGGAGAAGTGAGAGAGATAGTTTTTAGTTTTTAGTTATGAGTTATCAGTTATGAGTTATCAGTTATGAGTTGTTAGTTTTTAGTTTTTAGTTTGTAGGGGCACACTAATTACGCTAATTTAAACTAATCGCTTGGGGAAAGGTGCCACGCTGTCGCGTGGAAAATTAGTGCAAGATGAAAGAAGCTCAAGCTTGCTTGAATTTCTGAATCGCAGCCTAATTTATATAACTTAGTGCGCCGTTGGCGCTAAAATTAAAAATTTTAAAAAAGAATAATTTTAGCGAAGCTTGCTGAGCTAAAGGTGCTCAGAGGCCTGCCTCCGGCAGAAGTTCTCCCGGCAATTGTCTTTAATGAAACAAGAACAAAGAACCTTGTCCTTCATTGTCTTAAAATGGAAGAATCAACAATAAAATATTTGTTCTCTTTGTTAGGGTTTGTTGATTTTGTTTGATTAATTCTCAAGGCAGGTTAGTTTCAATTAGTTAAATTAGTGTGCTTCCACAAACTAAAAACTAAAAACTAAAAACTGACAACTAACAACTAACAACTAACAACTAAAAACTCATAACTAACAACTCATAACTGACAACTGATAACTGATAATTGACAAAAACAAAGGCGGCACCTTGCGGCACCGCCTTCGTCAATAATATGAGAATAGATTACTTGCGTAACATCTTAGTAGTCGAACGGCTGCCGTCGGTGTACTCAGTAACGACGATGTTTACACCCTCGAATGGAGTGTCACTCATGATACCGGCAACGTTCACATACTTAACGCTCTTGACTGCCTTGCCGGCGGTGATGCCGTCGATGGCAGTAACAGTGTTTGTAATATTCAATGGGAATACCTCATACTCAGTACCCTCGGGAGTACCCTTAAGCATTGGAGCAGTTTGGTTTTGAGTAGTCTTAAGGCGAATAATTGCCTCAAACTTCTCATAACCCATGCCTGTGTCGTCCCAATCCTGGAGCACAATATTAGGATCGCTGTTCAGCTCCATGTTAACCTTGAACGAGCCCTTGAATCCTTCGGGATTCTTACTGCTGTTGTTGGTCATTCTCATGGTGTTGGTCTCCTTGTCATACTCGGCCCAAACAATCTGGGCAAACTCCTGAGGCTTAGCATTCATGAAGAAGTAGCCATCATTGTTGTCGATGAAGTTGCGAGCAACATAGTAGTTGGGATTGTAAACGCTAATCGCTTTGTAGATATAGCCCTCGCTCAGGGTAACACCGGTGAGAGTGGGGTTCATCTTGTTGCTGAAGGTACCGTGGATTGTTCCACCCTTGATGATGGGCAGTTCGCTGATGCCCTCGGGCAAATTGCCGGTGAACTGAAGCTCACACCAGTTGCTCTGGTCGTAGTAAGCCTGGTTGGGCTGCTTGTTGCCAAGAGCCTCGGGAATCTCATAGTTTGCATTGTTAGGAGCTACAGGACTAGTCTTGTAAATAGACTGACCATTGTCGTCCTTAACCCAAACGCTATTTCCCTTGACATATACCACTTGCAAGTTGTTGCTGATAACATATTGATTGTTTTCAACACCGTCGGCGCAAAGCTCACGCAGGGTAACAGTCTTCTCCTCCCATGGGGTAAAGGTGATAGGCATGATCTCCCAAACATCATCCCATTTTTGGAGGATTGCAGTAACATTATAAAATGTGCCATCTGCAGCAGGAATATTAACAACAGCTGATGTAGTGCCGTCTTTCAGAACAGAACCAGTATCACTATACTTGTTGTAACCAACAGTTGTAACGGTAATGTTCTGGTCATTGGTGAAGTAGAAGTTCTTTCCACTCTTAGAAGTGATTTTCAGCTTGCTGACACGAACATAACGGTTGTTATAAGTGTCGATATTATCTTGAGTCATCTGAAGGTTTGCAAGCTCAGCTACAGTGAAAGGCTCGGGATCAGCAAGGGCTTTCTGAGTGGCCTCTTGGAATCCTCCCTTGTCTTCGGCTGTGGCCTGATTGCTAACCGCTTGATAATAGCCACCATTTGCATAATACTGCTTGGTTACAACGAATCCGGCTGGAATCACATCGCCATTCTCATAGTAAGCACGCTGATTTTCATTGGTGCCATAATGACCGTCGAGTGATGGCTGCAGGAAGATTTGAGTGAAACCTGTTGCGTCCTTAACCCAGATGTACTCTTGGTAAGTGTTCTTGCTGTACTGTGAATAGTCATAGAGAACGGTGACAGGATTACGGAACTTGGCCTTGGTGCCATTCTCAAGAGCGAGGAACTCGGCAATGTTATTTACCATCTTGTATTCGCTATTGTCAGCAACAACGAAGTTCTGAATCTCCCAAGTACCTGCTCCAGTACCAGCCTCTGGATTATTGTAAAGGAATGAAATCTGAACCTTCTTGCCTGCATAAACATTTAGGCTTATGTCGGCATATTCATTGCTCCAATCACCTTCTGCTGGAGTTTGGAATGAAAGTGGCAATTGAATCCATGTGCCACTGGTGCCATTGGTAGTCTCACGAATCCATAGTGTGCACTGCTCACTTGCATTAGTGAAGTAACCGTTAATCTGATATGCGAAGGTCAACTCAGGCTGAGTTGCGTCGGTCATGTCAATGATTGGAGAAACCAAGCGGCTTACAGCTGCGTTGTTGGTAGGATTGGTATTTGCATTGTAAGCAGTACCCTTAACACCATAATTGCCGTCAAGCGACCATACTGGAGAATAACCGCTTACATTGTCAATAGTGAACTTGCCAATTCCTGCGGTGAAGGGCTCACTGTAATCTAATGTTACGGTCTGAATCTCAGTTGACTTGTTGATAGTGTACTCAGCAGTTACCACGCTACTGCTGTTATCGCCCTTAACGGCGATAGCCTTGATAGTGGTGGTCGCGTTAACCAGAATCTCATTACCATCATACAAAATGCCTGTAGAGGCTGTTGGCTCACTGCCATCGGTGGTGTAATAGATGCTTGCACCAGTGGTGGCGCAAGAAATGGTTACGTCTACATCAACGTTGTAAATGCCGGCAGCTGGTGTGAATACTGGTGGCTGAACAGAGTTGCTCTCACGGGTGTAGAGGTAAACATTTTCAGTTTTACCTTGAGAAGTTGTATAATTACGGAAATAATTACTTGTTATATAGTACCTTAATTGACGACTGTCAGTAGTCTCTTTGTTTTGGATATTTGCAGCATAGTCACTCCCAATGGTAATAACTAATGAGCAAGCGCTAGCATTTGTTGAGAGTTTTGTGTCGGATTTAGGAAGTACTATATAATAATCATTACTTTGCTTAAGATTCCAAGCACCTGTTGAACCACCAAGAGTTAGGACATTCACTGACGAACCATCAGTAAGTGATACAGTGGAGCCACTTTCTCCAATTTTTCCATTTACTGTGAATCCCTCAGATAGAGAGGTGCCTGAATTGCTGCTTATTGCACCAAATGCAACATTGTAAACATCTTCCCAATCATCTTCATAAGAAGACATAATGATATACTCATTACCTGCAACGAGCTGGCTTGCGCTGGTCACGAGAACGAAGTCACCGGTGCTGGGCTGAACATCGCTGTAAGTGAACTCAGCAGTGGTAACGTTACTGTAAGTATCACCTACATAGGCGCGTGCCTTAACGGTGGTGGTAGCGCTTACTGTGAATGGAGCTGTGTACTGAGTGCCATTTTCGGGAGTTGGAGTGCTGCCATCAGTAGTATAATAGATGGTTGCGCCTTCCTCAGCTGTGATAGTCACTTGAGTAGCAGCATATATAGTGCCGCCGTTAGGAGTGATAACTGGAGCGGCAGGGGTCTTGGTGTAGGTCTTCTCAACAACTTCACTCTGAATATAGTTCAGAATGGCAATGGCCTTGATGGTAGTTGTTGCATCAAGGGTGATGGTGCCGGTGTACTCAGTGCCATTGCTTGCACTTGGAGTAGTGCCATCGGTAGTATAATAGATTTTACCGCCAAGGTCTGTTAAGTTAGAGGCCAAGGTCACATTCTTGGTGTCATCGAATGTTGCGTTGTTGGGACTGATAGTCATGGTAACAGGCTTCTGGGTTACATAGGTCTTCCACTCGCTAAGGTTAGCAGTGATGGTGTACAGACCGGCTGGCAACTCAAATGAGTACATGTTGCTGTTGTCAGTGAAATAAAGACCAACAGTGCCATCCATATCATAAGTGTCAACACTTACATTACTTCCATTAGTCGAAGGATATAGACGTCCGGTCAAACCGTCCCAGTTGCTGTTTGAATTAGAGAGGCCCTTAGCAAATTGGAACATGCCACGCTGAGCCTTGTCGAAATATACATCAATGGCATAGGTGCCAGCACTACTGTTGAAAGTCATCTGAGGAGCTGTGGTGAGATTCCAACCCTCAGTGCCGTTCATTCCGTGACCAATAAGATACAACTTGTCAGATGTGGTCTCGGCAACCTCTTTGTAAAGCTGGACTTCCTGTCCAGTGTTCCAACTTGTATAAGTGCGGAAGTCTGGACCTCCAGAATAGTATGATATTATTCTTCCGCTTGATCCTGCAATCTTGCAGTTATTACCTTCAAAGGTAATTCCTAAATCAGCTGCAGATGTAGAGGCAGAAAGTGTATTCGAATTGTTTCCTATTGCCAGGTAATGGGTTTCATCTGGATAAGCAAGAGTGTATTCTCCTGCAGATCCTTCCCCAAGTGTGAAGATTCCTACAGGGTCATCACTTGAGATGTCCACTGAACCGTTTGAAATTGATACAGATGTAGCACTGCGGTTAGTTGTAGCAGTTGAACTGTAACTATGTAGTGCTTTGTTCCCAGTTTCAGTCACAATAATATAACGTTTGCCAATCTCAAGATCACTTGTGTTTTTTATACGCTCAAACTTTGTGGTAGTTGTTGGCAAATTAATAGTATAAGTTGCTGATGCAACTTCGCTATTATTCAAACCACTCTTAACAGCGATAGCTTTAATCGTTGTTGTTGAGCCAACAGGTATAGCACTGCTGTAAACAGAAGAACTTGTGGTTGGAGTAGAGCCATTTGTAGTATAATAAATAGTTGCTCCAGACGTCTCACAGTTAATTGTCACATTCTGTGCACTTGTATAAGTACCCTCAGCAGGAGTAAATGTTGGGGTGGCAACTGTTTCAATTGGTGTTGATGCTCCATAATTAATCACAATGTTATCAATAAACTTCTCAGCAGTAGTGCCAGAGAAACTGATTCTAACATAACCATCTGTTGCCTGGTCAAGCGTTAACGTAGTCGTAGTCCATGAATTTCTTGCAATTGTAGCAGTTTCAAAAACTGCATTGGCCCAATTGGTATTATCTGTTGAAAATTCAATATTCATGGATCCATTAGTATTTTTACTAGTTTTTGCCGCATCAATACTAATACTTGTGACTCCTGTCAGTTTTGTATTGTATGTCAAAGTTACGTCAGTAGAATTTCCATCTGTTGACGCACAATAAGATCCATTAGTAGACGAAGTATTACTAATGGGGTTTGAAACTACTGTAAAATTCGACGCAGTCCAACCTGTAGGTATGGCATTGCCTTCAAAATCAACAGTAATTGTTTCTGCCCAGCCGACTCCGAAGAACAGCGTGAGCAACGTTAAAAACGTTAGTAATTTTTTCATACGCATGAATAATTTGAAGTTAGTAATATATAAAAAAAGTTTGCCTTAAAACGAAAAAAGCCCTTGTATACAACATGTTGTATACAGGAACTCAACAATGTAGAAACCTAAGAATGCATTTGTTTCTGAATTTTTGTGCAAAGGTATAACAAATTTTCTGGTTATCAGTAATAAAAGGTGTATTTTTTTTATAAATTATTCGTTTAGGTAAATCCCCCCGGGCGACCAGTTGTCAGTTTTCAGTTATCAGTTGTTAGTTTGTAGGGGCACACTAATTACGCTAATTTAAACTAATTCGCCTGGGGAATAATCAAACAAGATCAACAAAAAACAACAAAATCAACAAAAAATATAAAATTTTAAAAAAGAATAATTTTAGCGAAGCTTGCTGAGCTATAACCTTTAGCTCGAGGGAGTGAGCAGCATAGGTCGTGCCGTAGGCACGGTGTGCGAACAGCGAACCTCCCTCAATTTCCGCCCGCCGGGCGGCAACTGTGCCTCCACAAACTAAAAACTAATAACTGACAAAAACAAAGGCGGCACCTTGTGGCACCGCCTTCGTCAATAATATGAGAATAGATTACTTGTGTAGTTCCTTTGTGGCTGAGCGGGTTCCGTCGCTGTACTCGCGCACCACGATGTTCACACCCTCGAATGGGCGGTCGCTCTCCATGCCGGAGAGGTTGAAGTAGCGCACTCCCATCACCTGACGCTCGGTGTCGACATCATCGACGGCAGTGACAGTCTCGTCGCTGAGCTTCTCGGCTTTGACGATGGCGATTTCCCACTCGTTTGAGACGGGGTCGTCGGTGTCAACAGCGATGTCCGAATTGGTTGCCATGAGCTGAGGTGCTCCGGCCGTTGCCGCCTTGCGCTTAATAATCACCGTGAGGCGATACATGGTGAGTTCCTCAAGAATCACCTCGTCTTCGCGATAGGAGTCGTCGTTAGCCACAGCCACAGCGCCGTGCACCGCGTTCTCGGTGGTGGTGTTGCCGGCCTGTGGATACTTGGGCATGTAGAACTTGCCATCGTGATAAACGGCCCACTCAATGGTGGCATATTCCTGCGCCTGTGGC
>DGWL01000033.1:0-20176 GCA_002396125.1 Porphyromonadaceae bacterium UBA4259
TGCGGTTCTTGTAGGCCCACCAAGCTGCGGCTCCGGCGACCACAACAAGCACTCCCATGACTATCAAGATAGCCTTGACCGCCTTGCGGCGCTTGCTGTGGGTGCGTGTTGTGGTTTTCATTTGGAATGTTGTCAGTTAAGAGCGTTATATAGTCTGTTTAGCTTACTAGCGGCGGCGCTGCTTTGCTTGACGCTTCTGTTGCTCTTGTGCCTGTCGTTGCGCTTGCTCGAGGCGTGCCATGAAACCGCTCTTCTTCTTTGGTTTCTTGGCGTTCTCGGCCATGATGGCTCTCACCTTGTCTTCCTTGACACTCAGGCGGGTGAGGTAGGTCTGGATGATGGTGATGAGCAGTGACACAAAGTAGTAGTAGCTCAAGCCGGCTGCATAGGTGTTGAAGATAACCAGGAACATCACGGGCATCAAGTACATCATCCACTTCATACCCGGCATCTGGCTCGATGACTGCGACTGCATGTTGACGTAGGTGTAAGCAATATTAGTGATGGTCATCAACAAGCAGAAAATGCTCAAGTGGTCGCCCAGGAAGGGGATGCTGAATGGCAGGGCGATGATGGCGTCGGGAGCACTGAGGTCGGGAGCCCACAGGAACGACTGCCCGCGCAGGTCGATGCTCGATGGGAAGAACCAGAACACGGCGATGAGGAAGGGCATTTGCAACAGCATTGGCAAGCAACCACCCATGGGGTTGGCTCCAGCTTGCTTGTAGAGCTCCATAGTCTTCTGCTGCTTCTTCATGGCGTCGTTGGGGTCGGGGTATTTTTCGTTGATAGCTGCGATATCGGGCTGCAAAATCTTCATCTTGGCTTGCGAGAGGTAGCTCTTGTAGGTCAACGGCCACAGCACTAGCTTGATGAGGATGGTGAGCACTAGAATCACAATACCCAGGTTCCACCCGAAGGAGCACAGCCAGTTGAATACCGGCATCACGATGCCCGAGTTGATCCAGCGGAACAGTGTCCATCCCAGCGACACAAGACGGGTGAGGTGCAGGTCTTCGTCGGGCGAGAACCTGTCGTAGCTCGAGAGAACGTTGTAGCGGTTGGGGCCAATGTAGAAATAGAACGATGCCGGTGCCGGCGAATCAGATTTATATTCCAGATGGCTAATCACATTGATGTCCTTGAGATAGGTGTCATATTCCTTGGGGTTCTTTCCCTCTTCAAATGCGGTGCTAGAGAGCTTGGCACCGGTGAACGACTTGTTGGCGATGAGCGCTGTCGAGAAGAACTGGCTCTTGCCCGAAATCCACTTGATGCGTTCCTGCACGTCCTTGTCCTTGCTGCCACTCTCGCTCAGGTTCTCAACGTCGTCGCTGCCTTGCACTTTCCAGTAGAGTGCGCTGTTGCGCTCCTCAAACTGCTTTCCGGCTTCCTGGCGCTTAATCTTTTGGCTCCAGGTGAAGTCCATGTCGGTGCGATTGGTGGGAATGATGCTCTGCATGCCGTTTTGCAGCACTTCCATGCGCACCATGTAGGTGCCCTTGACCAGCGTGTAGCGCAAGCTCCACTTGGCGCCTCCCTCGAGGTTCATTGTCATCGTCACGCTCGAGTCGGTCTGTGCCTCGGGTGTGAAGAAGAAATCCTTAGTCTCAAAGTGCTGTGTGTCGCTGTTGAGACCGAAGCTGTACTCATTGTTCTCGGGGGTGATGAGTTCAACGGGCACGCTCTTGTTGTGCTTGTAGTCCTCTTGAGTGCGATAGGCCTTGTAGCCGTTGAGCGTGGCACGGGTAATCATGCCGCCCTTGGTGCTGATTTCCACTGTGAGGGAATCGTTCTTGAGAGTGATGGTCTTGTTCACGCCTGTGAGATTGGCACTGAAGGCCGAAGCCTTGGCATACTTCTCGATAACGCGTTTCACAGCTTGCACGGCAAGGTTTTGGCTACGCGGGTCGTCGCTGCTGGAGGCACTCAAACTGGCGATATTGATGGTTTTGTTGTCAACTTTTACTGTGCCTGCCGCTTTACCGTTGTCATTGATGATGTTCACGCCCTCAACGGCGATATTGCCATTCTTGGCAACGAGAGTGTCGAGCAGTGTGAACTCGGCCTGCGTGAGTGTGTCGACACTGGCGTTGATGGCCTGCTGGTTCGAAGCCTGCTCGGTTTGCGCTGCTTGCTGCTGTTTTTTTTGCGCCTGTTCCTGGTCGGGTTGCTGCAACATCATGAACCCAAAGATGACTGCGCACATGAGCAACATGCCTATAATCGTGTTTTTATCCATAAAGATGCTCTAATAAATAATAGTGTTTTATGTGTGTTATAGTAAAATTTAAATTTCTTGTCTCGGTCGAAATGTAACCGCTCAGGGTAGTCTTAATTCTTGCTCTTGTTCTCGATAGCGGCCTTCACAAAATCCATGAACAGCGGGTGTGGTGTGAGCACGGTGCTGCTGTATTCGGGGTGAAATTGTGTGCCAATGTACCATTTCATGTGTGGCAGTTCCATCACCTCAACCAGGTGGGTGTCGGGGTTCTCGCCCACGCATATCATGCCCGAATCCTCAAACATCTTGCGGTACTCATCGTTAAACTCGAAGCGGTGACGATGGCGCTCCTCAATGTCGAGTTTTCCATAGGCCTTTGCAACTTTCGTGCCAGGTTTTAAATGGCAGGCGTAGGCTCCCAGTCGCATTGTGCCGCCCAGGTTGGTGATGCTCTTTTGCTCTTCCATGAGGTCGATGACATTGTGGGGAGTCTTGGGGTCGATTTCAACGCTGTTGGCGTCGGTGAGACCTAGCACGTTGCGCGCGTACTCAATGACCATGCATTGCATGCCGTAGCAAATGCCGAATGTGGGCATGTCGTGCTCGCGACACCACTTGAGGGCGGCAAACTTGCCCTCGGTGCCTCGCTGGCCAAAGCCGGGTGCCACCACCACGCCGTCCATGGGGCTGAGCAGTGCCTCGGCATTGCCGTCGTTGATTTTCTCGCTCGAGATGTAGGTGATTTTAACTTTGTGGTCTTGATAAACACCGGCTGTGAGAAGGCTCTCGTCGATGCTCTTGTAGGCATCTTGCAGCTCAACATATTTGCCCACTAGACCTATCTTCACTTCTTCCTTGGCATTGTGGAGCTTGTCGAGGAAGAAGTTCCACTTGGTGAGGTCGGGCTCGCCGCTGAAGGGGGTGCCTGTTTTCTCAAGGATGATTTGGTCTAAGCGTTGCTTGTGCATCATCAATGGCACCTCGTAGATGCTGGGGGCGTCGAGGCTCTGGGTGACGGCGTCGGGACTGACGTTGCAAAACTGTGCCACCTTGCGGCAATGGGCTGCGGGCAATTCGCGCTCGGTGCGGAGCACGAGCACGTCGGGCTGAATTCCCACCTGCTGCAGTTGCTTGACGCTGTGCTGGGTGGGCTTGGTCTTGAGCTCGCCGGCGGCTTTGATGTAGGGCACATAGGTCAAGTGCACCACCACGCAGTTGCGGCCCAGTTCCCACTTGAGTTGTCGCACTGCCTCGAGGAATGGCAGCGACTCAATGTCGCCCACGGTTCCGCCAATCTCGGTGATGACAAAGTCATATTTGCCGGTTGTGCCGAGCAACTTCACGCAGCGCTTAATTTCATCGGTGATGTGTGGAATGATTTGAACGGTCTTGCCCAGGAAATCGCCGCGGCGTTCCTTGTCAATCACGCTCTGGTACACTCGGCCTGTGGTGATATTGTTGGCGCGGGTAGTCTTGATATTGGTAAATCGCTCGTAATGCCCTAGGTCGAGGTCGGCTTCATGGCCGTCGATTGTGACGTAGCACTCACCGTGCTCGTAGGGGTTAAGCGTGCCGGGGTCGATGTTGATGTAGGGGTCAAACTTCTGCATCGTGACGTTGAATCCTCTAGAGAGCAGCAGTCGTGCCACCGACGACGATATGATGCCCTTGCCAAGAGAGGAAACCACACCGCCAGTAACAAATATATATTTTGTGTCCACTATATTTTGTTTAAATATTTATAATAATATTATTACAAACTGCAAAGGTAGTCATTTTCTTGCAACTATCAGCCACACGTGGTAACAAAAATTGTTAAGGCTTGTTTAGTGAATTGCGGGTTGTGGCTATTTCAAGTCGTCGGGTGTGATGTCGAAGGCTGTTATCTCCTCGCCTGTGGACTTGTTGACATAGCTCACACTGATTAATGCTCCCTTGCTCTTGATGGTGGCATCGCTTGGCTTGGTGCTCTTCTTGAATTGCGAGATAAACTCGGGCACTTCATGCTCCACAATGGCCTCGGCATAGTCTTCTTCGGCTTGATTGGCCGGCACTTCAACCTGCTTCACAATCTTCACTGTGTTGGTCGTGGGGTCGTAGGAATATTGTGCCTGTGCATCGGCATGCTCTTCACGCATGGCCTTGGTCAAAGCGTCAATGTCGTCCCGGCTTGGGGCCGCTGTTGTGGCAGTGTCGGTGGCGATGCTGTCGGCCGTGCCAGTCTTGGTGCTTGTTGTGCCGTTGTTGTTGCAGCCGGCAATTGTCATTGCTGCGATGGCGATTGCAATAAGCGATAATTTTTTCATGAGTGGTTATTGTTAATTGTTATTTATTAATCTTGTTTCTTGATTGCGGTCACGAAACGGTTGTTGCCGTTGAAATCGGTGAAGGCTTGCACATTTTTCAGTCCTGCCTGCTGCAGTGTGTTGATTACCTGTTGAACCATAGCCCGGTTGATTTCGAGATAGAGCCGTCCGCCGTTTTTTAGTGCGCGGCTGGCATAGGCGGCGATGGGGCGGTAGTAGAGCATGGGATCGGTATCGGGCACAAATAGTGCGCTGTGGGGCTCATAGTCGAGCACATTGCGCTCCATGCCTGCTTGCTCGCTCATGGTGATATAGGGCGGATTGCTCACAATTATATCCCACATCTCGAGTGGTGGCGTGCAGTGCGTGATATCTTGTTGCACGAAGTTCACCCTGGTTTTAAGCTCGCTTGCATTTTGTCTCGCAACAGTGAGTGCTTGCTGGCTGATGTCGGTGCCCGTGACTTGAGCAAATTTCAGCGCTCTGGCAAGTGAGATGGCGATGCATCCGCTGCCTGTGCCTATGTCGAGAACCATGAGATCACTGCCTGGATTCTGGTCGATAATCATGTCGACCAGTTGCTCGGTTTCGGGCCGGGGGATTAAGGTTGCGGGTGTCACGGCAAAGTTGTGCCCGTGAAATCGAGCCTTGCCAAGAATGTATTGCAGGGGTTCATTGCGCTTGAGGCGGGCTATGATTTCTTGTAGCTTGGCCGGAAAGAATGCCGGCAGTTCCTCGCCATCGCGCATGACGATGTCGACAGGTTGCCACAGCAGCACCTCTTCCATTATCACGCGTGCCATGCTGTCAATCTCACGAGCGTCGCAGGTGCTTTGCAGTTCGCTTCGCATTAGCGATATTGCTTCTCTTGTAGTCATAACAATAATAGTTTTAGTTGACGAAATTACTAAAAATATTGAAACAAATAGAAAAAAATGTGCATAAAAATTTGTATTAATGAGATTTTGTTTAACTTTGCAAAAATATCACAACAAACACAAAACACAATCTTTAAAAACATTATCTTAAATGCACCATCTGTCACTCGACCAACTCACGTCGCTGAGCACCCCCTGTTATTGCTATGACATGCAGCTGCTGCGACTCACGCTCAAGGCTATCAATCAGGAAATCAGGCAATTCCCATTTAAGGTTCACTATGCTGTTAAAGCCAACGGCAATGCTGTGATTCTCAAGGAAATCGCTGAGCATGGACTTGGTGCCGACCTCGTGAGTGGTGGTGAACTCAAGGCTGCACTTGAGGCCGGCTTTAAGCCGCAGGCGATAGCTTTCTCGGGCGTGGGAAAGACCGACCGGGAGATTGAAGCAGGCATCGAGAGTGACATCTTCTCGTTCAATGTTGAAAGTGTGCCTGAGCTTGAGGTCATCAACGAGATTGCACTGCGCATGGGAAAAAATGCGGGAGTGGTGTTGCGTGTGAACCCCGACATCGACGCTCACACTCATCGCTACATTACCACAGGCACTGCTCACGACAAGTTTGGCATCAGCCTGGAGATGTTGCCGCAGGTGGTGCGCATGGCACGCGAGATGCGGGGCATCAACATGCGTGGCTTGCATTTTCACATAGGTTCTCAAATCACAACGATGCGCCCATTTGAGATGTTGTGTGACAAAATTAACCAGTTGCAGGACGACTTTGAGCAACAGGGAATTATGTTTGATATCATCAACGTGGGTGGTGGCTTGGGAATAGACTACGACAATCCCGACGAGAATCCGGTGCCCGACTTCGGCAGCTATTTCAACGTGTTCAAGCAGGGCCTCAAGCTTCGTGCCGGACAAGAGGTGCATTTTGAACTTGGACGCTCGATTGCGGCGCAGTGTGGCTCGCTCATTGCAAGGGTTGTGTTTGTAAAGGAAAATCGTGACAAGAAGTTTGTGATTCTCGATGCCGGCATGAACGACTTGCTGCGCCCGGCTCTCTACCAGGCCAATCACAGGGTCATGAACCTCACCTCGAGCGCCGCGGCTGTCGACACCTACGACGTTGTGGGCCCGGTGTGCGAGTCGAGTGATGTCTTCGCACGCGATTTGCAACTGCCCATTACCAGCCGTGGCGACATTGTGGCCATCCGCTCGGCAGGAGCCTACGGCGAGTCGATGGCGAGCACCTATAACATGCGCCCGCTGCCATCAAGCCATTTCTTTGATTAGGAAAAGATGTAATTAAATATCATTTAATTGTCCTCAAAGGTTCTGTTCTTTTGGGGGCACTTTTTTGAGGACATGAATAGTTTCTCAAAGTTACTCAATCGTTTCCACAAGGAATGTGACTGGGCGGAAGCCGTCGTTGCACGAGAGCATTGCGCTGTGTGGATTCTTCATCCATGAGCCAAAAAAGTTGCCGCCACCTTGGGCGAGTTCTTGCACGAAGGGCAGCAGTGTGTCCCAAGCGCTGTCGCACATTCCCTCGGGCCGCCTACAGTCTTCTACAACGAAGGTTTTCCCCGGTATCATGTCGCATGCGTGCTCGAGGGCCGGATTTTCATATTTTTCCATCAGGTCGCGGTAGCATGCCATGCGCATTACTGTTATTTTTATTTTTTTCATTATAATATCATCCTGTTGATTATTAGGCAGCAAAATTAGTGAAATTTATTTTTATTTTCGAGCCGTAGACTAATTAATATAAAAGTTCTCAGTTATAGGTTGATAGTTATTATTGAATTTTTCCTAATTTTGCACACTATGAAAATAAGACTTGTCAATATATTGATTTTGGTGATGGTGATAGGTGTCGCGTCCGCTGTGGCACAGGAGGTTGACACGATTGCCTACTTTGATCCCGGCGAGGTGCTGGTGGTTGAGGACGACAGTGCCGAGATAGCGCACCTGGCTGCTTGCCGGCAGGTGGCCGGCGATTGGGAATATAGCAAGCCCTATGTGCATGCCGATGGCGCGAGCATCATAGGCAAGCTTGGAAAACCCATAGCGAAAAGTAAACTCAAGAAAAAACTTGACAAGGCGTTTAAAAAGCTCAAAATCAAGAATCGCTGGAACTCGATGTCGCTAAGCGCCGACGGGCAGTGGGAGATGCGCCTGATGGGGATACCCATGCGTGGGCGGTACACCTACGACCCTGCCGCCCAAAACCTCACATTGCGCTGGAATGGAATCCCGTTGAAGTCGCACACCTATCGTGATGGCAAGAAACTCTATGTGGCATTCGACACCGATCGCCTGTTGATGCTAATGCACGTGCTCAGTGGCCTGAGCCACAGCGAGACCCTCAAGGCGCTCTCGTTCTTGAGCCAGAACTTCAGCAATGTGATGGTGGGGTTTGAGATGAAAAGGAAATAGCCGTCGGTAATCAGCTCATAGGCAGGCACACTAATTCCGCTAATTATCAAACAAAGTCAACAAAAGAAAACAAAATCAACAAAATAATTTGTTTTCTTTGTTAGGATTTGTTGTTCTTGTTTGACCTACCCTCAATTTTCCTTAATAAAGAAACAAGAGAACTTTGTTAGTAATTGTCTTAAAGAAACCCGCTGGCGTTTGTTCGTTTGCTAAATTGTGCTGAAAAATGTGACAAGGAACGGAACGCTGAAATCGACGATGAAGCCGTGGAAAATCGACACAATCACCAGGTCTTTACCACATGTGCCGGTAATGATGGGGAGTGTTGTGTCCATGGTGGTGGCACCACCCACCGAGATTGGGGCAAGATTGCCAAACCATCGCACCATGAGCGGAGCGCCAAGCAGCGTGATGACCTCACGCACGATGTTGGCCAGCAGTGCCACGGTGCCCAGCTCGGCGCCGCGATATTGAGTGATTAGCACGCTCGAGAGCGAATAATATCCCATGCCCGACCCCACGGCAAGGCAGTCGGCGAGCGACCGGTGAGGCAGCAGCATTGTGGTGATAGCGCATCCGGCCAGTGTTCCCACGATGGTCATGAGTGGCAGTAACATGTAAAGCCTGTTAAGTTTGCGGAATTTCTTGAAGATGTCGGCATCGTTGCCAATCATGAATCCCACGAGGAAGATTAGTGCGCACAGTGTTATGTAACTCACGTTGCCCATGGTGCCGCCGGCCGGCAACAAATGAAAAATGCCCACAATAATGCCGGCGATGAAAAATCCCACTATTATCAAGCTTCCTTTCATGGCTTTTCCTCACCTCCTTCCCTGCGCTTGATATACTTCCATAGCGCCCATGCCAGCGCTATACTACCGGCTGTGCCTGCGGCCGACAGCAGCAGTGCTTCCATTCCCAGGCTATTGAGACTCTTGAGCACATTCTCGTTCATTCCCACTTCCACCCCCAGGAAGAACAGCAATGCCCACACCAGCACCGTGAGCAACACATCAATCCACTTGAATGTGTGTTGCCGCAGTAGCCATCCGGTGGCTATGCCCGCTGCCATCATGAGTATAATTTGTAACATTAGTCGATAATAGAGTGGGGTAATAATAGCCGCAAAGGTATGAAAATTAAAGTTATCCTGCAAAAAGCTAATCAAGTCGATTGGCGTTCTCTTAAGCCCACATTGCAACAACCGCAATGTTTAAATCTTCCTTTTGGGTAGTAATATTGGTAATTTAGGTAGTGCCTCGTTGCCATTTTTTTATTAACTTTGCGACATGTAAAATGAACATTTCTATTCAACAACTATAATAAAAACCATTCACAATGATTAACGATTTTATTTATTACATTCCCACTCGTGTTTACTTCGGGCGTGACCAGTTGAAAAATTTGGGCGCTGAACTCAAGAAGTATGGAACTCGCGTGCTGATGACCTACGGCGGTGGCTCTATCAAGCGCATTGGCCTCTACGACCGCGTGGTGAAAGAGATTGAAGCCGCAGGGCTTGAACTTTTCGAACTCTCGGGCATTGAGCCCAATCCCCGCATCGATTCGGTTCGCCGTGGTGCACAGCTGTGCAAAGAGCACAACATCGACGTGCTGCTGGCAGTTGGCGGAGGCTCCACTATCGATGCCACAAAGTTCATGGCTGCCGGCGCTTGCGTCGACCATGACCCATGGGACTTTCTGGACTATAGCAAGCAGGCACCCATCGAGCGTGCGTTACCCATCGTGAGCATTCTCACCCTCTCGGCCACTGGCTCTGAGATGGACACAGGTGGTGTTATTTCCAATCCCGAGACCAAAGACAAGAACGGGCGCTTGGCACCGGCATTGCTGCCCAAGGCATCGTTCCTCGACCCGACCAACACCTTCAGCGTTTCGCCCTATCAGACTGCTTGTGGCTCAGCCGACATGATGTCGCACATCATTGAGGTGTATTTTAACCTGCAGGACGACCTCTACATGCTCGATTGCTTCATGGAGGGATTGATGAAGACAATCATCCGCTTTGCGCCAGTGGCAATGAGCGACCCCGAGAATTATGAGGCTCGCGCCAACCTGATGTGGGCATCGTCGTGGGCAATCAACGGCTTTATCAATGGCGGCAAGCGCAAGGCTTGGAGTTGCCACCCCATGGAGCATGAGCTCTCGGCTTTCTACGACATCACTCATGGTCTGGGCTTGGCGATTCTCACTCCGCGCTGGATGGAGCATTGCCTCAGCGAGGCCACAGTGTCGAAGTATGTGCAGTTTGGCGTCAACGTCTTTGGCATTGACCCATCGCTTGAACCCATGGAAATTGCTCACAAGGCCATCGACTGCTTGAGCGACTTCTTCTTCAACACTCTGCAACTCAAGCGCACCCTCCCCGAGGTGGGCATCAACGAGGAGCACTTTGCTGTGATGGCGTCTAAAGCCGTTGGCGGCGACACTTTGCATGGCTTTGTCGACCTCAAGCAAGCCGATGTTGAGGAAATCTTCAAGATGTGCATGAAGTAGAAAAAGCCAACGGACATCCCGAATAATGGGCTGTCCGTTTTGGGGGCAGTAGGGATGAGATTACTCTCACCAATCCTTCCGCATTGCAAACTTAAATACTATTTTTCAATCTACAAAAAAAAATTGCAAGTTTTTTTAATGGGCGGCGGCATTTTTCAGTGTCACCGCCCACTGCTAATGTTGAAACTATCAGAAAATACATAAAAGACGGGAGAAAAGCATCTAACATAATCTTCTACTGGGACAGTAACAGCAGGTTAAAGGACTTAGAACGAGCAGTAGAAAGAACAAGAGGCTCCCTGAAAGCAAAAGGTAAGCTATACAAAATGCCCAGTATCTACTATATAAGTGAGGATAGTTTCTTAACAGAACTTATATAAAAAAGCCAACGGACATCCCGAATAATGGGCTGTCCGTTTTGGGGGCAGTATGCGGGGGCATTACCTCCCTCACTCATTCCGCATCGCAAAATTAGATACAATTTCTCAATCTACATAATAATTTGCATTCTTTTTAAAGGGCGACGGCATTTTTCAGTGTCACCGCCCAATCATCATGAAGAAAATCTAATCGAGTTCGTTTCTATCCCAACAACAACCCCGGTGTCGATTGTGATGCAAATTAGGTGCCGGGTTCTTCTTTTACACAATTAATGACCAAAAATCCTTGTTCCAGTATATTAAAGACAATTGCGAGTACAGCGTTTTTTGCCAAACTGTACCTCAAACAACAACAAACCCTAACAAAGAAAACAAATTTTTTTGTTGATTTTGTTGTCTTTTGTTGACTTTGTTTGATAATTAGCGAAATTAGTGTGCCTTCCTCTCAACTGATAAACTGGCTCGGTTTTATCTCGGTGGATAGTGGTCAGCGTGCAGTAAATAGGTCATCTCATTGCGTGAAAAAACCGCGTTACACTAGTCTCTCGATTTGCTTGGTGCTGGCATCGGGAAGGATGTTGCGCATGTGCCCGATGATGAGCTCCCGCGACTCTTGGGCCGAGCAATCGCATCGGCAAGCCTCGGGGCCTAGCAAGAGCTCGGGGGTAGTGAGCAGCGACCATCCCCAGCCATACTCATGACCATGGCGGTCGTGAGGGTAGATGAAATCTTCGGTGACGATGCGGCATTGCATCTGCAGGCGGGTCACAAAAGAGTCGAAGCGGCTTCGCATCTTGGTGCCTGTGAAGCCACACATCGCTCGCAACTCACGGGTGATGAGGCTGCCATGCTCCTGTAGCGTGAGCAGGATAATCTGTTCTATCGACCCATCGGCTGGCTCGGGAGTCATGCTGCGGCGCCAGTTATACAGATGTGGCCACCACTTCTTGCTCACGAAGCCTGCCTTGCCGGCAAAAAACTTGCCATACACACAGTCGCCCTCGGTGATGATGGGGCCTTTCCATTTCCACAACGGCCAGTCCCAACCGCCATCGTCAAAAACCACATACCTGCAGTCGTCATCAACCATCTCCTCGGCGCTGTAGCCCGCAATTCCACTCCTGAGCAAGGGCAAGAACCCCAGCTCATCAATCGCTGCCATCAACTCATGGCAAGTGCTTATGTTTTGTTTTACTGCCATTAATTTAACGTGCTTCCTTTAAGTGTGAAAAAGAAATCATGCAAAAATAATAAAAAAAAGCAATTTTAAAAAATACAAGTTTTTTAGTGACTGAGATTAACGCCCACTCGTCGGCTTGCTTATTCGTTAGCTGAAAAGAACTTGCATTATAATAAAAAAATTATTATTTTTGCCACCACAATGAGTGGGTGGCGCCTGTGTGTGTGAGTGCGCCGTGCCACTGTGTGATTTAAAAAAAGCTATTCTCTATGAAACATTATCTTTTATTTCTTGCGATTGTGATGTCGGCGCTCACGGCTCATGCGCAGTGGTGGTGGGACGACCCTAATTATCCGCCCGATGATGAAGACGTGCAACTGGAGCAGACCAACCTGCCCATTGTGTGGATTGAGGTTGATGGTGCCACCATCGACCGCGATGAGCGCATAACGGCACGAATGAAGATTATCCACAACGGCGAGGGACAACTCAACTATGCCGACACCATTGCTCATCCCGGGCAAAACATCGACTATGAGGGCTATATAGCTTTGCGCTATCGTGGCAACTCATCGTTCTCGTCGAGCGACAAGAAGCCCTATTCATTTCGCACGTTGAAAGTGCCACTTGAGCAGGGCGGTGAGAAAGAGAAAGTGAAAATCCTGGGCATGGGCAAGGACAACAACTGGGCTTTGCTGGCACCCTTCAACGACAAGAGCATGATGCGCGACATGCTGGCCTTTGAGCTGGCAAGACCCTGGATGGATTATGTGCCAAAGGGAAAGTTTTGCGAGATGTTTCTCGATGGCATCTACTATGGCGTGTTTATCATGTGTGAGGTGGTGAGTAAGGGAAAGACAAGGCTTGGTCTGGAAGATCCGGGTGAGACCGGCGACGAGCTCTCAGGCGGCTATCTGCTCGAGGTCGACCGCACCGACGAGATAACCTACACGTCTAAATACCACCCTGTTACCTCGATGGGGGGCAGGCTTGGCAACCGCTACATCAATTACCAGTTCAAGGAACCTGAATATGAAGACTTGACACAAGCGCAATATGACTATATAACCGGTCAGGTCGACAAGATGGAGGATGCGCTGGCTTCCAATGATTTCGCCGACCCTGAGGTGGGCTATCGCAAATACCTTGACGAGATGTCGTTTGTCGACTATCAGCTCTCGCAAGAACTTGCTCACAATGTTGATGGTTATCGCCTCAGTGCCAAGATTTTCAAGCGGCGCGACAGTGAGGACCCACGTTTCAAGATGGCTTTGTGGGACTTCAACATCGCCTATGGCAACAGCGACTATTACAACGGATGGTACACCACAGGATGGGTGTGGCAAAACAACGATGTCCTCAACTGGAATAATGATGAGCAGCTGGTGCCATTCTGGTGGTACAAGCTCAATAAAGACCCTTATTACACCGCTCTGCTCAAGCAGCGATGGGCACAATATCGCCGCTCCAACTGCCGTGACGACCGCATCATTGCCACAATCGACTCGATGTATAATGAACTCACAGTGCAGGGCGCAGAGGCGCGCAACACGCAGGCGTGGCCCAGATGGGGCTACTACGTGTGGCCCAACTACTATATTGCCCAAGACTTCGACGACGAGGTGTCGCACCTCAAGCAATGGGTCACCAGCCGCGTGGCGTGGATTGACAGTCAGTTGGGGTTTGATCCCAGCGCCGTTGTGGTGGGTGATGTGAATGGTGATGGTGTGGTCAACAGTGCCGATGTCACCGCACTCTATGGTTTCATCCTGAATGGCGACACCCGCTTTATCGACACCAGTGACGTGAACGGCGACACTGTTGTCAACTCGGCCGACGTGACAGCTGTCTACAACATTATCATGGGCAAGTAATAGGGTTGCTTCGGTGAGATAAAAAACTGAGTGCCACGCAAGAATTTTATATTCCGTGCGTGGCACTCAGTTTTTGCCTGATTTTCAGCGCTATTCCATGTTGAACCCACTGCCGTTCCATTTCAGGATTACTTTGCGCTGGGCTTCGCGCGGAATGGCCTTGCGGTCGCTGATGCGGCAAGTGATGTCCTTGCCGGTGCGAGGTAGCTCATAGCAAGGCTGGAACCTATTGGAGTCCTCGTTTCGTGCCCCTTGCACCATGTTGACAATGCTGCCGGCAGCTTTGCTCTTATTGACGAGGTCGATGGGTTGCGGCTGGCGGTCAAACGGAGGCTTGATGAGTTTCATCACCCGAGTCTTGGCGTTGTAGCGGTAGAAGGTGAGGTTGCTCTCGTCGAAATCCATTGATGTGTCAACTAGGTTGACGGCAAAAATGCACTCGTTCTTGTTGTCGCATGTCCAGTAACACATCTCAATATAGTTGATTGTCATGTCGACAGGTGCAGTGTACCTTAGGTAACCATTTTTCTTGTCGACAACGCACTCAACATTGCCCTTCTTGTGATTGCCCTTAGCAAAGGCTGCCAGCGCATCTCGGTTGAAGGATCCGCTCTCGCTTTGAGAGCAATAGGCTCGGGCAAAATCGATAATGGTGGGCTTGGAACCTGAGAATTTCACTTTGCATGACTGGGGTTGCGCAAGTGCCATGGCAGGCAAGGCAAGCGCTAACAGTAACAATAGATTTTTGGCAAGATTTTTCATAAATTTAAGTTTTGTTTAGTAGGGTAGTAAACGGTTTAACCGGTAAACGAGGCTGCTGGTTTCCTATAGTTGGCTATTGCCTTGTTGCCAGTTAACTCGCATGTGTTAAAATCTTCATTCTAGACTTAAGTTTTGACTCGAAAATAAAACATTGGTTTAATGCTAAAGGCAAAAAACGTGTCACTCGTGCGTGCGCGTGCAATAAAGCAAGCCTCACTTGCGTTTTATTGTTTAGATGGAGTGCCCCACAGTGGGGGTGCCTCATGCCATTTTTTAACAACATGAAGAAATTTGTTTACATAATAATGGCGGCGCTCATTGCCGCCACGTCGTTGCAACTCACGTCATGCAAAACGGCCAAGATGAAGGATGCCGACGAGAAATATGAACGTGGAGAATATAACGCAGCCGCCGAGACCTATCGCAAAATCTACAACAAGTTGCGCAAGAAGGAAGACCGATATCTGCGCGGCGAGGTGGCTTTCATGCTGGGTGAGTGTTACCGCCACTTGAATCAGAGTGCGCGGGCTGCAGCTGCCTATCAAAACGCTATTCGCTACGAGTATGACGACAGCATCACTCGCTTCTATTTGGCACAGATGCAGCACATGGAAGGGCAGTACACTCTTGCCGAGCGCAACTACAAGACCTATCTCGACACAGCCCCCAAGAGCTGGCAGGCGCGTGAGGGCATTCGTGCCTGTCAAATGGCACCCAAGTGGCGCGAGCAAGGGTCGCGCTACATCGTCAAGAGCGCACGCCTGTTTAACTCACGGCGCGCCGACTATTGCCCCATGTTCCTCGACAGCAAGAACGATGTGATCTACTTCACGTCGTCCAACGAGAAGGCCACCGGCACCGTCAAGAGTGAAATCACCGGCACTAAGAATTGCGATGTGTTCTTCTCCAAGAAGGACGACAAGGGCAAGTGGAGCAAGCCCGAGTTGGTGGAAGGTGACCTGAACACTGAGTTTGATGAGGGTATCACCACTTTCACTCCCGATGGAAACACAATGTATTATGCCAAGGCTTTGCGCAAGACCGATTCGGGCTCTAGTGTGGAAATCTACAAGGCGAGTCGCAGCGAGGCCAAGTGGAGTGGGGCGGCAAAGTTTGAGATTACGGCCGACACGCTCTCGGCCTACGACGACCCCGCGGTGAGTCACGACGGCAAGTGGCTCTACTTCTCGAGCGACATGCCGGGAGGCCAGGGTGGCAAAGACCTGTGGCGAGTAATGATTAGCGACGGCCATGGCACTCTCGAGAACCTGGGCGAGCAAATCAACACGCCCGGCGATGAGCGATTCCCCTATTGTCGCGACGACAGCACGCTCTACTTTGCCAGCAATGGTCATGCCGGTTTCGGCGGTCTCGACCTGTTCCGTGCCCGTCTGCAACCTTCGGGCAAGTGGTTCATTGAGAACATGGGTTCACCCATGAACTCTAGTGCCGACGACTTTGGTATCACCTTTGAGAGCGAGGGCGAGAAGGGTTTTTTCTCGAGCAATCGCAAGGATGCCCGTGGCTATGACCACATCTACAGCTTTGAGAAACCCGACCTCAAGATATGGATTTCGGGCTATGTGCTCGACAAGGATGAGGAACCGGTGGCCAATGCCATCATTCGCATCGTGGGTAACGATGGCAGCAACCAGAAGGCTGTTGCCAAGCCCGATGGCTCGTTCCGCTTCGACCTGCAGCGTGGCGTGAGCTACGTCATGCTTGCCGGTGCCAACGGCTACCTCAATGGCAAGCAGCAGTTCACTAGCGACATCGAGGAAGCCGACGCCGAGTATAACGTCGACTTCATTCTCGCTGCCATGACTAAGCCGCAGGTGATTGATAACATTTTCTACGACTACAACAAGGCTACACTCAGGCCCGAGTCGAAGACGGCTCTCGACTCAATGGTGCAAGTGATGAACGACAATCCCTACATCACCATCGAGATGGCTTCGCACACCGACCGCGTGGGGGGCGACGAGTTTAACATGAAACTCAGCAACCGCCGTGCCAAGAGCGTGGTCGACTACCTGATTGCCAACGGTGTGGACAGCGCACGCCTGCAATATCAAGGCTATGGTCGCTCACGACCCAAGGTGGTGACAAAGCGCATTGCGCGACTATATCCGCAGTTCAACGAGGGCGACACGCTCAGCGAGCCTTTTGTCATGGCTCTCTCCAAGGAAGACCGGGCAGCTGCCGACCAAATTAACCGTCGCACCGAGTTCCAGGTGCTTACCACCAACTATTATCGCACGTTTGACTCTTCAATAAGGGAACCGAGCGATGAACTGACCGACTCGATTGAAGGCGGCAATAACGCCGGCGAACAGCAACCGGGCACTAAGAAAGCCGATGACAACTCGGCCGGCTCAACAATGTCGAAACAAGAGATTGAGAGGATGCAGCAGATGCAACAAGAGCAGGCCGAGAAAGACCGCAGGAAGGAACTGGATCCCGACAACAAGTACAACGGCGCTGAGCCACCCAGGGACGACAAGGGTCGACTGGGCGGATCAACTCAAGGTGATGGCTTTGGCAGCGGCAATGGAATGGGTGGCAGCAGCAATGGCACAGGCGGTAACAACCGCGGTGGTAACAACCGTGGCGGTTCGGGCTCGGGTGGCGGTGGCAACACCGGCAACACCGGCAATGGCGGCATGGGCAATACCAAGAAACCCGGTGCGCAAGGAACAGGAAATACAAGAAAATAAACAATCTAAAATAATCGAGAAACAATATGTTTTCAGGTATAGTTGAAGAAGCTGCCCGCGTGGTAGCGCTAGTGAAAGAAGAAGGGAACCTGCACATAACCCTAAAGTGCAGCTTTGTGGATGAACTGAAGATTGACCAGAGTGTGTCGCACAACGGTGTGTGCCTCACAGTGGTGAAACTGCCGGGCGACGGCACCTACACCGTTACCGCAATCCAGGAAACCCTCGACCGCAGCAACCTGGGCTTGCTCAAGGTGGGCGATGAGGTGAACGTGGAGCGAAGCATGCTCATAAACGGTCGCCTTGATGGTCACATCGTTCAGGGCCATGTCGACCAAATCGCCACTTGCACTAGTGTGCGCGAGGCCGATGGCAGTTGGTACTACACTTTCCACTACGATGTCGACCCAGCTATGGCACGCAAGGGCTATGTGACCGTGGAGAAGGGCAGCATCACCGTCAATGGCACTAGCCTTACGGTGTGCAACAGCGAGCGCGACAGCTTTGAGGTGGCAATTATTCCTTACACCCACGATCTCACCAATTTCCACAACATCGTGGCAGGCACAGTGGTTAACCTTGAGTTTGACATCATAGGCAAGTATCTGGCGCGGCTCATGGAATTTAATGCTTAGTGCACAATAGCTCGATTACTCGTCAACTCGTTTACTGAAATATAATGAAAACAATAGGAATCTTGAGCGACACGCATTGCTACTGGGACGACCGGTATGCCATGCATTTTGCCGACTGCGACGAGATTTGGCATGCTGGCGACATTGGCAACATGGCTCTCATCAACATGATTGAGGCAATAGGGCCGCAAGTGCGTGCGGTGTGGGGCAATGCCGATGGGCAAGACTTGCGCCGTAGCCTCAAGGAAACCGAGATTTTCACCGTTGAGGGCGTGAAGGTGATGATGACCCACATTGGTGGTTATCCGGGGCGGTATGCCCCTGGCATCAAGAACCGTCTGGAGTTGGTGCAGCCCAGGATTTTCGTGTGTGGCCATAGCCACATTCTCAAGGTAATCCCCGATCGCAGCCTGGGTGTGCTCACTATCAATCCCGGCGCTGCCGGTCGCCAAGGCTGGCAAAAGGTGCGCACCCTGCTCAAGCTGTCGCTGGATGCCGGCAACATCACAGGTTGCCAAGTGATTGAGCTTGCCGACGACCGCGCCAATCCTCAGGGCCGCATAGTGGAATGAGTGATGATTATGCTTTATCCGAAGTTTTTTTGACTCAACTTTATTTTGATTATGAAACATTTTCACAACACGATTTTGATATTTGCTCTCGTTGCGGTGTTGGCGTCTTGCCACTCAACCGAGGCTAACTACAAGGCGAGCTACGAGAAGTCGATTGCCGCCAGCCGCACCGGCGAGAAAGGCGAGAAATATGAGCACGATATCAAGGTTAGAAGCCAAAACAACTATGAGGTGGATGGCGACAGCATCAGGCTTCAGCGTCACTATTTCAACATTGTTGATGGCGACGACTCGGTGATTAAGAAATATAGCGTGGTGGTGGCTGAGTTTCAGCAAAAGTTCAACGCTAAAAGCTACTGTGAGCGCTTGCGCAAGGAGGAGGGACTCAACTCCTATGTGGTCTATGTGGCTCGAACTCGCTACTACTGTGTTGTGGCACAGGGCTATGACGACCTGAGTGTGGCGGCAACCTTTGCACGCGCTCCTGGCAAGTACATGCGACTCAAGCCCATGGTACCCAAGGTCTACGTGCTGGTGCGTGCCTGAAACAATTATTTCCTGAACCCACACAATGAAGAAACAACTCAAAATATGGATTGAGGCTATGCGCCTGCGATCGCTGCCGGTGTCGGTGAGTGGCGTGCTCATGGCCATTGGTATTGCTGCTTGGCAAGGACTATTCCGCTGGACCCCTGCGGTGCTGTGCCTTGTGTTTGCGCTCTTGGCGCAGATTGTGTCCAATTTCGCCAACGAATACTATGATTATCGGCGTGGTGCCGACAAGAAAGGTCGCGTGGGGCCACGACGCGGCGTTACCGAGGGCGACATACGCCCGTCAACATTGCTGCGCGTCACCTACATCACTCTTGCTGTGGCATGTGCCGTGGGATGCGGTCTCATCCCCTATGGCGGTTGGGCGATGATTCCCGTGGGAATCGTGATTGCGGCTTTTGCCCTGGCCTATAGCACCGGGCCCTATCCCCTCAGCTATCATGGCCTTGGCGAGCTCACGGTGTTTCTCTTCTATGGCATTGTCCCCGTTGTCTTTGGCCACTATGTTATTGCAGGCCGTTTCGATGCTCTGGCTGTGCTGGGGGGCATGACCATTGGTTTCATGGGGGTGAACGTGCTGCTCATCAACAACTATCGCGACATGGACGACGACATCGATGCGGGCAAGCGCACAGCCGTCGTCATCTTTGGACGCAGGCTCGCCGCCGTGGCCTATCTCTTCAACGGATTCATGGCAATCGCCATGTTGTCGCCACTGTGGCTCGTAATCTACCTTAACAAGAGCATGCCGGTGTGGACCTATGCCGTTCCTGTAATCTACCTCGTCATGCATCTCATCACCTGGATAAAACTGAACCGACGCTCAGGAGCCGCACTCAACCCCCTTCTGGGCGAAACTGCCCGCAACATGCTCATCTTCACCACCCTCATGCTCCTGGCTTTTGTGGTGTAGCAAATCTTCATTCTATATTAGCTACATTCAGTTATATATCGCATCCCGATGTGTGTGGTGCAGATTGCACTTTGTGAGCAATTATTATGCTTACCTCATATAAACCGTACATTGGTATTGATACAAGAAAAAGGGTAAAGAGATCAGGGGGTGTGATTATTGCGGCAATGAGAGCTATCACTATGATTGCATGACGGCGATAGTGTGCCATCGTGTCTCC
>DGWL01000033.1:20303-25116 GCA_002396125.1 Porphyromonadaceae bacterium UBA4259
CCCATCATGAATGTGAGAGATGTGAATGTAGAGATATATGAAGATATGTTGATTTGGTTAACAACGCTAGAATCAACTTGATATGTGCCAAGGAAACGCAGGGCGAATGGGAAAAGCACATAATAATTCATTATAACTCCCGCTGCAAAAAGTGCATAGATTGTGATGGTTAAAATAACAGCGTAACGGCGTTCGTTATCATAAAGTGCTGGGGTAATAAAACGGAATAGTTCTATCACAATATAGGGGGATGCACACAATAATCCTAGGATAAAAGATGTTGACAGGTGCGTCATGAACTGATTAGATAGTTCTGTGTTGATAAGAGTTATCTTAAAATGCTCGAAATGAAAGTTTATTCCTAAGATGGTACACAAATATTCTATGCCACGATAGGTGGCAAAGTCGCTGCTCCCTGGAGCAAGCAGGATGTTGAAAGTTGTATGCTTGAAGCAAAAAATGGTTATAGCAAAAGCCAATGTCACTGCGATGATGCGGAAGAGCATCTTGCGAAGAACTTCAAGATGCCCCCCGAAAGTCATCAAGTTCCCATTTTCTACCTTACTCATTGCTCGGTCTCTATAGTGCTATCAGATTGGTCACATTTTTTCTCTGGTGCCGAGACTTCTTCTTTTTGTTCTTGAGGTTGTTCAATTGGGGAGTTGAGCCCTTCCTTGAAATTTTTCACTCCTTGTCCCATGCCTTTCATCAGTTCGGGAAGCTTCTTGCCTCCGAAAAGTAACAGAGCCAGACCGGCTACAACTAATAGCTCGGTGGTACCTATCATTAATAATGTCATATTTATTATGTGTTTAGTATTATAGTCTACAACAATACCGTTGTTTTAATTAAAATCACCAAGTAAAAGAAGTTATAAGTTATTGATCCACGAGAAATATCTCGCATGTGTCGAAGTTTATTTCCCAGTTACCGTTAGGTGAACTTTCCCATCTATATTTCTGCGCCATAGTGTCCCACCAGTTCTGGAACTTGGTGCCAGTGGTTCCCATGTCGGTCACAAGCTTCTCATAAAGCTCTGTGTTGTCGGGGGTGAGCACTTTGGCCAGTTCGTTTAAGCCATTTCGGCGCTCAAAGAGTGCCTGAATCTCATTTTTTTCTTCAGGTGTTACCTGACCTACTAATTTGCGTGTCATAATGTATGGATTTTTATTATTTCCATTGAGTTGCAATCTCAAATGGGTCGAGATAGGTTATTTCTTTGATTTCTTCCTTGTCGGGCAGGAAAGTGCCCTTGCTGCGGAGCGAGAGCATCAAGTCGCGCGAGGCGTTGCGATCGAGGTGGGCTGCCACGCATTGCTCATGGCTCGGTGTGTTGACCTCGAGGGTGGTCTTGCGGTTGATCCATATGCAGCGTCGGCACTGCCATGCGTCGCACTTGCGGCATATTGGGGCATAGTCGAGACGGTAGAGCTGCTTGTTCTTGATGTCAAGGCCATTCACGACATCTCCCACGCAATCGTCCTCGTTCTCATAATAGAATGCCGGGCAGATGTAGAGTTTTCCATTGGGAGCGAGTGTGACGGTGGTGTCACCTGCATTGCAGTTGTTCATCGCGGAGAGCATCATGCGGTCGGTGAGCAGGTTTAGCTGTGGCGACTTGCCATCAACGTAGAGCGCCTCCACATCCTTGCAAAGTGTTTCAAGCACGACTTTGTACTGCTCACGGTCGCTGTCGCTCATGCGCTCCACGTCGGTGATGACCACATTGAGTCGCTGCACAACGGCGAGCAGGTCCTTGAGCTTGCCATGGTTCTCGTTGAGCTGTTTCCAGCTTGTGAGCAGAGCCACCACGGCATCTTTCAGTTTAGAGGCGTCGTAGCTCCAGCCATCAATCGTCACAATATCGGTGTCGTTGTCGAGGGCTGCCATTGGCTTGATGTTGCTGTGGTCGATGGTATCAATTACGTCGAGATATTCCTGTGGCAGATTATAGTCGGGGTAGACAAACTGAATCATCAGGTTCTCCACCATGCCTAAGCGTATGCCCTGGCGCAGGTGGTCGAGCGAGATGAGCTTGCGCTCCTTCTTGTTCACGCCATAGTGACAGTAACTTGTGCTGGTGTCGTCGAGCAGTATTACTAAGTATTGTAGCATAGTTTTTTAGCAGTCAACAGGTTTCACTTCGCGTTTGTTCATCTCGTATTCTTCGCGCTGGCCTTCAAGCTCAAGCTTGCGGTAGAGGCGGTTCCAGTAGTAGTTATTGGCTCTCACTCTTGCCTTGTGCATCAGGCAGATAGCTGTGGCGCGCTGGTAGACGGTGCTCGTCTCGGCAGCGTCATAGTTCTCGCCTTGGCACCAGGCACAGCCGCTTGCCACCTCGCAATCGAGGCACTGCTGCGGACTCTGGGTAGTGCGGTCGAGGGTGAGGAACGGGCGCAGTTTGTTCTTGTCGATGCCGTCGCGCACGTTGCCTATGATGATGGGTTTTTTCTCTCGCAGCGAGTAGCCGGCAAAGCGGGTGCAGGGGTAGAACATTCCTGCAGCGTCAACGGCAAGCATCTTGCCCGCACCGCACCAGTTCTGGTTCTCGAGTATAGGGTCGAGAGGTTTGCCTATGTTCTCGCTGAAGAAAGAGCAGGCATAGTCGGTGTAGTAGCCACCGTCGATGATGGCATCGGCAAGCTGCATGAGCTGGTCCTCAAAGAGGCGGTCGTCGCCCTCTTGCCACACGTCCTCAAACACGCAGTTGATGTTCACCTCATGGATGCCCAGCGAGTAGAGATGCAGCACACTCTCCTTGATGTAAGGGATGTCGGCGCTGCTGATAGTGACCTTGGTCGATCCCCCGGGGAACTGCTCTAACCACAGCGGGATGTTGCGCACCACGTCCTGGTAGGAGCCATGCTCGCTGCCGTCGGGGTTGTTCTGCTTGTAGATGCGGTTGAGGTCGTGCTTTCGCTCGGTGCCGTCGATGGTGATTCCAATCGAGAGGTGGCTGATGTTCTTCTTGATAAACTCCTGCACCTTGGGGGTGTGGTAGTTGATGCCGTTGGTCGAGAACGAGAAACGGTAGCTGTTGAACCAGTGATGGTTAAGGCGAAACATCTCGGTCTTGAGATAGTCGCATATCTTGTCAATCAGGTCAATCTCCATAAATGGCTCGCCACCTATGAAGTCCCAAATCACGCTCTCCTCACGAAACTCATCCTCGTGGGAGAGAATGTAGTCGATAGCAGCCTTCGCAGTCTCCCACGACATCTGCTCCTTCTCATTCTTTCCCACAAGATAACAATACTTACAAGCCAGCTGGCAATCCTTAGTGACAATAAACGTGATGTTCTTAGCCACGCCGGATTGCCAGGAAGCTTCTTTAGTTTTTATTATTCCCATTTTATCATATATTAATATTGATATAAGGAATTAATAAATCACAAAACTGAACTCTTTAACAATTTTTTTGTTATTAATATCTTCAGACTTTTCAAAATCTCCAGGTGCTACATTTGAAAAATTAGTTTTAAATTGTTTATTAACAAAATTTAGAGCTTTGTCAGCCACTTTGCTCTTTAATTGAAAAGGAATTTGGCCTTCACAGACAACATTTATGTAACACTGGTTTACGTTAGGAAGTTTATCACATTGATTGATAAATTCTAACTGGCCTTTAGAATACTTTAATTCTAACATGAGTCAATAATTATGCATACGCACTACGTGCACAACCACCTGAGCATGTGTTGTAGCAAGTATTTAGACAGCTTTTCATACAACTGCCCTGGCATGTTGTCTTACAACCGCCAGAACAATAAGCATAGCAATCATTCTGACATACATAGTTGCATCCCATTTCATTCTGGCTCTCGTGGGCATGAGAAAGGAATGGCATTTGGCTTAATGCGATAGCACCGAGGATTGGGAGTGCGCCTTTGGCGGCTTTCTTGAAGAACTGCCTTCGCGACTGGAGTTCTTCTTTTTTCTTTTTGTCTTCCATTTTAACGTTAAAATTATCATTGCCTTTTTAGATTCCTCGGATTTAAGGCGTGCATAAATAAAAAAGACGTGGGAATCTGTACTTCTGCTTATCCCACTGTCAGGCCTTCGCATTGCCTTCACCCTGGATAAGCAACGCAGTTAGCCCACGTCAGTGTTGAATATATATGCTTGGTCTCGCCACCATCGCAGTGACGCAGGCACACAATATTCACCCAACGTGGACGCCTACTTTGTTGCCGTATCTTCAGGGTAGAAATCAAAGTTGCGAAGTTTGACAGTAGAAGATAACGCCGTTAGTAAACGTCCTTTACCATAATGTTAGAAGGCTTATTCTATACATTTGTAGAAATGTGTATTTTAGCCCCCGACCCGCCGCCCTCTCTTGGGCTAACTTGTCAAGTGCAAAGATAGAACATTTTTTCAGACTTCGCAAAAAAATAAAAGTTTTTTGGTGAATATGGTAATAGAATAATATGGTAGCTATCTTAAATAAAGACGGCATTAAAAATAAACATGCGACGGGGAATTATCCCGGTCGCATGTATTATTAATGATAGCGGTAGCTGTGCTTATCTCTTTCGGTTGCGCACTGAGCGTGTGGCGCTTTGGTGGCTCTTGATTTCCTTTGACTTTTGCTGTTTTTTCTTGGCTTGCTGCTTCTTACTTGAGCCCTTGTCGCTGTTTTTGCCGCCACGCTTGGTTGAGCGCACGCTCTTCTTGTTGTCGTCCTTGGCATCCTTGTTGTCGACATTGGCTTCGTCATCTTCAAGAGTTTCTCCGTTTTTCTCGGCTTCGGCTTTGCGCTTAGCCTCAACTTGCGCTTGCAACTCCTGCCGGCTGGGTGCCCACAGGTTCTTGT
>DGWL01000064.1:0-612 GCA_002396125.1 Porphyromonadaceae bacterium UBA4259
GGTGTGAGTTCTTGATGGCTTTTCGGCGTGGATTGTCGCGAATGTAATGTTTCATGCGTTGCAATTGGCCTTCTTGGTCAAGGATGACATCGTTATATCCTTGTTCCCATAGTGAAGGTAGATTGCTGTTGATTATTCCGTTTTCTTTGAGAGAGCGATACTCACGGTTGCAAGCAACTTGAACCCGTTGATAATTGTGCCCAAATGCACTGGAATTGTGTTTTTGACAAAAACTATAGCGTGCAAGTGGTCGGGCATAACTTGATGAGTGAAGATTTCTATCTCGGGATAGAACTGTGGAATGTTTATAAGAGCCTTTGTGACGGCATCGCCAAGAGGCGTGCGAAAGATTCTTGCCGGTTGCTTCACTCCGTCTCCAATGATTGTTCCCAGCAAAGGCCTGCGTGCTTCAACGACGAGGGTGATCATGTAGATGCAACGCGACTTGTAGTCGTGGCCAATGCGCCGGCGCTTCATTGAGGGTTTTAACTCCCCAGCCCATTGTTTTGACTTCTTGTATCTTTCCCA
Source organism: Porphyromonadaceae bacterium UBA4259 (assembly GCA_002396125.1). Lineage (GTDB taxonomy): Bacteria > Bacteroidota > Bacteroidia > Bacteroidales > Muribaculaceae > Sodaliphilus. The sequence goes on from DGWL01000064.1 coordinate 529, forward strand.
ATCCATATCGCAAAGATATATTAAAATGAGGAAAAGCACAATAGATTAGCTTGAAAAAGGATAGATGGTGGAAGTGGCCCCGGC
>DGWL01000064.1:725-11638 GCA_002396125.1 Porphyromonadaceae bacterium UBA4259
GAGCCGTGGCACGGTGGACCTGCTGCCGGTGGTGATTGTGGCCCCGAGCGGAGCCGTGGCGTGGGGGCTTGGTGGGTTGTTCTCAAAAATATCATTAAAAAAACATGCTGCTGCTATAGTAATTAAAATTGTTTTCGTAACTTTGCAAATTGCAAAACTATGTGCACTGCATAACTTGTTAAATAGAGAGAAATGAATACCGGCCGATGGATACGCTTTGCCTGCATCCTGTTGTTGTGGATGTTCCTGGTGTACTTGCTGCTCACTCGCGCGGCACGCATTGATTTCATGGTCATCTTCACCATTGTGGCGAGCGGTATCATCGTGTTTGTTCCTCTCTACAAGAAATACATTAGAAAATAACGAAAACGCTATAGATGTCAACAAAAGAATTCATCATCGAGCACTTTCCACTGCTCTCTAAGATTGATAGCCCCGCCGACCTGAAGAAGTTGCCAGTGGAGCAGTTGCCGGCAGTGTGCAATGAGCTGCGACGCTTCATTGTGCATGAGTTGAGCGAGAATCCGGGCCACTTCGCGTCGAGCATGGGGGCTGTGGAGATTGTGGTAGCGCTTCACTATGTGTTCAACACTCCGGCCGACCGACTGGTGTGGGACGTGGGCCATCAGGCCTATGCCCACAAGATTCTCACAGGCCGTCGTGACCGTTTCTCCACCAATCGCAAGCAGGGTGGCCTGAGCGGCTTCCCCAATCCTGCCGAGAGCGAATACGATACCTTCCAGGCCGGCCATGCCAGCAATTCCATCTCGGCGGCACTTGGCATGTCGATTGCCAGCGAGTTGCAGGCCAATCCCGACCGCAAGGTGGTGGCAGTGATTGGCGACGCGTCGATTAGCGGTGGCCTAGCCTTTGAGGGCATCAACAACGCCTCAATCCACAAGAACAACCTGCTCATCGTGCTCAACGATAACGACATGTCGATTGACCGACCTGTGGGAGCGCTGAGCAAGTACATGGCCGACCTGTCGACCTCACGTCGCTACAACAACTTGCGCTACAAGACCTACCAGTTCATGCGTCGCCATCACCTCATTGGCGACAGTGGTAAGGGAATAGTGCTTCGCTTCAACAACGCCATGAAGTCGCTGCTCACCGGTCAGCAAAACATCTTTGAGGGCTTGAACATTCGCTACTTTGGACCCTTCGACGGCCACGACGTGGTGAAGCTGGTAAAGACTTTCAACGACATTAAGGACATGACCGGCCCCAAGCTCATTCACCTGCTCACCGTCAAGGGTAAGGGCTATGAGCCTGCCGAGAAAGACCCCACCACCTGGCACGCTCCGGGTAAGTTTGACGAGGACACCGGTGAACGCATTAAGGGCGGCAGCACCGGCAAGCCGTTGAAGTTCCAGGATGTGTTTGGCAAGACGCTGGTTGAACTTGCCGAGCGCAACGACAAGATAGTTGCCATCACAGCCGCCATGCCCAGCGGTACCTCGGTGTCGATGATGCAGGAGGCGATGCCCGAGCGGTCGTTTGACGTGGGTATCAGCGAGGGTCATGCGGTGACCTTTGCCGGCGGTCTCGCCAAAGAAGGTTTGCGCCCCTTTGTGGCTATCTACAGTGCCTTCCTGCAGCGAGCCTACGACTCAATCATTAACGACGTGTCGATAGCAAGCCTGCCGGTTGTGTTCTGTCTTGACCGTGGCGGCCTGGTGGGCGAGGATGGCGTGACGCATCACGGCCTCTTCGACCTGGCCTTCATGCGTGCCATTCCCGGCATGACGGTCAGTGCACCCATGGATGAGCACACCCTGCGCAACCTCATGTACACAGCACAGCTTCATGCCGATGGTCCATTTTCAATTCGCTATCCACGCGGTGCCGGCAAGATGCTGGACTGGCGCAACGAGATGCGTGAGCAGCCAGTGGGCCGCGGACGCAAGTTGCGCGACGGCAATGAGGTGGCAATCCTGAGCCTGGGCACCATTGGCACCAACGTGCGTGAGGCATGCGAGCTCCTCCACAGCGAGGGAATCGACGTGGCTCACTACGACATGATATATCTCAAGCCCATCGACGAGGAGATTCTGCAAGAGGTGGCTTCGCGCTTCAAGAAGATTATCACCGTTGAAGAAGGCGTCACCACCGGTGGCCTGGGCAGCGCCGTGGCCGAGTGGTTCACGGCAAGGGCATTGAACGTGCAGCTGGTGCGCATGGGCATTAACGACACCTTTGTCGACCAGGGCACAGTGGCGCAGCTGCACCGGTTGTGTCACATCGATGCCGCCTCAATCTGCGACCAAGTTAAACAAATGCTTAACCACACTACCACACTATGAGAATTGTGATTGCCGGAGCCGGTGAGGTGGGAACACACCTTGCCAAAATGCTCTCCAACGAGGAGCAGGACATCATCGTGCTCGACAAGGATGAGAAAAAACTCTATAATCTGGAAAACTACAACCTCATGACCATGAGGGGTAGCGCAGTGTCGCTCGACGTGCTCAAGAACATACAAGTGGGAGCCGCCGACATCTTCATCGCTGTCACCCCTCACGAGACTATCAACATCATTGCATCATCGATGGCCAAGAGCATGGGTTGCAAGAAAGCGGTGGCGCGCATCGACAACTACGAGTTCATGAAGCCGGCCGCCAAGAAGTTCTTCGCCTCCTATGGCATCGACACACTCATCTATCCCGAGTATCTGGCAGCGCAGGAAGTGAAGACCGCAATGGCCCACACCTGGGTGCGCAACTGGTTTGAGATGCTCAACGGCGAGTTGCTCGTGGTGGGCGTGAAAATCAGATCCAACTCTCGCATCGTGGGCATAAAGCTAAAAGACCTGGGGGGAGTGTCGCACTTCATGCACATCAATGCCATCAAGCGCAATCGCGAGATTATTATCCCCGGCGGCGATGACATGGTGCTAGAGAACGACATCATCTATATCGCCACCACACGCAAGGATATCGACAATGTGATAGCCGTGTGTGGCAAAGAGCAGCACACTGTGGAGCGCGTCCTCATCATGGGCGGCAACGAGATTGTGGAGCAGCTGGTTTACCTCATTGGTAGCAAATACAAGGTTAAAATTATGCACAACGACTTAGTGCGGTGTCAAGAACTTGCCGACCAGTTCCCCGATTGCAATGTGGTGCACTATCAAGCCGGCGACACCGATGTGCTCGAAGACGAAGGTGTTGAGGACTACGACGTGTTTGTGGCACTTGGCGAGAGCAGCGAGAGTAACATCCTGAGCTGCGTTATGGCTAAGGAGATGGGCATGCGCAAGACCATTGCTCAGGTTGAGAACCTGCAGTTTTTCAACGAGGCCGAGAGCCTAAACATTGGCACTATCATCAACAAGAAACTCATTGCGTCAAGCACCATTTTCCAGATGATGATTGACGATGACACCGACAATGCCAAGTGCCTCGCGCTAGCCGATGCCGAGGTGGCAGAGCTCGAAGTGGGTGCCGGCGCTAAGGTCACAAAAGCCGACGTCAAGGACCTCAGACTCAGCCGCGACATGACTATAGCGGGACTGGTGCGCGACGGGGTGGGGCAGCTGGTTACCGGTTCCACACGCCTTCAGGCAGGCGACCGTGTGGTGGTGTTCTGCCTATCGGGTGCCATTCACAAGATTGAAAGAATGTTTGGATAATCAATAAAGAATTAATAAAAACTCAATGCAACTGTCAAAACATAGGAAATTCACACAGAGCATCAATTTCCCTATCGTCCTCAGGGTGGTGGGCTGGCTGCTCATGATTGAAGCTATGTTTATGGCAGCACCGGCAGTGGTCGCACTGATCTATGGCGAGACAATGATTGCCATTGAGTTTGCAATTTCCATAGCTATTACACTGATCACAGGTCTGGCAATGAATCGCATTCGCCCTCTCAACAAGTCGATGCGCAAGCGCGAGGGACTGCTGCTCACCGCCACGGTGTGGGTGTTCTTCTCCATCTTTGGCATGTTGCCGTTCCTCTTCTCGGGAACTGTGACTGGAGTCACCGACGGCTTCTTCGAGACCATGTCGGGCTTCACGACTACAGGCGCATCGGTGATTCGCGATGTGGAAAACCTGCCTCGAGGCATACTCTTCTGGCGCTCGATGATGCAGTGGATAGGAGGCATGGGAATCATTCTTTTTACTTTGGCTGTACTTCCCATGCTCAACTATAAGGGTGGCGTGTCGCTCTTCAATAGTGAGGTGACAGGTATCACCCACGAGCGAATGCGCCCGCGTGTGAGCCAAACCGCCAAGAGCCTGTGGGGAATGTACCTGGTGTTTACCGCCCTCCTCACCACGTTGTTGATTTTGGGTCCCATGGACTGGTATGACGCCTTGTGCCACACCATGAGCACGGTGTCGACCGGCGGCTTCTCAACCAAGAACAACGGCTTGCATTACTGGCACGACTATTACACCGACGGCATGATAATGCTGTTCATGCTCCTGTGCGGTATTAACTTCACCATCATCTACAACGTGGCTGTGCGCGGTCGCTTCAGCGAGTTCAAGCGCAGCGATACCCTCAAGTGGTACTTGAGCATTATAGCCCTGGGAGGCGTGGTGGTGTTTGCCCGCATCATGTACATGGGCTTCGTCGACGAGTGGCAGTTTGCCGCAGTGCTGGCATGGTTCGACACCATCTCGGCCATTACCTCAACAGGTTTTGCTACCTACGACTACGAGCAAGAGGGACAGTTTATCTTCTTTTTCCTCATTGTGCTCATGTTCTTTGGCGGTATGGCGGGTTCTACAGCCGGTGGTGCCAAGATTGACCGCTTTGTAGTGCTCTTGAAGAACGTCAAGAACGAGATGTATAAGGTTGTTCATAGCAATGCAGTCACCAGCGTCAGGCTCGACGGCAAGTCAGTCCCTCACATGATTGTGGAGAAGGTGTTGGCGTTCCTCTCGGTTTATGTTGTTGTGATGGTGGCAGTAGCGGTGGTTTTGACACTATATGGCATGCCGGCCTTTGATGCCTTATTCAATTCACTATCGGCCATCAGCAACATTGGCTTTGGCTATGGTGAGATGACCAATGGCATCGACAAGTTTGCCATGATTCATCCGGTCGCTAAGTGGCTGCTTGCATTTGAGATGCTGGTGGGACGTCTTGAGGTCTTCACAGTGCTGGCTCTGTTCTCTCCCGGTTTCTGGAAAAAAGACTAGGGAGCAACATTGTAAAAAAAAGAAAGAAAACGAGTATATATTGTAATATTTGAAAAACAAGTAGAACGAAATGAGTAAAGATGATCTGATTTATGACGAGTACGGCGTTGACACGTCGGCTATTAAGGAGCGCGAAAAGAAAAAGCGGCAAAAGCAGGAGAAACAAGTGCGCGATGAGGAGAAACCCTCGGCGTGGAGACGATTTGTCAACTTCTTCACCAACGGGCGCACACGTTTCGCAATGGGTGTGGTGCTGCTCATATTGGGTGTCTATTTTCTCATTACCTTCCTGTCGTTCATCCTCTTTTCAGGTGGCAGCGACCAGGGTAGCGTGAACAACAATACCATCATCGAGAATGCCGACCCGGCCAATACCACCAAGAACGTCGACAACCTGGGTGGGTCGATAGGTGCAGCAACGGCACAATTCTTTGTGAGCGACGGAGTGGGACTGGCGGCTTTCATCATCGTGGTGTGGTGCTTCACGCTGGGAATGAGGCTCATTCGCCGCAAGCCGGCGCACTTCTACACTTATTCGCTAATATCGGTCTACAGCATTCTCACCTTCTCGATGCTGCTGGGTGCTTGCACCTATTATGCCGACTTTACCTTCTTCCGCATGGGTGGAAACCTGGGCTACTATGCCAACCAGTGGCTCATGGGCTTGCTGGGAATCTATGGAATGATAGCTGTCAATGTGGTGCTGCTCATCCTGTGGATTTTGGTTTGCTATAACACTTTACTCTTTATCTACAAGCAATTCAAGCGTGTGCGCAACATGCGCAAGAAATATGACGAAGACGAGGCTAAGCATGGCGGTGAGCACACCGGTCATCGCGAGCCCTCGGGATTCAAGGGCGACGACCAGAGCGGCTGGAAGACGGCCCCTAAGAAAATCTTTGACAAGATTGCCGACAAGAAAGACGATGTCCTTAATGAGGAAAAACGTCCTGCCAAGGCGCGCAAAACCAGCACCAGAAAGGGCGAGAAAGAAGCCGAATTTGAGATAAAAAAGTCGAAGAGCATTGAACAGGCGCGTGGCGTGACCAATCCTCACGACCCAACGGGTGAGTACATGCACTACCGTTTCCCGACAATCGACTTGCTCGCCGACCTCAAGACCAACGTCGACAATGTCGACGTCAACGAGCAAGAGGCCAACAAGCGACGCATCGTTGAAACCTTGGGACAATATGGAATTCCCATCAAGACAATCACAGCACATGTGGGACCCACTGTCACACTCTTTGAGATTGTACCCGAGGAAGGCGTGAGAATCTCCAAGATTCGCAGCCTCGAGGACGACATTGCCCTGAGTCTTGCGGCGCTGGGCATTCGCATCATCGCGCCAATGCCCGGTAGGGGAACTATAGGCATCGAGGTGCCTAACCACGACCCGCAAGTGGTGCCCATGCGTGAAGCCATCGCCTCGCGTGCTTTCCAGGAAAGCAAGGCCGCACTGCCCATGGTGCTGGGTAGCACCGTGAGCAACGACGTCTTTGTCGCCGACCTCACCAAGATGCCTCACTTGCTGGTGGCCGGTGCTACTGGTCAAGGTAAGTCGGTGGGCCTCAACGCTATCATTGCTTCGCTGCTCTACAAGAAGGGACCTAGCGAACTCAAGTTCGTCCTCATCGACCCCAAGAAGGTGGAATTTAGCCTTTATGCTTCGCTTGAGAAATACTTCTTTGCCAAGGTGGAAGGCGAGGAACGGGCTATTATAACCGACACAGCCAAGGTGGTGCAAACTCTCAACTCGCTAGTGCAGGAGATGGAGAATCGATATTTGGTGCTCGAGCAAGTGGGAGAACGCAAACTCGAGGACTACAACCGCCGCTGGAAGAAGGAACTGCGCCATCAGATGGACGAGAACGGAAAGTTCTACCAGTATATGCCCTACATTGTAGTGATTGTGGATGAGTTCAGCGACCTTATCATGACTGCCGGCAAGGAGGTGGAAACTCCCATCGTGCGCATCGCGCAAAAGGCGCGTGCCGTGGGAATTCACATGATTATCGCCACTCAGCGCCCATCGGCCAATGTGATTACCGGCCTCATCAAGGCCAACTTCCCGGGCCGCATCGCATTCCGTGTGTCGCAAGTTGTCGACAGCCGCATCATCCTCGACCGTCCTGGAGCACAGCAGCTCATCGGTCGAGGCGACATGCTATTCTCGGCCAACGGAGAGATTACTCGACTGCAGTGCCCGTTCATCGACACTCCCGAGATTGTGAACATCTGCTACTTTATCAAGGAGCAGGAGGATGCCGACACCGAAATCAGTCACGAGCAGCCTTACATTCTGCCCGAATATGAGGGTGAAAGTGGCGGCGGTGGTGGAGATGCCGACTTTGGTGGCGCTTCGAGCGAGCGCGACCCGTTATTTGAGGAAATTGCACGACTGGTGGTGCAAAAGGACACTGCATCAACATCGTCGCTGCAACGCACCTACGGCATTGGCTATAACCGCGCGGGACGCATCATGGATCAGCTTGAGCAGGCCGGTATCGTGGGACCTGCCTCGGGAGGCAAGCCACGCAAGGTGCTCATGACACCACTCGACATTGACCAGATGTTCTAGAGCATTTAAACCCTAACGACATCTCAGAGGTCTAAAATTTAAAATGAATGATATGAAACGAACATTTCTTGTATTTATAACAATGATAATGGTGGCTGCTGCTGCTAGCGCGCAATCGCCATCAAGCGTGGTCGACAAGGTGCTCGCTGCAATCAAGGCGGGTAAAGCGGTGAGCGCTTCCTATTCGGTTGCCTCGGCACATGGTGCCAGTCGTGGCACGCTCGTGATGAGTGGCAAGAAGTTCAGGGTGCTGGCAAGCGATATCAAGTGCTGGTACAACGGCACCACCATGTGGGCCTACTCGCCCGCTACCGATGAGGTGAACATCACCACGCCAACTGCAGCCGACCTGCAGATGACTAACCCCTACAGCGTGGCACAGAACTTCAAGAGCTCCTACATCGTTTCTAAGGGAGGAACCTCAGGCGGCAACTACACCTTGCGCTTCACTCCCAAGAAGAAGAGCAACGTTAAGCACCTGCTCGTCACCGTTTCCACATCCACTTGGCTCATATCTAAGGCTGTAATCGTCGAGAACAGCGGCAACAAGACCACTATCACGATTAATAACTATAATCGCAACGCCTCGGCCACAGCTGCAACCTTCGAGTTCAACAAGAACCAAGTGCCACCCGGGACCGAAATTGTAGACCTCCGCTAGATAATCACATCAAGAGGATGTTTCTTCTTCATGTGAAAATAATGATAATAACTAAACAACTTTAAGATAAATATGGAAAAAGTTCAATGCTTGATAATCGGTTCGGGACCTGCTGGTTACACCGCAGCAATCTACACCGCCCGTGCCAATGTTAAAAATGTGCTTTTCGAGGGTCTGCAGCCAGGCGGACAGTTGACAACAACCACTACCATCGAGAACTTCCCCGGATTTCCTGGCGGAGTTGATGGCAATGAGCTGATGATGAAAATGCGTGAGCAGGCTGTTAACGTTGGAGCCGATGTTCGCTCAGGCTTTGTGCAGAGCGTCGACATGAGCAAGCGTCCATTTATAGCAACGCTCGATGGCGGCGAAACCATCGAGGCCGAAACGGTAATTGTTGCCACCGGCGCCTCGGCTAAGTATCTGGGGCTGCCCGACGAGAAGAAGTATGCGGGGCAGGGTGTGAGCGCTTGCGCCACCTGCGACGGATTTTTCTATCGCAAGAAGGTGGTGGCTGTAGTTGGTGGCGGCGATACTGCCTGCGAGGAGGCTCACTACTTGAGCAACCTTGCCAGCAAGGTCTACATGATTGTTCGCAAGGACTATCTGCGTGCCAGCGCAGCCATGCAGCAGCGTGTGATGGAGAAGGACAATATTGAGATTCTCTTCAACACCAACACTCTGGGGCTCTTCGGTGAAAATGGAGTTGAAGGTGCACACCTGGTAAAATTCAAGGGAACTGATAAGGAGGAAACTTTCGACATCGCAATCGACGGCTTTTTCCTCGCTATTGGTCACCAGCCCAACACGGCTTTTCTGGGAGGTCAGCTCAAACTTGACGAGCAGGGCTACATTGTGACCGACAAGGTTACCACAGCCACTAGCGTTGAAGGTGTGTTTGCCGCAGGCGACGTGGCCGACCCGCGCTATCGTCAGGCTGTGGCTGCTGCAGGCACAGGATGCCGTGCCGCTCTCGATGTGGAAAAATTCCTTGCGGCGCAGTAAGCCTTAGATGGAAGCACTGCAACAAGCATTAATCGACTATGGATATTGGGGCATGTTGCTGTCGGCAATCCTTGCCGGCAGTGTCGTGCCCTTCAGCAGTGAGGTGGTGATGCTGGGACTGCTTGCTGCCGGGCTCGAGAAGTGGCCACTCATCATGTGGGCCACTGTGGGTAATGTGATGGGTGCCATCCTCACCTACTACATGGGTCGCCTGGGACGAATAGACTGGATAGAGAAGTATTTTCATGTCAAGCGGGAGAAACTCGAGAAGACACAGCGATGGCTCAATGGTCGCGGTGCATGGGTCGCTTTTTGGGGATTTATACCAATCTTTGGCAATGTGCTGCTGATAGCTTTGGGATTGATGCGTTCCAACATCCCCATCACCTTCACATCGATGACGGCAGGCAAATTCTTGCGCTACGTCCTCCTTGCCTATGGCATTTCGCTTGCGCTATAATAATTTTAATAATAAGTGATAATCTCCACTGCCGGGTCGCTGGCGATTTGGGCGGGATTAGTGCCCATGGCGCCCTCAGGCACCATCATGCCATGCTTGGCATAGTGCTGGCGCCAATAGTCTAGGATTCGACCACTGGCATCGTGAAACGACATGTGGATGAGCGGAAACAACCTTTCTCCCTTGCCGTTAACGTAGCTGAGTTGCACCAGTTCGCTACAATATATTTCTTGGGTGTCAATCATGTAAAGGTTGTCATAAGGCTTCCCTATGTGCTCTATGGCGTTGCTCACACTCTGGTCAATGCCGCTGCGGTCCTTGAGGCGACCCACAATCATCGACCCCTTGCTCATGGTGCGTTGCTCAAATGTTTCAAAGGGTGTGAGCACCACGCCCTCGTCGATAGCTTCAAGGGCATAGGGCTTGCCGCTCACCCAGGTGGCGATTGCCACATGATAAATAGGTAGGGCAGTGGCATCATGCACTGTGGCAGCGGTGATGGCTGTTGCATGGGTTTTGCTGCAGGCAAAGAGCAAGTCACCTTCCATCACATCGATGGCCGGAGCTGGGCAGGCTAAGCCTAATGTGAGAAATATTATCGTCAGTAGTCGTTTCATTATCATGTTTTTGGGTTAAAGAAAAACCTGCAAGAAGCATTCCTTGCAGGTTTTTGCGTTTTTTTACGTCTTTCTCGCGCCTGGAAATTACTTGCGGATACCAAGTTCTTTCTTTGCGATGATTGCACGGTAGCGAGTGATGTCGGTGCGGATCAGATAATCCAGCAAGCGACGACGCTTACCTACAAGCATCTTCAGTGCACGTTGAGTCGTATGATCTTTCTTGTTGACCTTCAAGTGCTCGGTCAAGTGGGCAATACGGTATGAGAATAATGCTATCTGGGCCTCGGGAGAACCAGTGTCAGTATTGCTTTTGCCGTAGGTGCCAAAGATCTCTTTTTTCTTCTCTTGATCTAAGTACATCGTGTTAATAATTAATGTTATTTTGCAAAATTGCGGTGCAAAGGTACACAAAATTTCTTAATTAGCAAGT
>DGWL01000009.1:0-5503 GCA_002396125.1 Porphyromonadaceae bacterium UBA4259
GCCACTCTTTTTGAAAAAAAATAAAAAAATGCAACACCAGTGTTGAGGGAGGGTAGAGAGATTCCTCACTGGTGTTGCATTTAGAGCCGGCTCATCGCCCGGATTGCGATAGCTTGAGCCGAGCTTTATGTCTTGAGCGTGATGGGCTGGCGCGAGCGCTCGCTGATGTCGCCCGAGCGGTAGGCCTCAAGCAGCAACTTGAGGTCGTTGATTTGGTCCTCGAGCTCGGCACCTATGTCGGTGTCTTTCACCATCATGCGATGATTGGTCATCTCTACCAGTTGATAGGTCGACTTGATATCTTGTCCCTCCTCAACTGCCTTGGTAATTGAGGTGAACGGCTCATGTTGCACGAGCTGGAAGCCGCGGCTGTGATAAACCAGAGTGTAGCCGGCAATGCCGGTCTCGGGCTGATAGGCCTTGGAGAAGCCACCGTCAATGACCATGAGTTTGCCACCGGCCTTGACAGGGTTCTCACCCTTGATAGTCTTAACCGGCACATGGCCGTTGATGATGTGGCGATATTGCCCCTTTACACCAAACTCATCGAGAATACTGTCGACCACCTCCTCATTATCGCGCAGGGTGTAGTAGTGCCCCTTTGCTTCCTTGTGAGTGGCTTTGTCGGCAATGAAATAGCGCTCAAAGGTGGCCATTTTGTCTTTGTCAAACGCGGGAGAGTCCTTGCCACACCACAAGTACCACACATAGTCGGTGGCAAACTCGCGACGCGACTCATCGTCACAGCCGAAGTAGGCGTCGCGAATGAGCGAACCCACCTTCTTTAGCAACTCCTTGCCATGATATTTCTCGCCCTGGATGGCGACATCCTTGAGTGAGCCGTCCTCGTTGAGCGGAATTGAGGCGTGATAGAGCAAGTTGCCGTTGACGACCTTGTAGACGCACCCGTAGCGGAAAAGGCAGCGCATGTGCTTGCGCAGGCGTCCACTGCCGGTGAAGGAGTTGTGAAGTTTTTCAACGATTTCCTCTTCCTCGGGAGTGAGCTTGTAGGGGTTCTTGGGGTCGACAGTGGGGAAGCTGGTGTCGAGCAAGTCATAGTCGACACCGTTGATGGTTATCACATTGCGCTCGTGGTCAATCTTGTCGAGCAACAGGCGATCCTGCATCTCAAACTCAGGCCTGCGCTCAATGATTTGGGCCTCGAGCTTGAACTGGATAATGCTTATTGCCTTGTGCATCTTGGCAATGAGCGGAGCCAGTTTAGCGCCCTTGGCGTCGCCTCGCGGCATGAACTGCTCACAGGGGTCATTGCCATAGACATCCATCGCAAATGTTGCCAGCGGCAGCATGTTGATGCCATAGCCGTCTTCGAGCACTGCCTGGTTGCCATAGCGCATGGCGATGCGAATCACATTGGCAATGCAGCTGTCGTTGCCGCTTGCCGCACCCATCCACAGGATGTCGTGGTTACCCCACTGGATGTCAAAGTTGTGGAATGTGCACAACACGTCCATGATTTTATCGGGACTTGGCCCACGGTCGAAGACATCGCCCAGGATGTGTAGCTTGTCGATGGTGAGCTGCTGGATGAGATAGGAGATGGTGATGATGAAATTGTCGGCACGCCCGGTAGTGATGATAGTGTGCACAACCACGTCGATATAGGCCTGCTTGTTGCGGTCGTTGGCATTCTCGTGCAGCAGCTCCTGAATAATATAGGAGAAATCGCGAGGGAGTGCCTTGTTTACCTTGGAGCGTGTATACTTCGATGACACATCGCGGCACACTTTTACCAGCCTGTTGATGGTGATGAAATACCAATCGGTGAGTTCATCGCGGTCGTCAAAGCCGTTTTTCACCAGCTCCAGCTTTCGCTCGGGATAATAGATGAGAGTGCACAGCTCTTTTTGCTCGCGTGTGCTCAGCGAGTCGTTAAAGAGCTCACTCACCTTGCGCTTGATGGTCCCAGACGCGTTGCGCAGCACATGCTGGAATGCCTTGTACTCTCCATGCAGGTCGGCCAGGAAGTGCTCGGTTCCCTTGGGCAGGTTGAGAATCGCCGAGAGGTTTATTATCTCGGTACTGGCTGTTGCCACATCGGGGAAATTGTGCGACAACAGCTTCAAGAACTTCAGGTCAATAGCCTTCTTTTCTTTCTTAGTTATAGCCATAAGATAAAATCAATTTTTTTTGTTTGTTAGGTTTAATATAAGTTAATTAGTCGTTATTGTTGCGGTATTCTTGCGGCGTCATGCCGGTGTAGGTCTTGAAATAGCGGTTGAAGGTTGTGGGCGAGGTGAAGCCCAGCGAGCGTGCCACATCGGCCACCGAGACGTCGCTGCTCTTGAGTTGCGTCTTGGCATCCATGATGATGAGGTTCATGATGATTTGCTGCGCTGTCATTCCAGTTGTCTTGCTGATGACGTTGCAAAAGTGCGACAGCGTGAGCGACGCCTCGTGGGCATAGAACGAAATCTTGTGCTCGTCGCGATAGTTCTCGAGTGCAAGCTGGATAAACTCACCCACGATGGCTTGGTCACGCGAGGAGTGACGGCTCAGCTCCCCCTTCACCATGTTGTGGCTGATGGCTCCTGCCAGCATGTCGATGGCAACAACCAGCGCACTTTGCGCAATGCTGCGAGTCATGAATTCCTGCCCCAACCTAGAGGCCTTGGTCATGATTGAGAAGCTCTCGCGATAAAAGTTGCCCATCTGCTCATTGAGTGAAAGCACAGGCTTGTTCACCACATACTGCATGATAGGAGCGATAATCCGCCAAAAGTTTATTTGCTTGAGAAAGGCCGACGAATAACCCTCAAGGCTGATGATTGTGTCGGCACTCACCCTCTTTATTTGCAGGAAAGAGCCGGGAAGGATGACAATAAAGTCGCCCGCCACCACGTCAAATTCTCCCAAATTTATAGCCACCTTTAGCTTACCCTGTACCACATAGCACAGGCAGCACGACGCAATCTTGCATGGGAAACGCCTATAATGGCCAAGCAAGTCTTGACGAACGTCGTCATAGACAACAAAGTCGGCCGACACGTCAAAGGGTGGCTGCAGCCGCGCTTGCTGTTTCTTATTTTTTGAGGAATTCATCGCTGGCAATGGCTCTAATTATTTTTTACAAAGATATAGCAAACCAAATTAAATACAAAATAAATAGTGAAGTTTTTCTTTTTTATTTTATCTTTTGCCGCAAGGTTTTTCACGTGCACATTGCGCAAGTGTGGCAGATAATTTGTAACTTTGCACTCTCTTTAAACAACCATCATGGCACACGAGGTTTTACATAAGGTGAAATTTGTGACTCTGGGATGCAAACTCAACTTCTCGGAGAGCGCCACCATTGGGCAGCAACTGCAAGAACGAGGCATAGCCACCACAGTGGCCCCACGCAGCAGTGAGGTGCCCGACATTTGCGTGGTGAACACTTGCAGCGTCACCGCCCTTGCCGACCGCAAGTGCCGCCAGCACATTCGCAGCCTCATCAAGCGTTACCCCAAGGCACTGGTGGTTGTCACCGGATGCTATGCGCAACTGCAAGGCAAGAGCATAGCCGAGATTCCGGGTGTCGACATAGTGCTTGGCAATGAGCAAAAAGGCGACGTGGTCGATTACATCGAAGCGTGGCTGGCCAACAAGCAGAGCGCACTTGCCATAACTCCCCACAAGGACATCGCGCGCTTCTCGCCGTCGTGCCAGTGTGGCGACCGCACACGCTATTTCCTCAAGGTGCAGGATGGATGCGACTACTATTGCAGCTACTGCACCATTCCGCTGGCCCGTGGACGTAGCCGCAGCGGCACCATCGAGAGCCTTGTGGCTCAAGCGCGCGACGTTGCCGACCGTGGCGGCAAGGAGATAGTAATCACCGGTGTCAACATTGGCGACTTTGGCAAGAACACCGGCGAGCGGTTTATCGACTTGCTGCGAGCCCTCGACCAGGTGCAAGGCATAGAGCGCTACCGCATCTCGTCGATTGAGCCCGACCTGCTCGACGATGAGGTGATTGACTGGTGTGCCGCCTCTCGTGCCTTCATGCCACATTTTCACATACCGCTGCAGAGCGGTAACAACGAGGTGCTGCGCCTCATGCGGCGCCACTACAATCGCGAGCTCTTTGCCGCCAAAGTTGAGCGCATCCACCGCGTGATGCCCCACAGCTTCATTGGCGTTGACGTGATGGTGGGCACCCGTGGCGAGACCCCCGAGTGCTTCGACGACTCATTGCACTTCATCGCCTCGCTGGGAGTGCAACACCTGCATGTGTTCCCCTACAGTGAGCGCCCGGGCACCATGGCACTGCGCATACCCTACATCGTGGACAAAGCCACTCGCGACATGCGCGTCGCACTCATGATGGAACTAAGCGACAAGCAGCAGCGCGAGTTCATTGAGCGCTACTTGGGCAGCGAGCGGCCTGTGCTCTTTGAGCAACCGCCTCACGGCGGCAAGGTGATGCACGGCTTCACCGACAACTACATCCGTGTAAACACTCCTTATTGCCCCCGGCTCGTCAACACCGTTGCTCAGGCAAGGCTGATAAAGATTAACGACGACTTGAGCGTCGACGCTGAAATTGCGACACCGTGAAATGGTACACTAAAATACTCTATGCGCCCCTGGGATGGGCGTTTCACCTGCTGGCATGGATGCCGTGGCCGGTGCTCTACCTTCATGCCGATGCGCTATATTTCCTGGCCTATCGCCTGATAGGCTATCGCCGCAATGTGGTGAGGAAAAACCTGGCCGAGTGTTTTCCCGAGAAGAGTGACAGGGAGCGCCTGCGCATTGAGAGAGAGTTCTATCATCATCTTGCCGACTACTTCGTTGAGACCATCAAGCTGCTACACATCGACGAAGGGCAGATGCGCCGCCGCATGGTGTTCAAGGGCGCCGAAATCATCGATGAGGCTTTCGACAACGGTCAGAGCATTGTGCTCTATGCCAGCCACTACGGCAACTGGGAGTGGATAACATCGGTAACGTTGTGGTTCGACAGCAAGCGCCACAGCGATGCCGTGCAGGGGCAAGTGTATCAGCCCCTTGAAAACGAGTGGTTTGACCACTTCTTCCTAAAGTTGCGGCAACGCTTCAACACGGTGTGCATCGACAAGAAAAAGATATTGCGGGAAATGATCAAGAGCGAGCGCGACGGGCGACACTTGGCCATCGGGTTCATTGCCGACCAGCATCCACTGACCAATGAAGAGCATCACGTTATCGACTTTCTCAATCACCCAACCGCATTTGTGCCCGGCCCCGAGGCCATTGGCCGCAAGCTGCATTGCCGCGCAGCCTGCTTCGACGTGCGCAAGCTTGGACGAGGCCACTATGAGTGCACGCTGGTGCCGCTGAGCCATGACATCGCCGGCGAGCCTCGCGGCACCATCACCACCCGCTACGCGCGCATGCTTGAGCAGCGCATTGAGCAGGAGCCGGCCTACTGGCTATGGACCCACAAGCGCTGGAAGCGACCCGTAACATTCCCCGAGGGCTACACACGCGAAAACGAACTGGAGTTTTACACAAAAAC
>DGWL01000009.1:5566-24995 GCA_002396125.1 Porphyromonadaceae bacterium UBA4259
AACTGACAACTGACAACTGATAACTCACAACTGATAACTCACAACTGATAACTCACAACTGACAACTGATAACTGATAACTGACAACTGATAACTCACAACTGACAACTGATAACTGACAACTGATAACTGACAACTGATAACTGGCAACTGACAACTGACAACTGATAACTGACAACTGATAACTGACAACTGACAAATGAAACCTGTAGCGGTAATAATACTTAACTGGAACGGAGCAAAGTTGCTGCGGCGCTACCTGCCCAGCGTGATTGAGGGAACCAACGCCGAGATTGCCGACATCATCGTTGCCGACAACGGCAGCACCGACGACAGCCGCCAAGTGCTTGAGAATGAGTTCCCCCAGGTTAAGACTTTACTCTTCGACAAAAACTATGGTTTTGCCGAGGGCTACAACCGCGCCATCGAGGCCACGCGCTATAACTACACGGTGCTGCTCAACAGCGACGTGCGCACTCCGGACGGATGGCTCGACCCCATGTTCAACTACATGGAACAGCATCCCACGGTGGGCGCTGTGCAGCCCAAGTTGCTCCAGGACCGCGACGACGACAAGATGATGTTTGAGTACGCGGGAGCCGCCGGCGGCTTTATCGACAAGCACGGCTACCCCTACTGCCGCGGCCGCCTCTTTGAGGCAATCGAGGAAGACCGCCATCAGTACGACGGTCAGGACATCGACATCTTTTGGGCCACAGGGGCGTGCCTCATGGTGCGCAGCGAGCTCTACCTGCGCGTTGGCGGCCTCGACCGCGACTTTTTCGCCCACATGGAAGAGATCGACCTGTGCTGGCGCATTCACCTGGAGGGCAGCGACATTCGCGTCGTCACCGCCAGCCATGTGTTCCACCTGGGCGGAGGCAGCCTGCCGCAAGGCAACCCGCGCAAGACCTACCTCAACTTCCGCAACAGCCTCTTCCTGCTCTACAAGAACCTGCCATTGAAGGAAGGGAAACGGCTGCTGGTGGTGAGGCGACTCTACGACACCCTGGCACTGGGCATGGCTCTCGCCAAGCTGCACTGGGGCGATGCCAAGGCCATCGTGCGTGCCCACATCGACTACCGCAGGCTCAAGAGCCGCTACACCTGCCAGCCCTCGCGCAACCTGCTCAAGACCTTCCCCGGCGCGCAGCGCAACATCGTTACCGACTACTACCTGCTCGGGAAAAAAAAGTGGAGTGAAACATAGCGGAGACAATCTAAAAAAAGGGGGGAGCAACACCGTCATGCCAAAGATGGTGCAAAAAAAGGTGGGCAAAGCAAAAAAAAGGGGGGCAACGTTGCCCCCCTTTTTTTTGCTTTGCTCCCTCTTTTTCCTACCATTTGTGCCCCCGTTTCATTCCCATTATTCCTGATGCAGGAAGCGCCTCATGTAGCTCACTTTGAAAGCCCAGCAGGTGTTGAGCTCCATGTGGCGGTTAAGGGGAGGCAAGCCAGGCGCGTCGACGGCTGTGCGCCCCATTGTCAGCATGGCCACCACGCGGTTGCCATCAATGACGGGACAACCGCTGCTGCCGTGGGTGATGTGGTCGACTGTGGCAAGGCGCGCATAGGCAGCCTCGTCATTTTCGTTGAGAACCAGCGCCCCGGTAGTGACCTGCTCAAGACCTGCGGGCCGCCACTGCCAGCAAGCGATGTCGACCTCGTTGCCTGGCTCGGGGTCGCTCAGTGCCAGTGACAGCGGGCTCTTGAGCCCCGGCACGTGATAGAAGGCTATGTCATAGCCCAGGCGGTCGGCGGCAGGCACTTGCTCGGGAATCCACTCGTTGAAGCGCAAAGGATGGAAGTGGCCGGCATTGCGCACATAGCAGTCGGCACCACATTGCAACACATGCCCGGCGGTGACCAGGTAGTCATCGATGCAGAATGCAGTGCCGGCAAAGGAACGCACGTCGCCACGACGGCGAAAAAGGGGCATCACATAGGGAAGTATTTTCTCATTCATCGCAGTGTTGTTTTCTCAATGCTATTGCAAGTGTTGTGCCAAGAAGACGTAACATGACACTCGCGGCACATCGCTCCCTAGCGCAAGCGGCGGCGCATGATGGTGCTTGTCACGAGCGAGGTGACAAAGCCGATGGCAGCCACCAGCAGGAGCACAATCAGGATGTCGGTCCACACGACGCGCACGGGGTAGGCCGAGACAATGAGCACATTGGGGTCGGCACTCAACTTGAGCCACCCGAAGGTCTGCTGCCCCAGGCACAAGAGCAATCCCAGCACAATGCCCAGCACAGCGCCAAGCATGGTAATGAGCCACCCCTCGGTGACGAAGATGCGGGTTATTTGCCGCCGCGTGGCGCCCAACTTTTGGAACGTGGCAATGCTCTCATCCTTCTCGATGATGAGCAGCGAGAGAGTGCTGATGATGTTGAACGTGGCAATAATCATGATGAAGGCCAGCAGCAGGAATGTCACCCATTTCTCCACGTTGACCAGGCGGAACGACTCGGCCTGCTGCATGAGGCGGTCCTTGACCTGATAGCCCGGCCCGAGCACTTGTTGCAGCTGCCCTATAACGGCCTTCTCGTCGGCACCGGGCATGAGCTTGAGTTCCACTTGCGAGGCCTGCGTGTCGTAGTCGAAGAGGTTGCGTGCAAAATCGATTGGCACGAATATAAGGTCTTGATCATAGGAATTTTGCTGCACCTGGAAAATTGCCGACACAAAGAGTGAGTCGTTGACGAAGGCGTCGATGGGATTGGCGATGTTCACCCTTCCCTGGCGGCGAGGAGCGTAGAACTGCAGCATGCGCAACCCGTCGGCACGCAAGTGCAGGTTGATGGCCGGTCCCACCCCCACCACGGCAAAGCTCGACACGTCGTCCTTGAGGGCATAGTTGCCGTCGATGATTGTGCTGTCGATGGCATTGATTTCGTGATAATTGACGGGCACCCCCTTGATGCGCACCGGCATCTGGTAGTCGGCATAGATTGCCAGCGCCTGATCCTCAATCACGGGCATAGCCATCGCCACCCCGTTGATGCCGGCCACGGCACCTATCACGCTATCGCAATCGGCCATTGTCTTACCCACCGTGGGCGTGATGGCCACTTGCGGGTCGAGGCGCGAGAGTCGTGTTTCTATCACTCCTCTAAAGCCATTGAACACGCTGAGCACGCACACCAGCGCGGCAGTTGTCACCACCACCCCACATATCGAAATGATTGAGATGATGTTAACCGCGTTGTGAGCCTTCTTCGACTTCAGGTAGCGGAGCGCTATTTTAAATGGCAATGACATAATGCTCACCGTGGTTGACTGGCGATTGAAAGAACCCAGGCATTTTAGCCTTTTCCCTCTCGCGCGCGTCGGTTCTCCACTTCTCTATTTCTTGAGAAGCTCGTCGATGTGCTCAATATAGTCGAGCGAATCATCGATGTAGAACACGAGTTGGGGAGTTTTGCGCAGCTGATTTCTCACGCGCTGAGCCAGGGCGTAGCGAATGGTTTTCTCGTTGTGATTGGCACTATCGATAATCTCCTTTCCACGCTCGCTGGGGAACACGCTCAGGTGCACGCGTGCTATGCTCAAGTCGGGCGACACGCGCACGCTGCTCACGCTCACCAGCACCCCCTGCATCTTGGCAGTGTCCTGGCGAAAAATCTCACTCAAGTCCTTCTGAATGAGTCGTTGTATCTTTTGCAGTCTTGTTGATTCCATAATTATTGTTTCCTATTATTGATGCAAAGTTAATACTTTTTAGATAAAGTTGAGCACGATGACACTCATTTTTCAAGTGAGGCGAGAGAGAACCGTGGCCCTGTGCCTCATTTCTTGTAAAGAATTGTGAGTCCGTCGCGCAGGGGTAATATCACAGTTTCCACGCGCGGGTCATGAGCAACGAGGTTGTTGAAGTCGAGGATGCCGCGAGTCTGGTCATCCATCTTCTTGCCATGCAGGTCGGTAACCTTGCCGTCCCACAGGGTGTTGTCGGCAATGATGAAGCCACCGGGCTTGACGTGGTCGATAACGAGATTGAAGTAGTCAACATATTGTCGCTTGTTGGCATCAATGAAGACGAGGTCAAACTGCTTATTGATGCGTGGCAATATCTCATTGCAGTCGCCAATGTGGAGAGTGATGCGGTCGCCCACCGGCGACTTGGCAAAATGTGCCCGCAGGAAATCCTCCAGTTCATCTTCTATCTCAATGGTGTGCAAGTGTGCATCGTCGTCAAGCAACCCCTCGGCAAGGCATTGCGCCGAGTAGCCCGAGTAGGTGCCCAGTTCCAGCACCAGCTTGGGGCGTATCATGCGCACAAGCATCTTCAAGAGCCGTCCCTGCAGGTGTCCTGAGCACATGCGTGAGTAGAGCAGCTCGATGTGCGTGTCGCGGTCGAGCTCGTGCAGATGCTCCGGCTCAGCATCGATGTGGGCAAGTATGTAATCCTCAAGTTCTTGGGTCATGATTTATAGAAAAGTGGAGACGTAAAGACTAAAATACTGTAGTGACCGTAAAAAAGCCGCATCAATCAATTTACATTAATTGACCATTGAGTCAATGGCTTCCACAGCCAGGCGGTATCCATCAAGTCCCAGACCGGCGATCATGCCATTGCAGGCCGGTGCTATAACCGACTGATGACGCTCTTTTTCACGAGCAAAGATGTTGCTGATGTGAACTTCAATGGCAGGTGCGGTCACTGAGCGCAGAGCATCGGCAATGGCGATGCTGTAGTGGCTATAGGCTCCGGCATTAATAACGATGCCATCCGCGTCAAATCCCACCCGTTGAATTTCGTTTACAATCTCACCTTCCACATTGCTCTGGAAAAAAGAGAATTCAACGTCGGGATAACCGGCGGCAAGCAACCGCAAGTAGTCGTCGAGCGACTGAGTTCCGTAGATGTGAGTTTCCCGCTGCCCGGTAAGGTTAAGGTTGGGACCATTGATGATTGAAATTTTCATAACTGGTTACATTAAAAAATTTGAGTGCAAAATTATCAAAAACCCTTCACAAGTGCAAGACAGTTGACATTAAAAAAAATAATTGCCAAGCAAAATTTAACCCCAAAACAGCGACTTGTGTCATTGTCATTGAGGCCGAAATGACAATTTGCTGCCATCCAGCGCCTTACAACAAAATGATGTCCAGCCAGCACAAAAAAAAATTCAAAAACTGACAAAAAATGTCCAGTATGTTACAATCAATGTCCACAGAGTTATAACCACTTTGCGAAATAATGCCGAACTTTGCGATGTGAAACACAAGCGACAAAGTGCAACATATTCCCGCTTGGTTACCACACACAGAATTGAACTTTAGATTTGCGGGTAGAAAATGTGTAAAAAGGGGGTAGAGACCTAAATTGAGTTAATACCCCTTTTTTTTAAAAAAAACGAGTTCTTTTAAAAAAATACTAACCCATAAATGCCACAAGCGTTGTCAGCGCCAACGCTTGGAGCACATACCATAAACTCTAAAATTTTTTTAAAGTTTATTGGCTCGTGCGAGGGGATTGAGATGCGCTGACTCAGTTCCCTCGTCATGGGTCATTTCAACACCATTTTATTATTATGAAGAAGTTTTTATTTATGATCGCAGCCGTGGCAATGATGGTTTCTTGCACCGGTAACGCTAATCAAGGTAGCGGCTCGGCCGCAGCAAGTGGCGAAGCCAAAGCCGAGGGTCCAGCCTATGAGTTCAAGCTCGCTAATGGCATCACCGGCACAACAGGTTCAAAGAACTGCCACCTTGTAGAGCTCGAGGGCGACTTCACATTTGAGTGCGTTGAGAACGGCGACAACGTTGACGTTACTGCCAAAGTGACCGTTACTCACGACGAAGACAACGAAATGGATGAAAATCCTCGCGAGGGCGCCGAGCTGTGGATTAGCGGCCGCGACGACGACAACAAGGACGTGAAAGTGACTCTCAACGCCGACGAGCAATCCTACAAAGCACTGCAGGAGTTCTTCCCCAAGGCTGCCGGCGAGAAGGTGGAACTCACTTTCAAGGGCACAGCACCCAAGGCCGACCTTGAGAAGCTCAACGGCAAGAACACCACCAACACGCTGGTTATCTGATTCATGCCGGTAACCGATTTTGCATCGACATTCACACTCAGCCACCTTGCTCCAACTATAACAAAGCGTGGCAAGGTGGCTGATAATTTTCAAATTGATGCATCTTGGGGATTTTGTTTAGAAATTACAATATTTCATGCATAAAAACTGCTATTTTATTTGTTTTTTAGCAAAAATAATGTTTAATTTGCACATTATAATATAAATAATAAAAAAGTGCAAGTTTGCCTCGAAAGCATCAATAACCTATAACGATAGAATAATAAAATTTATGAAAATAAAACTTCTTCGTCCTGTAGCACTGCTATTAATTGCAGTTGTAATCGCCGGCACCGCCACAAGTGTCGATGCAAAGAAGCGCGCACAGCGCCGCAACACCACTAAACCGATAAGCCAATTGGTTCAAGAGCTCCGCAATCTCGACCTGATTGAGATTACCGACATAGCCAAATGCCGGCAACTGAAACAACAAGTGGAAAAACTGGCACTGCCCTACTTCAAAACCGCCTATGGCAAGAACGCCACAACCACCGAGGCCAAGACCACTGCCGTTCTGGCCCAGGTCGTGAAGCACGCCAAGGTCAACCTCGAGGGTGGCAGCACAATGGACATGGTCGATGCCGGCTACATTCACCGCATCAACCACAACTACAACAGCTTCGTGAATCAAGAGCACATGCTGGCCAACGCGCCGGCAGGTGCCAGGAACGCGATAACCGGCGAATGGGAAGCCTGGCAAAAACTGCAAAAGGCCTTGCTGGAATATTGCGTCAACGCCTCGGCACTGGAATTCTTTGGCGGGTCGATGGCAATTCTCGGCGCCTCGGGTAGCGCGTGGAACATTGCCGAGATGCGCGACAACGACGCCAAGGCACTCGATGCCATGGGCTTCAGCGGCACTGAGGGAAAAATTGACATGAAAGCCGTGGGCGAGAGCGCCGCTGCCCTTGTAACTAAAATGGCAGCCTACGGTGAGCGCCGCAAGGAATCAATCCTGGATGAAGACAAGCAATACCACCCCGAGCTCTACCAAAACGCCGCGCAAGGCATCGACCAAGCCATGCGGCAAGTAACCGTCCTGCTGCCACAGTGGCTCGAGGCCCGCAAGGCGCTTCTCGAGCACGCCAAGCGGCCGGCCGCCGGCATCACCGCCACGAGCAAGTTGCTCGAGACAATCGACCGCTTAGTCTCCAGCTCCGAGGACGAGGATAGCGTGGGCTGAGAAATAAAGAGTCCTCTTAAAAAAAATAAAAGCACACGAATTAAACTAATTTCAACTAATTTTTTATTTGACTAACATTCAACTTATTGAATTGATCTTCGTTTGTTGATTTTGTTTGATTTTAACTAGACACTCACTTTTTAAAGTGGACTCAAGAAATAAATCTCTAAAAAACAACAATTATGAAACTAAGAATATCAAGCTTTATTTCAGTGTCAATATTGATGCTTGCCCTAGTGGCCAGTTCAATGGGTGCCTGTGCCCAAAGTCGCCGTACCAGGCAACACAGCACCAGAAATGAACGACATGCCACAACAGCAGGTTTCAACAAGCAATCAAGCACTGCCACCATCAGCCCCACAGTGTGGGAACCAAATAAGGAAGTGACTGTTGACTTCGACAAGTTCCCATCATCTCTTGCCGAGTGGAAACGAATGCAAAAGCAACTGGGCACTACGCCTCAAGGCGCGGCGGTGCTGCAAATCATGGCATTTGAGCTATACCGCAACAACCGTGCCGACGGCGAGGCGGCATTGCGCCTTAACAACACGTCGACCAACTATAACAGCACCGTGGGCCGCCTGCGCGAGATAATGGGCAAGGATCAGTACTACGCCCGCCCCTACATAGCCTGGGCAATGCTGCAAGGAGCCACTCCCGAGAACGGCTACCGGGTGCCGGCGCCTTACACCGTGAGCCTCAAGGTTGACCCCAACAAGCGTTACCAAGAGAGCCAGCTATTGAAAGGCACAGTCATCTACCTGCTCATCAACAGCAAGGGCTGGGACACAAACTGGCGCGGCGTTGAGGTTGTAAAGCCCGCCGGCAGCGACTACTATGTGGTGAGCAACTGCCCGGCCATGTACACACAGTGCAAGCAGGCGATTAAATAATTCACAATGCGCAATGCATAATTCACAACGAATCACTAGTTAACAACATTTATTAATACAAAAAGCAAAAGATTATGAAAACAAAACTACTAAAAATTTTCACCGTTTTGCTCATGGCAGCAACGGCATTGGGCAGTGCGGCCCAAGAGTTTTCGGTAGGCGACCTGATGTACAAGGTGTACGGCAGCGGTGTCTATTGCACCGGTTTGACATCTTCGGCCAGAGGCAAGTCAAATCTTGGAGTCACCATCCCATCGTCGGTGACCTACAACGGCACCACCTACCGCGTGAATGGCGTCAACGCCAATTCTTTTAAGAACTGTACTAATATCATTGGTGTTTCTATGCGCTTTGGTACGGCTTTCATCGAGAACAACGCATTCGAGGGATGCACGGCAATGACATACGTGTATCTGCCCAGCTCACTTAAGAGCATCTATAGTAACGCTTTCCTGGGTTGTACGGCATTGACGAGTGTTTACTATGCCGGTTTCACTTTCCCTATGTCGGGAGTATATTCAAATGCTTTCCCCACCAAGAGTGGCATGTACCTGTATATCCCATATCAGTCGCGCAAGACTCCAGCAGAGTATAAGGCGCGGACGGGGTTCACACAGTTTACCAACGTCAGCTACTCCAATGCTGCCTTCGATATTTGGTTTATTGACGGCGGCACCTATTGCATAGGCTGGCCCGACAACGACGGCCCCTCAGTGACACGTAGCGCGACACTCACCGGATATATCTCAACAAGTGATACTAACACCAGCGGTGGCACTCTTTACAAGCCCACTAACCATACTTATTCAGGTGATGGGCTGTCGTTTGAGATAGATACCATTGGTGTCAATGCCTTCCGGGGCCAGAGTAATCTCAAGACCATCGACCTGACAGCACTGACCAAGCTCAAGTTTTTTGATGCGCAGGACATAAACACCGGTATCCAAAATGTTACCCGACTGGTGTTGCCAAGCTCCAGCTTCAGTTTCTACACAACCTCTTTCATTCATTTCACTTCATTGGCGGCATTTGAGCTGGCATCGGGCAGCAGTACTTTCTCAATCTATAATGGTTGCTTGTACAATAAAAGCCAAACCAGGTTATACAAAGTGCCCAATGCCAAGGAGGGCGAGATGAGCTATCCTTCCACCCTGACTGATGTGTGGAACTGGTCGCATGCCAATTGCACCAAAATCACTAAAGCCATTTTGCCCTATGGCGTGAAGTCAATAGGTAGTGCGGCTTTTCACAGCACTACCGCCCTTGAATACGTGCGCATCCCCAGCTCGGTTACCAGCTTGAGCACCTACCAAATGTTCTATGGCACCAAGAGCGACAACTACATCTACTGCAACATGGCTAACCCGCCCACGGTGACGCCAAGCAGCTACTTTGGCACCAACTCCGACATGCACCTCTACATCCCCTACGGAAAGGAGACTACCTACTCAAATGCCGGGTGGACGGGATTTAAATATGTCAACTACAATGGTCGTCAGGCTTACGACTATCCCAACACACAACCTTACACCAATTACTATTATTACTCGGTGACCAGCAACGCCAGTGTCACCGGTGCCGATGGCAACTCCTACGCTGGGCGGGCACGACTGGTGTGCAATGGAGTTGCCGGCTATAGCGATGGCCCCGCCTCAATCACCATTCCAGCCAGTGTGACCATTGGCAGCAAGACCTATGTGGTTAACAAGATTGGCGAGGATGCTTTCAACAACCGCACCACCAACTTCACCGTCGACGGCTGCGTGAACATCGACACCATTGGTGCCTATGCCTTCCAGAACCAACTTGTCACCTCCTATGCCTTCACCCACAAGCTCAAGTCTATAGAGCATTATGCCTTTGACGGCGCGTCGCTCTCAGGAACTGTTGCCTTACCCTACGGTGTTTCCTCTCTTGGGCGTTATGCATTTGGGCATGGCAAATATAGCCGACTGGTTGTGCCAAGCTCCGTTAGCTCATGGTATGGCAGTTTCTGCCAAGGCACCACCACGCTCACCGAGCTGGTGCTGAACAAGAACACCACCGCTTTCATCACTTTCACGGGGTTTGACTTTACCGGTGTGCCCGCCACCTGCAAAATCCTCGTGCCCACGGGCGTGGTAAACCATTATAAGCAGAACAGCGCCTTTAGCAGCCGCGCTAGCTACATCAGTGCCGGTGCCTACGACTTTGTCTATTCTAATAACTATAATAATGGCTCCTATTTCTTGACCATAACAAGCACCTCGTCAACCACCTACAACGGCACTACCTATGACGGCACGGCGAAGTATGTATATCATCCTAATATAAAGACCTATAGCTCCGCCAGCAATTATGGCTTCGCAACCTATGAGATCGACAAGACCGTCAATAGCGACCAGCGCAAATATCTCATCACCGAGATTGGCGACTCTACGCTCTACGGCTGCAAGTACACTGGTGGCCCAATTCCCGCTACGGTGAAACGCATTGGGCAGAGCGCGTTCCGCAGTAGCGATTATGCTGTCAACAACCTGGTGCTGCCCAGCGGACTCACATTCATCGGTCATGACGCCTTCTACAACAGCAAAATCACCGGCGAGGTGAAAATTCCAAGCTCGGTGACCACAATCGAGGAATATGCGTTCAACACCTCAACCCTGAACTCGCTCTTCTTCCCCGACGCGGCACCCGCGATGGGAAAATATGTGTGGCATTCGGGCATTGGCACCGTGTGGGTTCCCAACGGGAATGCTAACAACTACCTGACAAAGGCCAACTCCTGGGGCACAGCCTATGGCGACAAGCTGGCACCATGGATCAAGCCCTACGCCACTACTCAATCGTTCAGCTCGGTGCTGCCCGTCAATCTCGCGGGAAGTAATGTGAGTGCTTATTATGCCAGCGACTACACCAAGAGCGACAACGGCAAGGAAGTAAGGCTCACCAAGCTCAACCAGGCTCCCCCCAGCACTGGTATGCTGCTTGTGGATCTCACCGTTGACAGCGAGACCCGCATCAGTCGCCCAACCACCAGCGTATCGGCTCCGGCAACCAACTATCTGGTGGCAACGCCCACTTCGGTGGTCGATGTCTATAACCAGACGGTGGGCTACTACTGGGAATATCGCACGCCTACCAACCTGCGCTTCGTTAGACCAACCTCCAACTACATCACAGCCATTGGCGGTGCCTATCTCAAGCTCAGCAGCAGCGAGGCAAGCGGCAAGAGTGAAGTCTACACCACCCTCTTCCCCAAGACCAGTGGCGGTGTGCCGGGCGATGTGAATGGCGACGGAGTGCCCAACAGCGCCGATGTCACAGCGCTCTACAAGTTCATTCTCAACAACGATGCGAGCGCTATTGTGAACGGTGACCAAAATGGCGATGGACAAATCAACAGCGCCGACGTCACCGCCGTCTACAAGATTATTCTTAACAACTAATCAGTTGACAGCATAGCCTTTGTTGCTCATTGGCTGTTAATGAAATTCATGAGAGAGTCCTCTAGCGAGGACTCTCTTTTCTTAGAGTGGAGGGTTAACCGATTGGTTAAAATTTCCTATATTATTTCCTAAAAAGGAGATTTTTACTACTTTTGTGGTCAAAAAAACAAAACAACCATGAATTTTGAACAATTAATAAATCAATATGGTTACTGCGTAGTTAATGCTGAGGCAAGTAATGGCAACACACAAAAACCTATCGCCACCGAGTATAACACAGTGGTGCTGTGCTACAGCGGGCAAGCCACTATCGAGGCCAACATGCAGCAGTTCACGCTCACTGCCGGCAGTTGCATGAGCCTTGCCAACGTGGTTTTCATGCGCACGGTGAGCCTGAGTCCCGACTTCAGGGCCAGCATCCTGGTGTGTTCTCGCAAGTTTGCCCTCGAGGCCACGATGGGAGTGCCCACCGAGTATATCGAGCAAGTGTTTCTCAATCCCATCGTGAAAATTGACAACACGGCGCTGTGGCAAGTGCTGGTCAACAGTTTTGATAACATGAGCCTGCTGCAAGAACAATCACTCAACATCAAGCACAGCGAAGTCACATCCATGACCTTCCGCTCAATAATAATCACAGTTGCCCACATCGTCATGCAGAATAATGGCGGAGCCGTGGTGAAGCACTACAGCCAGGCCGATGTGTACTTTCGCCAGTTTATCGACCTCATCCACGAGCATGTCGACAAGGAACACGAGGTAGCCTATTATGCCCGTCAACTCAACCTCACAGCTAAATACTTGAGCGAGATTTGCAAGCAAAAATGCGGCCGCAAGGCCAAGGAAGTGATTTCGGCCTTCCTCATCACCCGCATCAAGCGCGACATTATCACCTCGGGCAAGTCGGCCAAGGTTCTCGCCTACGAGTATGGCTTCGCCGACCAGTCGAGCATGGGCAAATTCTTTACCAAGATGACCGGCCAGTCGCCCACCGCCTTCCGCCAGGAAAACACTTGATTTTGGGGTATCTCTCCCCACCCCGGCAGTTAAAACCGCTGAAAATGGGCGGCAAAAAGGTTTTTTAAGTGTTTTTACATGCAAGGATATTGAGTTATTTGCTAATTTTGCAGTTTGATACAATATAAATCGCACCTATTGAGAGATGGCTTTGAATAATATATGGCATAATGTATTGATCGCATGGCACGCTGTGGCTAATGGCTACAAGCGGTTCAACGCGTGGTATAAGAGCCTCTATGCCGGCAAGCCGTGGTACAAGAAGGCATTTTGGGCCATGTGCACACTGCTGGCAACGCTCATGCTGCTGCTTGTGGCCATCAACATTAACTTCCTGTGGCTCTTCGGCAAGTCACCGTCGTTGCACGAAATCATGGAGCCGAGGCCCTACAACGCATCCTATGTGTACAGTGCCGACGGCAAGCAGATAGGCAAGTTCTTCAAGGAGAACCGCACTCCGGTGAAATATGAGGAAGTCGACACAATGTTCTTCAGGCTCCTTATCGACACCGAGGACGAGCGCTTCTACAGCCACTGGGGCATCGACTTTCACGGCATAGGCGGCGCCATCAAGGACATGGTTGTGCATCGCCGCCCGCGCGGTGCCTCCACGCTCACGCAGCAACTGGTGAAAAACATGTTCAGGATGCGCACCCGCGAGTACACCGGCGGCCTGCTGTGCTACATTCCCGGCGTGAGGATGATCATCATGAAGATGAAAGAGTGGATTCTTGCCACCGAGATTGAGGCTTTCTACGACAAGGAAAGAATACTTGAAATGTATGCCAACACTGTCGACTTCGGCAACCAGGCCTTCGGCATCAAGACCGCGGCATCGACCTATTTCAACACTACCCCCGCCAAACTCAAGCCCGAGCAGAGCGCCACACTGGTGGGCATCCTCAAGGGCACATCCTACTACAACCCGCTCAAGCACCCCAAGCGCTGCCTCGAGCGACGCAACACAGTGCTTCACAACGCCCTTGACCATGGCGACATGAGCCAAGAAAAATATGACCGCCTGAGCAAGAAGAATCTCAATCTCAAGTACACTCCCGAGACTGAGCAGAACGACCAGTGCGCCTACTTCAAGATGGCGCTGGTGGAGGAGATGCGCGACTGGTGCGAGGACAACGACATCGACTTCTATCGCGATGGCCTGGAGATTCACACCACCATCGACACCCGCATGCAACGCTATGCCGAGCAGGCTGTGAAGCAGCAGATGCGCGTGGTGCAGCAAAACTTCGACCGCGAGTGGGGCGACAGGCCATGCTGGGTTGACGCCAACGGCAAGGTGCTCGAAAACTTCCTTGCCGACAAGGTGGAGCGCAGCGAGGTGTACAAGCAACTGATGGCACGCTTCAACGAGAACATGGACTCGGTGGACTACTACATGAACAAGAAACATGAGGTGAAGCTCTTTGACTACAACGGAGGGCACACCGCCACAATGAGCTCAATCGACTCGATAAAACACATGCTCCACAAGATGCACTGCGGCTTCATTGCCATGGATCCGCACACGGGCGAGGTGAAAGCCTGGGTGGGAGATGTTGACTTCAAGACGTGGCAATATGACAACGTGCGCGCCGCCCACCAGCCGGGCAGCACGTTCAAGCTCTTCGTCTACAGCGCCGCCCTCAAGCAAGGACGCCGCCCGTGTGACCAATATATGGACTCGCCACTCGCCACGCCACTCATGGACCGAGACAAAAAGACCGGACAGAGCAGGCTGTGGGAACCGAAGAACGCCAGCGGACGCTTCAGCAACGCACCCATGACAATGCGCGCCGCCCTGGCACGCAGCAACAACATCATAGCCGTGAAAGTGGGCAATGAGGTGGGCATGAAGCGCGTGGCGCAGACCGCCTATGACATGGGCATCAAGAGCACACTCGACGAGACACCGTCGCTGTGCCTGGGCTCTAGCGACGTGAACCTGCTCGAACTCGTTAGCTGCTATGGCACCGTCGCCAACGACGGCCAGCCCAAGAACCCCGTGATGGTGACCCGCATCTTGCGCACCAACAAGAAAGGTGAAAAAGAAGAAATCTACAACAGCAAGACACTGAGCGATCCCAGCCGCGCCCTGTCGCACGACCAAGCCTACAGCATGCGCAAGATGCTTGAGGCCGTGTGCAGCGATGCCGGCGGCACCGGTGTGGCACTCAACAACTATGTGAGCAACATTGGCCTCGGCGCCAAGACCGGCACCAGCGACAACTACACCGATGCCTGGTTTGTCGCCATCACGCCCGGTCTGGTGTGTGGTACTTGGGTGGGAGGACAGTACCGCCAGATTCACTTCCGCTCGGCACAAGGCCAAGGCAGCCGTGCCGCATTGCCCATCGTGGGACTCTTCTTGCAGAAGGTTCTCGCCAGCGGCAAGTTTGGCTATCTGCAAAAACCATTCCCCGCCGACCATGAGCTCGACCGCTACATCATGGCATGCAGCAACGTGATTAACGGCGAGGACGACGAGAGCGACTCGCTAGCCACCGGGGCCTACCAACCCTACAACGACAGCATTATGCCGCAAAACTCCGCCACCGGCGACTACGATAGCACCTACTACATCCGCAACAAGGTGCACGACGACATTAACGGCACCGGCTCAAGCAAGCCCAAGCAGGAGGAGCCAAGCACCGACCAGCCTGTGAGCACCGCCATCGACGACCGCGTGAAAGGAGCCTTCAACAGCGAAAATTAAAACAATTAAGCTCTCACCTGAGAACTCTCACAGTGAGGACACATACAAATAATATAGAAACTATGACTTACAAATATGATTATCTTATAATTGGATCGGGTGTTGCCGGAATGAGCTTTGCCCTGAAGGTTGCCGGCACCGGCAAGGTTGCGCTGGTGTGCAAAACCAGCCTCGACGAGGCTAACACCGACCTGGCTCAAGGCGGAGTGGCAAGTGTCACCAATCTTGAAGTTGACGACTTTGAGCAGCACATTCACGACACGATGGTCGCAGGCGACTGGCTGAGCGACACCGAGGCCGTGAAACAAGTGGTGACCCGTGCTCCCGAGCAAATCAAGGCACTGATTGACTGGGGCGTAGACTTCGACAAGAACGAGAAGGGCGACTTCGACCTACACCGCGAGGGAGGACACAGCCAGTTCCGCATCCTGCACCACGCCGACAACACCGGCCACGAGATACAACAGTCGCTCGTTGAGGCCGTGAAGGCCCACGACAACATCGACATCTTTGACAACCACTTTGCCGTTGAGATTCTCACGCAGCACCACCTGGGCAAGATAGTGACCCGCCGCACACGCGACATTCAGTGCTATGGCGCCTACGTGCTCAATCAGAAGACAGGCAAGGTCGACACCTTCCTCTCGCGCGTGACACTCATGGCCACCGGCGGCGCTGGCGCTGTGTATCACACCACCACCAACCCGCTCATCGCCACCGGCGACGGCATTGCCATGGTGTATCGTGCCAAGGGAACCGTGAAGGACATGGAATTCATTCAGTTTCACCCCACTGCCCTCTACCACCCAGGCGACCGCCCCGCGTTCCTCATCACCGAGGCTATGCGAGGCTATGGAGCCGTGCTCCGCAACCTTGCCGGCGAGGAGTTCATGCACAAGTATGACCCACGCCTCTCGCTTGCTCCACGCGATGTGGTGGCACGCGCCATCGACAGCGAGATGAAACAGCGTGGCGAGGACCATGTTTTCCTCGACGTGACCCACAAGGATGCCGAGGAAACCAAGCACCACTTCCCCAACATCTACAAGCACTGCCTGGAACTGGGCATCGACATCACCAAAGACTACATCCCTGTGGTGCCAGCCGCTCACTACCTGTGCGGTGGCATCAAGGTTGACCTGAACGCCTGCTCGTCGATTGAGCGACTCTATGCCGTGGG
This sequence comes from Porphyromonadaceae bacterium UBA4259, assembly GCA_002396125.1. Classification (GTDB taxonomy): domain Bacteria; phylum Bacteroidota; class Bacteroidia; order Bacteroidales; family Muribaculaceae; genus Sodaliphilus. The sequence continues at coordinate 22,069 of DGWL01000009.1, forward strand.
CGAGTGCTCCTGCACCGGCCTGCATGGCGGCAACCGCCTGGCAAGCAACTCACTGATTGAGGCTGTGGTTTATGCCGACGCGGCCGCCCGGCACGCCATCGCCTGCCACAACCACTACGACTACCGCACCGACATCCCCGAGTGGGACGACAAGGGCACCCAGCATCCTGAGGAGATGGTGCTCATCAGCCAGACCGAGAAGGAGGTGGGCGAGATAATGAGCGCCTATGTGGGCATCGTGCGTAGCAACCTGCGCCTCAACCGAGCATGGAACCGCCTCGACATCCTCTATGAGGAAACCGAGAAGCTGTTCAAGGAGAGCACCGTGAGTCGCCGCATCTGCGAGCTTCGCAACATCATCAACGTGGGCTACCTCATCATGCGCCAAGCCATGGAGCGCAAGGAGTCGCGCGGTCTGCACTACACAATCGACTATCCTCCCAAGCCAAAAAACGAGGAGGACTTGAAGCTTTAAACAACGTGACTATTCACTTTTTTCAGATAACGCTTAAATGATAGGCATAACAATGCGCTTGAAATATTTATTGCTTTTATCAATGGCTATCGTGACTCTTGCAGGCTGCAAGTCGCAGCCACAATCGAGTGCAGGCAGCGCCTCGCAAGTGGAAAACAACACCACAGCGGTTGAGGTGCCGGCCTTCGACGGCGACAACGCCTACAGTATGGTAAAAGCTCAGTGCGACTTTGGGCCACGCGTGCCGGGCACTGAGGCTCACGCCAAGTGCGCCCAGTGGCTGGAACAGCAGCTCAAGCAGTGTTGCGACAGCGTGATTGTGCAAGAGGCACAAGTCAAGACCTTTGACAACACCACGCTCAACATCAAGAACTTAGTAGGCTGCATCAACCCCGACAACACCGACCGCATATTGTTGCTGGCTCACTGGGATTGCCGCCCCTGGGCCGACAACGACCCCGACCCCGCTAAGCAACACCAGCCGGTGATGGGTGCCAACGATGGCGCCAGTGGTGTGGGTGTGCTGCTTGAGCTCGCCCGCATCATGCACGAGAAGCGCCCCACAATAGGAGTTGACATCTTGCTCGTTGACGCCGAGGACTGGGGTACCAACGACGTGGAAGACTCGTGGGCTCTGGGCACACAATACTGGGCAAAGCATCCCCACGTGGAAGGCTACTCACCACGATTCGGCATCCTGCTCGACATGGTGGGAGCCAGTGGCGCACGCTTCAGCAAGGAAATAATGTCGATGCAATGGGCCAGCGAGGTGGTTAACGAGGTGTGGACGGCCGCCAGCGACGCAGGCTACGGCAACTACTTCGTCAACACGCTGGGAGGCGCCATCACCGACGACCACGTGCAGGTGAACGAAGCAGGCATCAAGTGTATCGACATCATCGACATGCGCCAGGATAGCGACACCGGCTTCTTTGACGGCTGGCACACCACTGCCGACACTATGCAGTGGATCGACAAGGCTGTACTCAAGGCCGTGGGTCAAACTGTGGCAACTGTTATCTACAGCTATTGAGGAAGAGAACGAGAGACGACAATTGGGAAAACTGTTCTCCCATCGTCACACGACCCACTAAACTATTAATTATAAACTAAGAATATATTGGCACAAAACGTAACACAGGAGCGCTCGTCTAAGTTCTTGAAGGACTTGGGCATCTATGCCATTGGCAACTTGGGTGCGAAAATCATCACGTTTGCGATGATGGCTGTGTACTCGTTTTTTGTGAAAGACACCGGCGACTTTGGTTACTACGACCTGTGCTTCACAATTATACTGCTAGTGTTGTCGTTCACAACCCTGCAGTTGCGCGACGGCACGTTGCGCTTCCTTCTCGACACCGATAATGAGCAACGCCGCAGCCGCATTGTCACTTTCATTTACCGCACACTGCTGAGCACATCCACCCTGTGCCTTATCGCCACCGCAGTAGTATCACTATTCACCAGCATAGCCTATGTGTGGTATAGCCTCGGTCTGCTCATAGTAATGACATTCTATGAGGTAGTGACGCAAATAGCACGCGGCCTGGGCAAGAACAAGGTTTTTGTGCTCACCGGCATTATCTCGTCATCGTTAATTTTCCTGTTTAGCATTATCTTCGTCGTAATAATGGGGATGGGCATTAAGGGTATCTTTATCACCAACATCCTTGCGCGACTGGGAGCACTGATATTCATGGATTGCCGACTGAAAATCCTTGCAACCTATTTCAAGTTCCGAATCAACGTCAAGGATGTCGCCACCGACATGCTCAAGTATTCCATTCCTCTCATCCCTGCCTCGCTGTGCTGGTGGTTAACATCGGGAAGCGACCGCTGGTTCATCTCCCACTATGTGGGCCTTGACGCTAATGGCGTCTATGCCATTGCCGCGCGATTCACCGGTATCATTCAAGTGCTCGCCTTCACTTATTATCAAGCTTGGCAAGAGACTTCAATCCTGCAATATCACAGCTCCGACCGCGACAAGTTTTTCACCAATATGCTAAACAGTTACATCAGCATTCTTGTTGTTATCCTAACCCTCTACACCTTTAGCCTGAAACTGCTTTATCCCATCCTGGTTGGAAGCAACTATCAGGATAGTCTCCAGTACATCTATCCGCTGGGCATCTCGGCGGCATTCTATGCTCTAGTGTTCTTCTTCGACATGGGCTACCAGTGCGCTAAAGACACCAAGCGGTCGATGCCTGGCGTGTTTTTGGCCGCCTTTGTCAACGTGGTACTCAACATAGTGCTTGTGCAGCACTATGGCCCCTTTGGTGCCATTGCCGCATCAATCATCACTTTTGTGATACTACTTCTATATCGTATTATCGACACCAGGCGTTATTTCAAATTGTCGTTCCACGCCAGCACTATGGTGCCTGTCACCATCATGCTATTGGGCGCGGGATTGTTCTACATTATTGACTCATGGTGGCTCATAATC
>DGWL01000089.1 GCA_002396125.1 Porphyromonadaceae bacterium UBA4259
GTTGCTCCTACCAGGCCTATGGCACTTACCCTTTCCTGGCTTTCAAGCAGTATGATTTAGCGCCTGCTATCAACTTGCTGCGCCCCACCAGGATTATTGGCTCGCTGTCGACTAGCAACACCAACTACAAGTTTGAGGGCGGTAGCGCTATCAATTACAACATCCCCAGCGTGTCGAGCGACCCTTGTAAAGTCTTTGCCCGCCCCAATGGCACAACTCTCTATAGTGGCCTTGTGGAGCTCAAGCAGCCACACATTTACAACATTTCGGGCAATGATGCCTATGGCGACTTTGGATTGCTGAAAAGCGGACAAACCCAGATTACCTCGCCCGGCAAGACCGAGACGTTCGACTTCTCGGCATTGAACCCCTATCTCACCTACGACAATCCCACCAAGACGGTCAAGCTATACAAGAAGCAACACAACGGGAATAGTAATGAGCAAATACTCGTGCAGGAGTGGGTGGGAACCACCATGAACAGCCTCAGTCGCACTTTCTATGATAACGATGTGGAATATTTGTTCTGGTGTGAGGTCTCGCTCGACGCCTACGAGGGCTATCTGGAGACAAGTCATTATCTTGTGCGCAAGGGTGCCAACGCGGCCACTCCCGTTAAGCCCATTTTGATACTTAGCAATAACACCATTCGCGTGACCAACGGTCGCGCCGATCAGGAATATGCCGTTGTGCCACAATCACAGTGGAGCGCCTACCTGAGCGACATCACCTCGCCCGGGCCGTCGCTGGAGACGTGGTGGGTAAATTCGGTGAAACCCACTGCCAATGGCGCTGTCAGCCTCACCGGCTTGGGCACGCAGGGCGTGATTAACCATGTGATTACCCGCTACAAGGAAACCGCGGGAATGCTCGCCGGCTCAATACACCGCAACAGCGAGATATTCTACGGCTCATCGGTACAAGTGCGTGGTGCCGAGCTGGAGCTCACTGCCGTGGGTAATAACTTTGTCACCCCCGACTTTGAGAACACCTACAGCACCAAACTCAATGGCGTGATAAAGGTTGAGGCGAAGCCCGTTCCTGCCAATGCCACCAACTATCAGGGCGTGCTGGGCAGCAGCTGGGGATGCACCTACATGCAAGACGGCGTGCTGCCTTTCAAGTTCTATGCCAACTCGGCATGCACCACACCGCTCGACAACAACACCTTATACACCACAGTCTATGCCAAGGCCAACCGCGAGGGCTACAAGTGGTCGCTGTTTGCCGACGTTTATAGTGAAGACCCCGAGAATGACAACATCGCTACCGCTACAGTCGAGGTGAACATCAGCGATGCCAACGGCGTGTTCCGCCCCTATAAGCTCATTGTGAACCATGGCGAGGATCTTACCACTCACTCCACAACGGTGACCGGTATCCCGTTTGAGATTGTGCCTGCCAATGCCACATTCGACGGCGAGGTAGATGTTGTTTTTCAGCGTGCGATTGGCCCCTTCCCAGGCTGGGCACAGCAAGCTAACCGCATCCCCACCTTTGTCGTTGACAAAACCAACCGCACCATCGACATGATACCAAACACCCAGCCGATGCTCTATGATCACAATTACCGCTTTACCGTGCGACACATGCTGAATGGCACTACCTATGGCTCGGGCGGGCTCAGCGTGCAAGTGGTGAGGGCACCACTCAGCAGCTTCAATATCTCACCGGCACAGGCCACTCTCGACTTGGGTCAGTCGCTGCCACTCGAAATCACCAGCGACCTGCCCGAAGCCTGGAGGGAATACGAGAACCCCACCATGGCAAGCAGCAACGAGCAAGTGGCTACAGTGACCTACGACAATAGTCTGCGCTCCTTCGTGGTCACTGCCACCGACGACCCGGCAATGATTGGCAAGTCGGCAACTATCACTATCACCATCAACGGCATTGAGGAAACATGCCAGGTGACGGTGGGTGGCGAGGTCTATCCCATCACAATTGCGGGAACCAAGGTGAATTCGGTCAATCAAGACGACGTGCTGGGCGACGGCAAGGTGCGCTATGCCGCCGGTACGCTCTACCTTAATGGTGTGCAAGCAGTCATGGGAAGCCAAGACGCTTTGCGCTTCACTGCAAGTGAGACACTGCCTGTGCTCAACATCGATGTTGAGGGCGAAAATATGCTTCATTCTAATAATGGTGTAGGCATTTCGCTGCAAGGTGACGCAATAGTTTCGGGCTCTGGAACACTAATTGGTAGTGGCGCCATCTACGGCCTTCTCGGCTCAAGTGCCAACCTTACAGTGACCGGAGATGCCCTTGTTCACACCGTAGCCAATTCCATTGGTATGCGCATAGGTTCACTTTATGTAAATAGCAAGAATGCACAGGTTAAAACAAATGGTTTTAACAATAGCTCACTATTAGTAGTTAATAAAGACCTGTGGGGCAACATCACCGAGCCGGCTGGCGCTTATCTTGATACCGATGGCTACGTGAGCCTGGGTGGCAATGTGGTTAAGAACCAGTATGTTGTTATCAATGGCATGGCTGGGCAATCGACAGTTACCGGCGATGTGAACGGTGATGGAGTGTGCAACAGTGCCGATGTCACCGCACTCTATCAGTTTATCCTCAACAACGACTCAAGCAAGATTGTTAACGGCGACCAAAATGCCGACGGTAACATCAATAGTGCCGACGTTACTGCCGTCTACAAACTCATCTTGGGAAACTAGTTAAGTAACTCTTTGAAAATTTAATGAAGGCGACTCTGTGCATAATGGAGTCGCCTTTTGGTTGATATAACTTGGTGGTACTCTTAATAAATTCTAATAAAAGAGTGAAACCTTTTGCCGTGTGAGTGCTTTTGCGTAATTTTGCAAATTAAAAATATAATAAAACTATATGCAAATAATTGACGGAAAGAAAATATCGGCGCAAATCAAGGAGGAGATTGCGGCACAAGTTAAAGAAGTTGTAGCACGTGGTGGCCGCAGGCCTAACCTGGTGGGTCTGCTCGTGGGGCACGACGGCGGTAGCGAGAGTTACATGGCATCGAAGACTAAGGCATGTGAGCAATGTGGCTTCGACTCGTCGCTCATCCGCATGGAGGAAACCGTGACTCAAGACCAGCTCATCGCCAAGATTCAGGAACTCAACAATGATGACGGCGTTGACGGTTTCATTGTGCAACTGCCACTGCCCAAGCACATCAACGAGCAAGACGTGATTGAGGCTATCGACTACCGCAAGGACGTTGATGGCTTCCATCCCATCAACGTGGGGCGCATGATGATAGGGCTGCCATGCTTCAAGCCTGCCACTCCATCGGGAATAGTGATGCTGCTCGATCGCTACGGCATCGAGACTCGCGGCAAGCACTGCGTGGTGCTGGGCCGAAGCAACATCGTGGGTAAACCCATTGCCAACATGCTAATGCAAAAGGCTAAGCCCGGCAACTGCACCGTCACGGTGTGTCACAGCGCTACCCCCAACATCAAGGAGATGTGTCTGCAGGCCGATATCCTGATTGCTGCCCTCGGCAGCCCTGAATTTGTCAAGGAAGACATGGTGAAGGAAGGTGCTGTGGTAATTGATGTGGGCACCACTCGTGTTGAGGACAAGACCCGCGAGCGTGGCTGGCGGCTGTGTGGCGACGTTGACTTTGAGCATGTGGCTCCCAAGTGCAGCTACATCACTCCAGTGCCCGGCGGCGTGGGTCCCATGACCATCGTGTCGCTCATGCACAACACGCTGCTTGCCGCCACCGGTCAAGCCTACTAGTAAAGCAATGCACGAATCTAGAACTTCTAGAACCTCTAGAAAATCTAGTCAATCTAGCTAAAAATAAAAACATTAACTATAAAACAACCTAAAAGAACAACATGAACCGACTTATTGAATGCGTGCCAAACTTTAGCGAGGGACGCAACATGGACGTGATTAACCAAATTACTGACGTTATTCGCCAGGCTAAGGGTGTGAAACTGCTCGACGTGGACCCTGGTGAGGCAACCAACCGCACAGTGGTGACCTTTGTGGGAAGCCCCGAGGCAGTTGTGGAAACAGCTTTCCAAGTGGTAAAACGCGCAGGTGAGCTCATCGACATGCGTCAGCACCACGGCGCTCATCCACGCATGGGTGCCACCGACGTGTGCCCATTGATTCCTATCGCCGGCATCACTCTTGAGGAATGTGCCGAACTGGCGCGAAAGCTGGCTGAGCGCATTGCCAACGAGGCCCAGATTCCTTGCTACTGCTACGAGGCTGCCGCCTTCACTCCCGAGCGCCGCAACTTGGCGGTGTGCCGCAAGGGTGAATATGAGGCTCTTGCCGAGAAGCTTGTGTCGAAGGATGGTGCCCCCGACTTTGGAGCACGCCCCATCGACGAGAAGGTAGCTCGCACCGGCATCACCGCTGTGGGTGCACGCGACTTCTTGATTGCCACCAATTTCAACCTCAACACCACCAGCACTCGCCGTGCCAACGCTATCGCCTTCGACGTTCGCGAAAAAGGGCGTCCCGTGCGTGAAGGAAACCCCATCACCGGCACTCCCAAGAAGGACGAGAACGGCAACACCATCATGCAGCCTGGCACTCTCAAGGGCACAAAGGCCATTGGTTGGTATATCGACGAATATAAGATTGCACAGGTGTCGATGAACATTACCGACATCAACACCACTCCACTTCACGTGGCATTTGATGAAGTGAGCCGCTGCGCTCAAAACCGCGGCATTCGCGTCACAGGCACCGAGATTGTGGGCTTGCTGCCCAAGCGTTGCTTGATTGAGGCCGGTAAATACTTCCTTGAGAAGCAGCACCGCTCAACCGGTATTCCCGAGGGTGACATTATTGAGATTGCCATCCATTCGTTGGGCCTCGACGATCTCAAACCATTCGACCCCAAGGAGAAGGTGATTGAATATATGATTCAAGACGACAGCGCCAGCAAGCTGGTCGACCTCACTGTTACTGGTTTTGCCGAGGAAACTTCGCGCGAATCACCAGCTCCTGGTGGTGGCACTATCTCGGCCTATATGGGCGCACTGGGTGCCGCTCTTGGCACGATGGTCGCCAACCTCTCGAGCCACAAGCCCGGATGGGACGACCGCTGGAAGGAGTTCAGCGAGTGGGCCGACAAGGGTCAGGCTATTTCACGCGAACTGCTGCACCTCGTTGACGAGGACACCGAGGCCTTCAACCGCATCATGGCAGCCTTCGGGATGCCCAAGAAGACCGACGAGGACAAGGCAGCACGCAGCGCCGCCATTCAGGATGCCACCCTCTATGCCGCTCAAGTTCCCTTGCGCACCATGAAGGAGTCGTTCAAGGTGTTTGACCTGTGCCGTGCTATGGTAATGGAGGGCAACCCCAACAGCGTTAGCGATGCCGGAGTGGGTGTTCTCGCCGCTCGTGCCGCAGTGCTTGGAGCCGGCATGAATGTTAAAATCAACGCCGGTTCGCTCAAGGACCGCGCCACTGCCGACGCCCTCATCGCCGAGGCCAATGAGCTCATCAAGAAAGCCAACGCCGAGGAAGCCGACATCACAGCAATTGTAGAAACCAAGTTATAAATAATCCAGAACAAATAGTCAATCTAGAAAATATAGAATTTCTAGTAAAAAAAACGCAACAATGACAAGAGAAGAATTCATGGCCGACATCAGGGCTGGTATACCCGATGTGTTGCCCGAACCAATGCCTTACGATCCCGAGATTAACCACGCGCCCAAGCGCAAGGATATTCTCAACCCCGAAGAGAAGAAATTGGCGCTACGCAATGCGTTGCGCTACTTCCCGGCTAAGCATCACGCCACTTTGTTGCCCGAGTTCCGCGAAGAGCTCGAGAAGTATGGCCGAATCTATATGTATCGCCTGCGTCCACGCTACGAGATGAAGGCACGTCCCATCGACGATTATCCACATCGCAGCCGTCAGGCTGCCGCCATCATGATGATGATTCAAAACAACCTCGACAAGGCGGTTGCTCAGCATCCTCATGAGCTTATCACCTATGGTGGCAATGGCGCCGTGTTCCAGAACTGGGCTCAATATCGCCTGGTGATGAAATACTTGAGCGAGATGACCGACGAGCAAACTCTCGTTATGTACAGCGGCCATCCACTGGGACTTTTCCCATCGCACAAGGATGCTCCACGCGTGGTGGTGACCAATGGTATGGTTATTCCCAACTATAGCAAGCCCGACGACTGGGAGCGCATGAATGCTCTGGGAGTGAGCCAGTATGGCCAGATGACAGCCGGCTCCTACATGTACATTGGCCCTCAAGGCATCGTGCATGGCACAACTATCACAGTGCTCAACGCTGCCCGCAAGGTGATGGGCGACGAGCGCGAGAAGCGCATCCCACTCTTTGTTACCGCAGGTCTTGGCGGTATGAGTGGTGCTCAACCCAAGGCCGGTAACATTGCCGGTGTGGTGAGCGTTACAGCCGAGATTAATCCACTGGCAGCGCGCAAGCGCTACGACCAGGGTTGGGTTGACGAGTTGCACGAGAACCTCGACGAGCTCATCCCCGCCATTCGCAAGGCTGTGGAGGAGAAGAAAGTGGTTTCTATGGCCTACGTGGGCAATGTGGTTGACCTGTGGGAGCGCCTCGCCGACGAGGGTATCCACGTTGACCTGGGTAGCGACCAGACTTCGTTGCACAACCCCTATGCCGGTGGCTATTATCCCGTGGGCTACAGCCTCGAGGAGTCGAAGCGCATGATGGCCGAGGAGCCCGAGCGCTTCAAGGAGTGCGTCTTTGAGTCGCTGCGCCGCCAGGTAGCGGCTATCAACCGCCTGACTGCCGATGGCATGTACTTCTTTGACTACGGCAACGCCTTCATGCTCATGGCCAGCCGCGCCGGTGCCGACATCATGAAGGATGAAACCCACTTCCGCTATCCAAGCTACGTGCAAGACATCATGGGTCCCATGTTCTTCGACTATGGCTTCGGTCCTTTCCGCTGGGTTTGCACCTCGTGCGACCCTCACGACCTGGAAGTTACCGACCGCCTCGCTGCCGAGGTACTCGACGACATGATGGGAACTGTGACCCCCGACATCAAGGGTCAGCTTGCCGACAACCTGCACTGGATTCGTGAAGCTGGCAAGAACCACCTTGTGGTTGGTTCGCAAGCACGCATCCTCTATGCCGACTGCGAGGGCCGCACCAAGATTGCCTTGGCATTCAACGACGCTATTCGCCGCGGCGAAATCAGCAAGCCTGTTGTCCTTGGCCGTGACCACCACGACGTGAGTGGTACCGACTCGCCATTCCGCGAGACCAGCAACATCTACGACGGCTCGCAGTTCTGCGCCGACATGGCAGTGCAGAACGTGATTGGCGACGCATTCCGCGGCGCCACTTGGGTGAGCCTGCACAACGGTGGCGGTGTTGGCTGGGGCGAGGTCATCAATGGTGGCTTCGGTATGGTAATCGACGGTAGCGAGGAAGCCGACCGCCGCATCCGCCAGATGCTCCTGTGGGATGTTAACAACGGCATCGCCCGCCGCTCATGGGCTCGCAATGGTGGCTCAATGGACGCCATCCGCCGCGAGATGGAGCGCACCCCAGGCCTGCAGGTAACAATGCCTAACATTGTCGACGACGCATTGCTCGAAGATTAAAGCACATATACATTACTAATAAAACCGCCATCAGGAAAGTTAATTTCTTGATGGCGGTTGTTGTATTAAAGGGCAAGCCTCATCCCAACAGAGCTACTCCAACCGTCAGGTGGCATCTTTAATCGATATGGTATCATACAACAAATTTCAACATGCCCATAATCCCCACCACGATTCACACGGTAGTAACCATTTTCGGGACCACAAGGATTTGTCTTAGGATGTGATGTATACTCTCCAAACCAATCTTGACACCACTCTTGAACATTACCACTCATATCGAAAATACCTAACTCATTAGGATTCTTTTGAGCTACTGGTTGAGTGCCAAAACCACTAGTTGCAGGAAAATGCGAGGGCAAATTAAGACTATACCATGCAACTTCATTAACATTATAGCTACCTGAATATATGTATCCTTGGCTACAATTTCCTCCGCGAGCAGCAAATTCCCATTCTGCTTCGGTGGGTAGTCTAAAGTTCATGCCAGTCATTTGATTGAGTCTTGCAACAAATTCTTGACAATCATTCCAGCTAATCTGCTCTACTGGATGTTGAGAATGATCCTCACCAGTCTTTCCTTTATAATAACTAGGATTATTCTCCATTACAGCTTGCCACAACTCCTGAGTAACTTCTGTTTGACCTATATAATAATCATTAAGTGAGACATTAAATGTAGGCTTTGCATTATTAAAGCTAACGTCTTCTAGTTCATCTGTTGCACCCATTTGAAATGTTCCACCAGCCACGTATATCATTTTAAACGTAGCACCATTAACACTAAACTCAATTACATTATATTCTTGGTCAGTTCCTTCGACCAATTTTTTATACATAAAAGTCAAATCTGCCGCATTGACCAATCCATCACCATTCACATCACAATTAAAATAATTGGATGAGTTGTAGCCAAGTATATGATCAAAAATACAAGTCACGTCAGCAGTTGTCACATACCCATCTTGGTTCACATCAGTTTTGATTTCAGCCATTGCATTTATGGCAAAAAAACAAAAAATAATAAAATAAAATGATTTTTTCATAACAACAAACAGCTAATAGGTTCCAGCCCAAAACCTTGAATAAATATAAAATAAAAACGTGAGCTGAATTATGCCACACTTTTGTAGAAGGTCGTAGGAAACCCAAAATGGAAGATGTGAAAATGCAGCCCACGCCATAGCGTGAGAACCGCTCTGCCACTCTTGCCATTTTAGAAAATTTCCTACGTTTTCTACAACAAGATAAGCTAACGCTTCTATTATTTCAAAATTATCTGATTGCCTCTGCAATCCAAATGCAAATATAATATTTTTTTAGCAAATCCATAAAATAATTAGAAAAAAATCTTGAACTATTTGCCTAAAAGTAGAAATATTACTATCTTTATAGTATAAAATATATTTTAAATGAAATCTTATAAAGGTATTCAAGTTATTATGATACTTGAACGTGATTGATAGATGAAAGTTGCCACTCGAGGAAGTCACCGAAAGCTCAAACACCAACACAACAGCATTCTTTTTTGAGATGAAGGCTGTTGTTCTATTCAAAAAAGGGAGTATTAACGGTTGTATTTGTTTTGTGATAAAGCTTGTTTCACGCTTGTCATGTTGCTTCGTGACACTGGTATTGAATCGTTACTATGCTTAATTAGCAGTTGCATTGAGCCTGCCTTTGAAATCACTTTCTCAACTTGCCATAAATTTACCAGAAAAGCCCGATGGCAGCGTACAATCACATTAAATTGCTGCAACTGCATCTCAACTTGCTTTGAAGTGGCTCGCAGCATGTCACTCACAACTTTACCCTCATGAATCTGTAAAACTTTCACATAGTTTCCTACCGACTCAACATACAGCAAATTGGGGACATGCAAAGTTACCACATCACTGGTGGTTCCTGACAGTTGAATAGTTGATACCGATTGAGTCTCTTCGCTGGCGAGAATCGTCTTCTCTTCTAACTTGACAACACTTTTTTCTTGTTGCAATCGTTGCAGTTGCTCATTCATCTGTTTGGTTTCTTCGAGTTCGGCTGCAAGATACTTGCCACGGAACTTGAAACGCCAGTAAATGCCAATGAGAAATGAGCAAAATGCCATAATCACAAGTGTCTCAAAGAAATTGCCCCATGAGAGGTGATTACCGTCAACCTTGTCGCTGAGCACGAAATGACGATACAGGCATATCATGAGCGAGACGAGCGGTGTGTTGATGAGCTGGAACCATAGATTGCGCCTGATAATATAATCCACTCCACGGTCAAGGGAGCCAGGGCGCTTGAGCATGTAAACCAAGATTGCCTCGGTGAGAATGCAGGAAAGTATTCCCAGCCCTCCAACCACTACAAGATGTGCATAGGCTTGCCACTGCCATACATCAAGACCAAAAGGCTTGAAAACAGCCAGTACCACAACTGCAAAGCACACGCTGATGATGCGAATCTTTATTGTTTGTCTCTTTTCTCCATTCATAACAATGACAAAGGTAATATAAAACCACATTACTACAAAAACTTTCATCACATTTGTGCTGTTCGTCACACTATTATTACCGTTCGTCACAAAAGCGTGCAGAATATCCCAAATACTTGCTGTAACTGTGTTTTTGCCGCAATTTTGCAGTCAAAATCAGTGCAAGTCGAGTGCAGTGCCATGCTTGCATGAGCATTGCCGAGGCGCCGCCTGATTTATTTAAAATATCGCAGGCAATTCAGCGCTGCACGCAAAAAAATATACGATTATGACCCGACGAACAATTATTGGAATCATTTTTATTTTAGCCGCCATGATGAAGCTGGTGAGCATGTGGGGGATTTTCCACCTTGACTGGTTTGACTGGGTGTGGCAACATCCTTGGGCGGAATATCTGGCTCCTGCTCTTTTGCTTATTATAGGCATTAAGCTCATTGTGAGCAGCTATCAGCGCAACCCCGAACAGTGGCTACAGCGCCCAGTACCTCAAGACGAGAACGGCAAGCGAATTAACTGTGCCGTGAGGTTTGGAGGTGACGAGTATGTCTATCGCGGCGAGCAGTTTCATGGCGCATGCCTTGACGCTTTCTTCGGTGGCCTGAGGCTCGACTTGCGCCAAGCTGTCATTAATGAAGATGAGGAAATCGACATCCATACCTTTGCTGGTGGCGTAGAGTTGTTAGTACCAGCTGGTATCAACATTGAGGTAAAGAGCCGCAGTTTCATTGGCGGTGTAGGCAACGAAACTGTGGGCAGGAGCATTCCTAACACCCCTACCCTACATATCATTGCCAGCAATATGCTCGGCGGAGTAAGCATTAAGGAATAGTTAATAGTTAATAGTTCAGAGTTATAGTTAATGGTTCATAGTTATGCTCTTTTAGGTTAAGTGTTACAATAATTCATGGCTTTACCACGACATATCATAATTTTATAATTTTGTATCATAAAAACGATAATAAATATGGAACTAAAATTTTGTCAAAGTTGCGGAATGCCGCTCACAGAGGAACTGCTCGGCACCAATGCCGATGGGAGTAAGAATAAGGATTATTGCATCTATTGCTACAAGGATGGAGCTTACACTGGCGACTTCACAATGGAGGAAATGGTGGAATTCTGCTCGCAGTATGTAGATGAGTACAACAAAAACACTGGAGAGACCCTCAATCGCGAGGAGTATAAGAACGTGCTCCGCCAGTTTTATCCTAGTCTGAAACGTTGGCAATTGCCAGCCGACCAGCTCCCTCATGCCACATCGCCTATCAAGCAGAAACTCATTGATGAGGTAAACGCGCTAGGCATCAGCGGTATGCCCGAGATTAACAACCTATTTGTCCTGCAAGGCTCTTATATCAATATGGAATATGAGGTCAACGGCAACAAAGTGAAATTGCTTGATGACAACGCCACCTACTGGTGCAACCAAGTTGAGCGCCTTGACTCTCCAGGCCGTTGCTTTGGCATTGCTTGCGATGAGCGCCACATCTTCGTGAGTGAATACGGCAAAGATGGCGTTGATGCCGAAATTGTAATATTTAAAAGACAGTAATCTCCGGTCAAGGAGCATCCCTACTATCACCCTTATTGAAACAATGAAGACTGAGATTAATCCACAGGACAGCAATCGCCGAGATGCATTCAATCTCTGGATGTCATCGCCTATGCCAATGGTCACTCTTGTGAAAACGCTGGATGTGACAAAGCTTCTGAAATATAGCAAAAAGCATGGCACGAGTTTCAACATGCTTCTATGCTGGTGCATCGGTAAAGCGGCAAGTCAAGTTGAGCAGTTCTATGTCCTACCCGAGCATGGCAAGTTATATAAATATGACTGCCTAGCTGTCAATGTGATTGTGAAAAACAAAGAAGGCGACATCAACTCATGCGACATCCCCCACACACACGGCTTGAGCCGTTTTAACCACGATTACATGGCCCTGACGCGATTGGCAATCCAAAACTGTGAAAGCAGTTCCCACGAGCAGACAATGGTAATAGGCACATCGGCAATGATTGAAACTGAATTAGATTGCATCATTAACCAATATGCCAAGGGACTTAACAATCCTATGGTCATGTGGGGGAAATATCGCAAAGGGTGGTTCAAAACCACGTTGCCCATCAGTTTTCAGTTTCATCATGTGCAGATGGATGGTGCCCATGCCGGGCGATTTTTCGCTAACTTGCAAGACGAAATAGATAAACTGTAACACTTGGCTATGTGGCGGTCATTACATCTAATGAGTGAACAAAGCAAACAATATGTATAATTAAAAAAATAAGGTAAAATGAAATATTTAGTTTTGAAATTTACAGCTCTAACAATTATCATGATGATAGCATTGAGCGCAGGTGCCAAAGCACCCGATGTTAACGGCAAAGTTGTTGACGAGAATGGCGACCCCATGCCTTATGTCAATGTTGTCATGTTATCGATGCCCGACTCAACCTATGTGCAGGGGGGCATCACCGACGAGCAAGGAACATTTAAACTTACTGCATTACAAAATGGCGGACTCGTGAAGATTTCTTACATCGGCTATCAAACATTGTATATCAATTCAAGTGTTGTCGATCTGGGCACTATCACTTTGCTGCCCGAAGCCACACTGCTGGGCGAGGTGGTAGTGGTGAGCAATCTTCCTAAAACCCGTGTTAAGGGTGACGCCATGCGCACCACCATCGAAGGCACTATCCTTGAGAAGGCTGGAACTGTGGCCGACGCACTAGCGAGAGTGCCATCGCTCGAGGCTGAGCGCGACGGCGGCGTGAAGGTGCTTGGCCGTGGCGATGCCGAGGTGTATATCAACGGTCGTAAGGTTCAAGACATGAGCGAACTCTCACGCCTGCGCTCCGACCAAATTGAGCACGTCGACGTGATTCAGAACCCTGGAGCACGCTATGCTGCCTCAACTAAGGCAGTAGTGCGCATCCAGCTCAAGAAAGCGCAAGGTGAGGGATTTAGTTTCCAGAACAACCTTAATGGAATGTACCAATATGGATACACCATTGCCAACAACCTCGACATGAACTACCGCATCGGTGGCTTAGACCTTACTGCCTCATTCTGGGCAGGACGTTACGGACACGCCAAGCAGTTGCAGGAAAACGAGCTTATCTACTACGTTGGTCCCGACCACATTAAGAGCGTGACAACTCAGGAAGGGAAAAACATTTGGAAAGGCTGGTCACCACAATTGCAAGTGAACTATATGTTTAACGAGAACCATAGCTTGGGAGCGTTCTATAAATATGACCGCCACCCAGGCACCGATTTCAGCGACATGTTCTATACCGACAATTATGTGAACGACATCCTGACAGAGCATTCCGAGAGCGACATCAGTCAAAGTGACACCTTCAAGAAGCATATCTTCAACGCCTATTACAACGGCAAGATAGGCAAACTAGGCATCGACTTCAACGTGGACGGACTCTTCGACAAAACCGAGACTCCGGGCAGCACATTTGAGACTGCAACATTGGACACAGGAGAGACCTCACAACGTAGCATTGAGAGCAACACCCGCAGCGGCAACGACTTCTGGGCCACAAAATTAATCTTTTCTTATCCCGTGTGGAAAGGCAACTTTTCGCTCGGCGGTGAGTACTCACACAATCATCGCACCGATGCTTACTCGTTCACTGCCACTGACGCCGTGCCAGTTAAGGCCACCGACACCAAGATTAACGAGTCATCGACTGCAGCGTTCATGGAATATGGAAGACTGTTTGGCCGTGTGTTTGCACAAGTGGGATTGCGCTATGAGCACCTCAAGAACGACTATTTCAACTTTGGCGTGCGCGAGGATGAGGTGTGCCGCAACTACGGCGACTGGTTCCCCACCGCAGTAATCTCTATGCCCATTGGTGACGTGCAACTGTCGCTTTCTTACCGTCGCGACATCCAGCGCCCAAACTATGGCAGCCTCACCAGTTCAACAGTGTATATCAACCGCTACACCTACCAGAGTGGCAACCCCTACCTGAAGCCGACCTACACTCACAGCCTCGTGCTCAACACTGCCTACAAGTGGATGAACCTCACCCTTAACTATAGTCGCATTAAGGACTGTGAGACAATGTCGACAGAGCCTTATCCCGGTGCCGACGATCCACTGGTAAGCCTCGTGCGCCCAATCAATAGCACCGAGGATTTCAATCAATTGTCAATCAATTTTGTGGCAAGTCCAGTGATTGGCTGCTGGCATCCACAGTGGAGCGCATTCGCCGTGTTCCAGAATTATAAGACTCCTTGCGCCGACGTTTCAATCCTCACACTCAACCATCCCTATGTGAACCTCGTGTGGCAAAATGGTATTGAGTTGCCAAAAGGCTTCCGTCTGAGCGCCGTCATGGTATGGGCGTCACGTGGTGACTACAACAACTTCCGCCTTACCAAAACCCGCTTCAACACAAGCTTAGGTGTGCAACGCGACTTCAGCTTGGGACGACTGGGAACACTGACTGCCGACCTGCGTTGCAACGACATCTTCAACACCAACAAAACTGGTGCTGTAATCTACGGCATTCGCGAGATATCAACTTATAACCCCGCCCGCCGCACCTTCATGCTCGACCTAACCTGGAAATTCAACACAACTCAAAGCAAGTATCGTGGCTCAGGTGCAGGCGAGAAACAGAAAGCAAGAATGTAACCTAGCTTCACAATAATATATTCAATGGTAATTCACGGAAAACAATTATTCGTGAATTACCTATTTGTAAAACAGTTTACTTACTATAGTTTTTTATTAACTTTGCAATCAAAACAA